>NZ_CP183878.1:3325232-3633643 GCF_048572895.1 Psychrobacillus sp. BM2
GGAGTCTGTTCCGTCTTCTCATTATTGCATCCAACCAATAAAATCATCGGTATTAATAAAACTAGTAAATTCTTCATTATTTCCTCCTGGTATATGTCCTTTAAACCTGACTATTTTAAGGTCATTATGTATTAGACATTACACAGGAGTAAAAAGTTTGGAAATTTATCTATTCTTTTCCGCTATTTTCTTAAGTTCCATCGATCGGGAAATAATGAATTTTTTCATATATCTTTCTAGAAATAACTTATCTGCCAGTATTCCTAGAATTCCTAAAGGAGACTTATAGTCAAATGTATCAATCATTAACGTGCCTTCAGGTACTTCTAGAAAATCATGCGTATGATTAAACGAATAAAAAGCGCCTTTTACCATAGTATCTTTAAATTGATTTGGCCTTTCCATCGATACTATTTTAGCCGTAAGCCTTTGTCGGATAAAGAAATGAGTTGCCTCCCAAGTGACTGTGTCTCCTTCCTCTAATAAACCTTCCGTTATCCCTCCTACTGCTATTTCTTTTGTATGGGAGGTTGTTTTTGTATGTACTTCCACATTTCTTGCTAAGTCAAAGCAAATTTCTTTCGGAGCATTTATGATTTGTCTATGCACAATTTTAGGCAAGTACTCACCCCCTTGTTATTAAAGCCAATTATGTTGTTTAGCAGATTTTTCCGCCAACTTTATGAGGTTTGTTCTTTTCGGATTGTTTGGTTCAATCTTTTCGATTAATTGTAATGCTGTTTCAAGGTTAAATAAAACATAGCCCGTTTTTTCAAAATCAAAGGTATATGGCCTCATCTCTATTACTTTGACCAAAAACCATATCGTATAAGAATCTGTAGAATCCCAATACCATAAAGCAAAAGGGATTTTCTCCTCTCCTAATACAATTCCCACTTCCTCCATTGCCTCACGTTCTAGTGCCTGGTCAATATTTTCATTTGCCTCTAATCGTCCACCTACTGTAGTTAATAGTTGCTCATCTCTATCCCATGCCATAAGAATATTGCCATTTTCCATAAATGGAACACAATGAACTCCTGCAATTTTTTTATCAGTTGGTAAAGCATTTATTTTAGTCAGCAATTCTATTCCTACTCTCTATCCTTTAGTCCATAAGTAATCTACTATTTACCCAATGAAAAACCTTCTAATAATCGTCCCCCAAAAGGTTCCATCACTACCTCAACTAAATGAATTACCCTTTTTTTATCACCCGTTTTGTAGTATGTATCAAATGCTTCTACAAATTGAATAGTAAAGTCTTCATCATATGCCCTTAAAGAGCGAACAATCCATTTAGAAGTACCTATCCAACGTTGGTTCGTTCTTAAAACAAATTCACTTACAAGTTCAGCCAATGTGTTTGCAATGAATATTTCTTCAGCTCTATTCGAACAACCTATAAAATCATCTAGTGTATCTGTAAGAAAATAACGTTTTATAAGTACAGTTTCTTCTGACCATATTTCTGGACCTTCATTTAACAGGACCACTGCTTCTTTTTTTATAGCTTCCATTACTCCATCGTCCCTTAAAATAATTCCCTCCGAGACCATTCTAGGCATCGTTGGTCGGGCACGTTCTCGATCACTCTCAAAAAATTCCTTATAGGAGCTTGCATTATGTACAAACACTTCAATTGGCCAATCGAATTCTATAAACGACTCTCGATATGAAGAAGGAACGGACTCATCAATAATCACAATGTCTAAATCAGATGTATCCGTTGCCTCTCCCCGAATGACGCTCCCTGCTAACAAAGCACCATTACAACTTGGAAAATATTTTTGTATAAATTTTTGGGCTGCCTCCATAGGATTATCTTTGTTCATATCTATCATCCCCCTCTCTTAATAATTTCTATAGTAATGAGGAAATACCTTCATTATTTTATGAATGGATAAAAAAACCCTTTCTATTCTAATTATTCAATTCACAGTTTAGTTCTCCATTCTAGAATAAAAGTCCTAACTTTATATTTATGAGACGTACCCTTTCACCTGTATTTGAGAAATATGAACAAAATTTAAAGAATTTATTTTCATATCTTCTTGAGCTTTAATACAATTAGTAAAAATAGGGTATTTGAATAAGTTTTAACATCTACATTAGGGGGGTAATACATATGCGTAATAACAAGAAATTTTTGGCATTTGGTTTAGGCCTAATAGTTATATTAGGAGGATGTAGCATAGGAACGGATAATACAAAAAGTTCTGAAATAGAAACTAAAACAACAGAACATCCAGGTGAAGAGCAACAAATTGCTATGAACACAGAAAATCTAGTTAGTGTTCAGGATTATAACGGCGAAGGCTATGCATTAAGAGATGGCGAAGAAACGGATAAAATTGCTGAAGAAAATCGGGAGGATATTGAAGTGGCTGTAAAAAAATTCTTTAAGGAAGAATACAAAACTGAAGTTATTGTACATAACTTAGTTGGGGCCGTTGATGGTGTTACAGTGTTCGTGAAATCTGTGGGGGAACCACATTTTTATTCATTTGCTATAGTGCCAATTGACACCAAGAGTAAAACAGTAAAAACTGATGAAGTTCGGTCCCAAGACGGCCAAGTAGAAACAGCTATCTCTGGGGCTTTATATGCTATGTCTTTCGAACAAGAATTCAATAAGCTAGATGAGTATTTTGAGATAATTACGGAGAAGTATGCAATAACAGGAACTCCTATTGAAGCAATAGAAAATGTTGGAGCAAAAGGATTTACTACCCCTTATTATTATATTAATCCCGCTGGTGATATTTTTGATGAACTAAACAAATTATATTTGAAAAATCCTGATGTTAATAAGCAAGATATAAAAGACTTCCTTCTAGAAAATGAATTTCAACCCGATGATATACTACTGACCGTTTATCTGTATATGAAAGATTCCGATACCGCTCCTAGTCAAGAAGTTTTTGATAGTGTCGTCTCGGATTTTGAAACGATGGAAGATATTCCTCATGGCAAATATTCTATTTTATTGAATGATAATTATATTGATGCTACAAGAGCTATCGGAGTTAAACAAAATACCTTGGGACGTAGTGTGCCGAATGAAATTATAAAAGATTAGGAAAGAAATCATTTGAATTCTTTTGTCAGTTGGCAAAGCAGCAATTATAGTTATCAATACTATAACCACTCTTTACCTTTTAGTCTCGTAAATTATCATTTTAAAATATCATCTAGTCTTTTTATCCTTTCAGTTCTATTTTAAAAGACCTAGATAAATATTTTAAATTCATTCCCTTTCTCCTGTTTTCTAAAAATTCAAACAAAAATTTTGGATTTTATTTTCATATCTCATCTATCTCTAATACAATTAGTAAAAATAGGATATAACAGATCAAAAATTTTTAACATCCACGTTAGGAGGATTTTCATATGCATAAGAACGAAAAAGTCTTGGCATTTGGTTTAGGCATAACAGTTTTGTTAGGAGGATGTAACATGGGGACGGATAATGTAAAAAGCACGGAAACGGAAACAGTAGCACAAGCTGGTGAAGAGCAAGAAATTTCCATGAATACCGAAAATCTCGTTAGTGTTCAGGATTACAACGGCGAAGGCTATGCATTACGAGATGGTGAAGAAACAGATAAAATTGCTGAAGGCAATCGCGAAGAAATTGAAGTCGCAGTAAAAAAATTTTTTAGCGAAAAATATAAAACTGAAGTAATTGTGCATAATCTAGTAGGTGCTGTGGACGGTGTATCGGTATTTGTAGAATCAGTAGGCGAACCACATTTTCACGCTTTTGCAATAGTACCAATTGATGTAAAAAGTAAAACGATAAAAACTGATGCTGTATGGTCGCAGGAAGGTCAAGTAGAAAACGCCCTATCAGGTGGCTTGTATGCAATGGCATATGAAAAAGAAATGGCTACCTTAGATAACTTTGTAAATAAAATAGCTAAACAATACCCTGTTGTTGGTAAAACCAAAGAGGCAGTAGATAAGACAGATTCTGGTTACTCCACTCCTTTTTATTATCTAAACTTTTTTACAGATGTTTTCGATCAACTTAACTCTATGTATTTAGAAAACCAAAATGTAAGCAAGGAACAGCTTAGAAGCTTTCTAGATGAAAATAAATTTGAAACTGAAGCTGTAAAAATTACGATAAACCTATTCATGAAAGAATCGAATATAGATCCTGATAGAGAAACGTACGCAAAAATAGTTTCTGAAATTGAAAGCATGGAAGGTTTGCCAAGAGGTGCTTATACTCTACTATTACACGATAACTTAATTGATAGTAAGTACGGAAGTGGTTCAAAAAACAACAGTATTGAGGAAACTACGATTAATGAAATTATGAAGGAATAGGAGAAGATAACCTATGACTACTATAAATAACGTAACTAGTCCGAATACTAATGACAAAGATTTAGTAGAGCTAGCAGGCTATCATGCCTACCAAAAATACGATGTTAAAGATAAACTACAAGTTAATGACAAAGAGTTTTATGTTATCAATACACTTTACAATTCTTCCTCGGGACTCGATGCAATAACCGTTCAAAATTTTGAAACGAATGAAATTTCCGTTGTTTTCGTAGGAAGTCAACAATTAGATAAAGACTGGCTGGAAACGAATACAAAGCTAATTGGCACAGTCCCACCACAGCAAATTTTGGATGCCAAAATATATTTTCAACAAATGAATAATAAATTTGGAGAAATTTCTTCTGTTTCGGGAAATTCACTTGCTGGGGCTTTAACTAACGCAGTTGCGATTGAGAACCCACAGGTAAAAGCTGTGACGCTTAATCCTGCTATTCTTCCTCTTGGGATGGTTGATCCTACTAAAGAGTATGCTAATATAACAAATTACTATAGTAAGTATGATTTCCTGACAGGAACGGAGGAATCGCTTGGTTTAGGTGGGAGGATTCCCGGAAACAAATATGGGATAAATAATGGCGTTCCTCTCTTTTCGATGCTTGGTTCTAATCACACTGGCTATGTAGAGGCGGATGAGAATGGCGAATTCAAAATAGAAGTAGGGATAAAAGGTCAGCCTGGGCATGGATTTATCTATATTGGGGCAGATGATCATATTGTTACGAGCCTTTGGACTGGTTCTCCTTTATATGGTGGTCAAACAGAAAAAATTGTCTTAAACAAAGAAAATATGTTGCTGCTGTCCAATGGGATTAGAGATCAGGTGAAAGGTAGAATTACCAACGTCCAAAACTACCTAAATAATTCCGTAGATATAGTATTAGATGAAAGTATGCAGTTTGCTACTCGTGTAACAGTCTTACAGCAGACCTTTCAAATGATGTTTGATGAAACTGCTGGAGATCCTTTATTCAACGGGATATCCAACACGGGTACGCTTATTAAGGGATGTATCGACCATTTAATTGCTTTATTAGACGCTGCTGAAGCTAAATGTAGAATACTAAATTCTATTTTAAACTCTAAGCCTGCAGAAATAATAGAATTTATCGCTTCTATAAATATTGATGTAGAGAGCCTTTTTGCTCCTGCAAGAGAATATTTAAACCAGTTAAAAGATGACGTGGATAACTTAGTGAATGGTGCACAAAACATAATCCAAACATACATACCTGAGCTTTTTAAAGGTGGCAAGGATATGTTCGTAGATGCAGTAGTCGGTGAATTGAATGCGCATTATTCAATCGTTCACAAAAACAAAGAAGCGGTTTATAACCAATTAGCAAACTATGAAACACAGGTTAAAGATATAGCTACTTCCATGTTTAACAAGGACCAAAACCTGGGAAGCTCTATCCAATCTGGTACCTCTCTTGCAGACGGTGTAGATGCTATACAAAAGACGGAGATCATGAATATTGAAAATTCCCCATATTTAACAATAGGTATGAAAATAAAAGAACTACAAGTTAATCTTGCCCACCAACAATTTACTTCATTAGTCACTACTATATTATATCCAATTGTTGATAGCATTTATCGGGTGGCTCTGCTTATTGAATCAGCAGTAATCGTGATTACTATTTCCGTTAAAGCTGCTTTAAATGTAGGGCTCTATGGTAATCCAGTTGGTTTATTCATCAGTTTATTTACAGATTATGAACAAAAAATAAAAGCAGCAGTTAATAATGCATTAGTTCCTTTAGAAGAGATTAAAACAATAGCGGAAACTGTGTGTATTGGAGCTGGTAGTATGTCAGCGAATATGCCTGAAATGCTTCAGAACTTTAAGCCTTATATAGATACAGCCATTTTCGAGCCTGGGAAGTTTGATGATGTACGACTTTATAACATTTCAACTTTAGCTATTCTAGATGAAATGGAACTGCTATTTAATGATATTATTTTTCAATTATCCAACGAAAAAGCAAATGCTATTGAAGCGACACTAGAAGTATCAAAGAATGTATTGAGTAATCTACAGATATTAAAGGAACAAGTTAATCGTGGAACACTCTAGATAGGTGAATTTAAGAAAAAGGTGAGCTCTTAGTGATCTCACCTTTCATGTCATTTACTAATTATTTTTTCTTTTGTTAGATGGGTTTTTATTAATTTCATTCGTTATCTTATTTTTGGAAATCTCCACAAACTCTTCTGAAAATTCCTCGTCCGGATTATTCGTAGGATTCTTGTACAATTCATAACTATTGTGTGTTCTTACATTTACCGTCTTATTGTTATTTTTACTCATGAATATTCACCTCCTAGAGTCTAATTTGCTCTAGCTAAAGGGTTTTATGCTTATTGTATGTGTATATTCAAATTCAATTACTCTCTTGCTATTCATCCTCTCTTTTTTTTATTTCCTTAGCTATTTTTCTTAAAGCTTTTTTGGATCCTCTTTCCATATCATGTTTGAATTTACGCTCTGTATAACTTACAAATAATGTAGAAAGGTCATATCCTTCTGGATATAAGTCGACTGCTTTTCCCTCCAACACGATTCTTTTCACATTCTGCTTTATTACTTCATTTTTATAGAACACAGACACATTATTCTGTTGATCCTTTTTCTCATACACAATACCAAAATCGTTATGTTCTAGTAATTTTACTCTGTCTCCTCTTTCAAAGCTGTACGTTTCTTCTTCTGTCGCCATTATAGGAGTTGGTTTTTTAATCTTATTTTCTTTCACAATTTCTAAATTATAGGTTTTATTTTCAATATAATTTTGTGCTTTTTTTAGAATTTTCTCTTGAATATTCATTTTTTTAGATATCCAAAGTGCATTACTTTCCCCAGATTTACCAATGAGAAGCTTATACATCGGCTCTAATGCTTCACTGTCAAACTGCATCGCGGCATTCATAAAGTCACTATGAATTTCTGAGTAGCGCTTTATCTCTCCGTAGTGAGTTGTTGCAACAGTAATACAACCCATTTGATAAAACTCCTCCAGTATTGCAATAGCTAGAGCTGCTCCTTCATTTGGTTCTGTTCCACTTCCTATTTCATCGAAAAGAAGCAATGTATTGTTCGTCGATGCACTCATAATTTCCGCAATATTTTTCATATGTGAAGAAAAAGTGCTAAGTGAATTTTCGATACTTTGATTGTCTCCAATATCGACAAATAGGCTATCCACCACCGCTATTTCCGTTCCTAAATCGGCGGCTATATGAAATCCGGACATGACAGCAAGAGTTAAAATACCAATCGTCTTCAGCACCACCGTTTTTCCTCCTGCATTAGGTCCAGTTATTATCAAGCTGCGATAGTCCTTTCCAATTTCAAAATCCAGAGGTACGATATTGCCAGGTAAAAGTGGATGCTTACAATTTTTTAAACGAATATACCCATAATTATTTAACTTCGGTTCAATGCCATCGATGCTTTTACTAAATTTCGCTTTTGCAAAGATCATGTCATACTGAGCAATCAATTCAATATTAATATGAATTTGTCTAATTTCCTCTTGGATCATTCCAGAAATAGTAGCTAAAATTTGATATTCTTCAATCGATTCCTCCGATTTAAGAATTGCTAGCTCCCCATTAAACTTTGTGATCGTTGCTGGTTCGATAAATACCGTAGACCCTTTAGAGGATGATTCAATAATCGTACCCTGTACTTGGTTTTTATAAGAAGCTTTAATCGGGATAGTAAATCTATCATCTTTTTTACTGATAAAAAATTCCTGTATAAATTCTTTATTTGCGCTGCTTTTAAGAAATTTATGCAACCGCTCCTCTATCTTTTCCTCAGTTTTTGCTATTTGATTTCGTATCCGTTTTAACTCTCTACTCGCTTCAGAATCTACCATATTTCCTCTAATAGAAGCATTAATCATTTCTTCAATCGTCGTAAACTCCATCATGGAATAAGCATAAGAATGAAGAATAGGAGCAAAAAACTCTTTACCTAACATAAATTTCTTAATGACCCTACATCCTCTTAAGAAATCCGATATTGCTACTAACTCAGAGGGACCCAAAATTATTCCTTTTTCAAGTTTCTCCATTAGGTGACCAATATTGGAGATGCCCTTTAACGGTAGATGATTTTCTGCATCTAATAGCTTTCTTGCTTCAGTCGTCTCATTTAGTCTATTTTTTACTACTTTACTGTTTGGGCTAGGAAAAAGATTATCCAATAATTCCTTTCCCAAACTGCTAACACAGTAGGATTTCACTATCTCTTTTAGTTCCTTATATTGTAATTTTTCATATGTCATCGTATTCATGTATATACCTCCACTTAGAATAATAAAAAAATGCCCGCAAAGAATCCTCCTACCACTCCACTTCAAAAATGGATAGAAAGCTCCTGCGGGCATCTGCCTTAAAAATAATTCAAGGCATACAAATCGTTCACAAAAAGAGGCAAAGAAAAAGAGTGCAGCGGGACGAATCCCACCACACTCTTCGCCTTAACATACATCATGTTAAACGAACAAGGAATAAGGAAGCAGGAAGCAGTCTTCAGGTAAGTATCCACATTGAAAAACAATGTAGAACAAGGCATACATAACAAGCTGGTTTATCACCAGGTTATTACACACCTTATTAAACTAATGAAAATTAGCTCATACCTACTTCTGACATATTTCACCACACCTTTTATTAGAATATTTACACTATAGCATTATTTAAAATGAGAGTCAATCGGGAATTACGGTTGGAACACGCATCCCATTTTCTTATTCCTCACCTCGTCCATATACATCTCTAGCTGTATGAAACCCATCCTCAATAACAGTACTTTCAAGATTGTATATATTTACAGCAATGGGGGGCAGCAACACAGATGGTACTTCCTTCTTGCCATTATTAACTTGTTGGTTGGCGGTTACGGTTTCCCCTTTTGCCATGGCCACTGCTATTTCAGCTACCTTTTGGGTAAGCATATGAATAGGCTTATAGACTGTCATTGTTTGTGTTCCAGCTACAATTCGTTGGACACCTGCGAGATCCGCGTCTTGTCCAGCTACTGGTATTTGACTGACTAAGCCATGGTCTTCCAGTGCTTGAATGGCACCACCTGCTGTGGCATCATTTGCGGCAATTACTGCGTCAATTTCTCCATTCGTAGTACGAATAGCTTGCTCCATATTGGTCTGTGCATTTGCAGGAGTCCAATCCTTTGTCCACTGGTCATAAACAACATGAATATCTCCTCTTTCAATATACGGTTGTAATACCTTGAATACACCATCTTTCAATAGATGGGCATTGTTGTCTGTAATGGCTCCTCCTATAAAGACATAGTTCCCCTTTGGAACGAGTGCTGTCATAGCCTCTGCCTGCATTTTGCCAACTTGCTCATTATCAAAAGATACGTACATATCCAGCTCCGCATTTTTCACTAGACGATCATAGGCAATTACTTGAATTCCTGCTAGATGTGCTTTATGGACAATTGCCGCTGTAGCCGCTGCATTGTGAGGAACGATTACCAAGAGATCAATGCCGCTTTGGATCAGTGTCTCTGCTTGCGATATTTGTAACGCATCATCCCCATTTGCAGCAACAATTTCTACCTCTGCTCCAAGGTTTTCTATAGCTTCTTTAAACAAATCACGGTCCTTTAACCACCGTTCCTCCAGTAATGTGTCCATGGAAAAACCAATCCGTACTGGGGCATCGTCTTTGAAAACTGGGCTAACTTCGGGCTTAAGCGTTTTAGGTGCAGAGGTATCCGTACACGCAAAAAGAAGCGTAATTATTCCTAAAAGACTAACGGCAAGGAATTTACTTTTCATCCGACTCCCCCTCTACACTTCAGCTTTTTTACTCCATAATGTTTTTCTATATTCCTTCGGAGATACCCCACACATTTTCTTAAAAACCTTACTAAAGTAATTCGGTTCATGGTACCCAATTTCAAATGTGATTTCCTTTAAACTTTTCTTGGGATCATTCAATAGTTTCTTAGCTTTCTCAATGCGACAATCCGTTAGATAGTCTATATAGTTTACACCAAGCTTTTCTTTAAACATTTTACTAATATAAATCGGACTTAAATCCACTCGGTGTGCCAGCGTATCCAAAGAAATATCTTCATGCGAATGTTCTAGAATATACTGTTGGATTTGGTGGATTTTATCTGCTTCTATTTGATCGTAATGTGCATTGTACTCAGAATTCAACTGTTCCAACAGTAATAATGTCTCTGTCCGTAGCTGTCGATAATCATTTGCTTGGAAGGAGAAAAATAATGTACTTACTTTCATCCCCATTTCGTCCATCACACGATTTGCCACCCAAAGTAACTCCAGTATTCGCTGCTGCGTATAGATTAATGAATTCCCAACATTCTCGTACTGCTGAATTATATCCAACAAACGGCTGCGAATAACCGTCCAGTCTCCGAGCCGAATATGGTCAAAGAACTCTTTCTGTTGTTGCTTAATAATCTGGTTATCTGTTTCCAATGTCAGCGCCGGAACATCCATATAAAATCTATACTTAACGGCTAATGATGTATCCATAGTTGCAATAAGTGCCTCTTGGTAAGACAGGCGGATGTCCTCTAGTGTTTGACACACCTGGCCAATTCCCAAAAACCAATCTGTTCCGTGCCGTTCCTTATCTAAAGATAAAATGGCTTTAGCTAAAACTATCGCTTGGGAACGAAAGCTCCTCTTGGAATCACGAAAAATAATTAGAGGGAGTTGCCTCCCATTTAAAGCTCCTACCCAAGCGTCTCCAGTTTCCCTTACCCGTTCTTTAATCGACAAATAATTATTAAGCTCTCCTTCAGGTAATACAACTACCACAACAAACTTTTCGAGTGTAGAGCGAGTATCAAGCATTTCTACAAGCATATCAATATGAACCTCATGTACATGATCAAATAATATTTGGGTAACAATATCTGTTTCTACCAAAGTAAGTGCTTGCTCCCACTTTTCGATTTGCCTGTTGCTATTACTAGTTGCTTCTTGCTCCTGCCGACAATCATCCAGTACTTTTCCAACAGTTAAAACTATTTCACTAGCTTTACTTGGCTTCAATACATAATCCTTTACACCAAGTCTGATAGCCTGTCTTGCATAATCAAACATGTCAAAGGCAGTTACCATCACAAATTTGATAGTAGGATGAGTTACCTGAATTGTTTCAATGGCTTCTAGCCCAGTCATGCCAGGCATCATTATGTCCATTAAAACCAGATCAGGCTGAAAACTGTCTGTTAGTTCGATTGCTATCTTTCCATTCTTTGCCTGCGCAATTAAAAGATCTGGAAATGCCTTTTTCAAGATTGCTTCCATGCCTGCTCGCTCGATTGGTTCGTCATCCACGATTAAAAGTTTCATCACTTACCTCCTCCCTAGTTTCTGGGATTTGTATGATTACCTTCGTTCCAATCCCATCTTTACTTTCAATGGACACTAAATTTTCCACACCGTAAAATAGTTGTAGCCTTTTTACTACATTTTGAAAACCAATGCCAGTGGAATGTCCTTCGTTTGCATTGATTTGTCCTTGTAGTAACTGATCTATTTTTTCCTTTGATATTCCTTTTCCACTATCCTCAATTTCAATAATAATCCATGAGCCATCTCTTAAAATTCTAAAAGAAATAGTACCACCATTCTCTTCCGGCTCGATTGCATGAATGACAGCATTTTCAATAATAGGCTGGAGTGTGAGACCAGGGATATTGACGTGCAAGCATGATTCATCAATGTTTGACTCAAAATGTAACCGGTCCGTAAAACGTGCTTTTTGTATTTCCATATATTGATTGAGCACAAGTACTTCCTCGTATAAAGTAACTGATCGATCTATTCGCTTTAAGTTATACCTCAATAACCCGGCCACACTAACTAACAGGTCACTCGTTTCCTCAGCCCCATCTAAATATGCCTTTTTAGATAAAGTATTTAATGTGTTAAACAAAAAATGAGGATTAATCTGACTCTGTAAACTTCTTAACTGGCTTTCTTTTAATAACAGCTTACTTTGTTGCAGCTCATGCTCAAGCTGCGCCTTTTGCTGAATCTCCAATATCAAGTCATTAATATTAATACGCATTTCATCAAATGTTTGAGCTAAAAATGCAATTTCATCGTTAGATTCCACTATTATTTTTTGATTGAAACGTCCCTGAGCTAATTCATTTGCCGCCTTCGTTAACTGATGAACAGGTTTTGTAATACTAAGCGAGAACCAATAGGTTGCCAAAAGTAATACAGCAGTTACTAGTAAAAGTATCCAAATTCCTAGCCTTTTTAACTCTTCTGACTGATTGATGATTTCTCGATAGAATAGATTATAAGTCTTTAATTCTCGATCTAAAATGGTTAATGTCATTTCAGATATGTACAGTGATATACGATTCGCTTCATTGAATTCATTCGTGGAGCCTTCTAATTCCTGCTCCTCTGAAAATAGTATCGAACGATTTGTCGTCTCCACTAAACTATCAATCAAATGTATATAATTCGTAACAGAAAACGCATTTTCTTCATTGCGAAGCTTTGCTACATCCTGTTGAACTTCCTTTATAGTTTTAATACTTTTTTCTATTTGTACTTTATGCACTTCTGAAGGATCCAATAAGTAATTATTTAAGTCTGTTATAATTTTTTGACTAGCAATAGTTACTTCATTCATACGTAAATAGCGTTGTAGAATGGTATTGGTTTGTTCTTGCGTTTGCTGATTGTAATAAGTCAGCATCATCCAAATAATTCCCATGATGAGTAGCATAACGGAAACGAGCAGCCAAATTTTTCGTTGAATGGTTGTCATGGTCTATCACCATCCGGTACGAGCATATTCGTTTCCGTCAAATACCCATCAGAATCAAGGGGAACCGTCTCACCTGTAATCCATTCCATAAGCCGCTTTACACTTTCCTTGCCCATTTCTTTAGGCTTTTGTTCTAAAATACCATCTAGCTTTCCCTGCTCTAAAAGAGTAGTAGATTCAACTCCATCATCAAACGTGTAAATATGATACGGTTCAACCTGCGTTCGTCTTCCTATTTCCTGAATCATAGGCCCAGCATATTTCGCATTGATCGCGATAAATGCAGTGGCTCTAGGTGCTTCATTCATAAGTTGTTGAGTTGTCGAAATCACTCGTTCATTTGTATCCTCTGTTCCTCTGATGATGATGTTAATCTCTGGGTATCCCTTTAGAACATCCTTTATCCCTGCTAAACGTTCTTTTTGATAATATGCTTGCACTTCATCTCCAAGAATTATCACTTCCCCGGATATGCCCATTTCTTTAATGAGCTGATGAGCAACCATCTTTCCTGCCCAGAACTGATCTGAACCGACATATGTTTTACGCAAACTCTCTTCCACTGGAACGTCATTAGCAATCGTTATGATAGGAATTCCATAAAAGGCTGCTTTAATTTTTGAAAGCTCTTTAAATTCCTCCGTATCTAGGCCCTGAACGATGATTCCATCCACTTTAGAATGAATGGCAATCTCCATCTTTTTTAAAAAATCGTCCTGGTCATTTCCGTAGCTTCCCCACACTTCTAGTTCAACATTCTCTTCCTTAGCCTGCTGCTTGGCTCCTTGTCCGACCTTATTCCAAAAAGGGGTATCTAGCTCTTGCGTGATTAGTACGAGACGAACAGAATCTTCCAACTTGGAAAGGGTAGCGGGTAATTCACTTGTGGATTGAAAAGCCTTTGTTGCAGATATAATCGTGAAGTAACTAAAAACAATGATGAGTGCACCTAGCAGAAGAACAATTCTTTTCCGCATTTACCTTCCCCTTTCCGTAAGCTTATTTCTTCCATATTAACACCCGGAATTAAAATGACAATCCCATTTTTTTCGGCATTTTTTAAGCCTGAAAACCGAAGCATTTCATTTATTTTTGGTAAAAATATCCGTTGCACAAGTATTTAAACTTTAAGAGCAAATAAATAGAGATTGAAAGCAAGTAAATACTCCCTATTGTCTTTCAGTAAGAACTTTACCGTATTAATAACATAAGGCACCCTTATAAAAGCAAGGGTGCCACAAATCAGAACCTATTGTATTAAGCCCGTTGCTTGCGTGTCATCACATCAAAAATTACTGCTCCAGCTAAAACGCCTCCGCGGATCATGTATTGATATGAAATACCAACACCTAGCAGATTCATCCCACTTGATAAGGAAGCCATGACAATGGCACCAATAATAGCACCTGTTACTTTACCAACACCACCGGCAGAAGATACCCCTCCAACATATGCAGCAGCGATTGCATCAAGTTCGAAGAGTGTACCTGCTGTAGTCGTTGCTGATTGAAGTCTGGAAGTAAATAGAATCCCAGATAATGCAGCGAGCATTCCCATCGATCCAAATACGATATATGTAATCTTTTGTACATTGATACCACTTAAATGAGCAGCTTCTGGATTACTTCCGACTGCATAAATGTGGCGACCAAGCACAGTTTTCGTCGATAAGAAATGATAGATAACTACTACTATAATCATAATGATTACTGTCCAAGATAAACCGTTGTACCCTGCTAAAATCCATGTAATATATCCAATGATAGCGGATATTAATACAAGCTTGGAACTGAATAACCCACTAGACATAACCTCGAAACCATAAGTCATTTTGTTACGGCGGTTAGAAATTTCATTGTAAACAAATAATAGAATCCCTACTAAACCTACTAATAATGTTAATAGATGCAAGCCATTTACTTGTATAATAGATGGGATAAATCCGTTCCCTATCGCATTAAACTGATCGTCCTTAACAATAATTGTTCCTGTCTTTTCCGTAACCTGCAGTAATGCACCGCGGAAAATTAGCATTCCAGCAAGTGTAGCTACAAAGGATGGGATTCCTATTTTTGCAACTAATACACCATTAACCAACCCAATCATTGCTCCAAGGATTAAAATAACTGGTATAGTAATCCATACAGATACACCCATTTGTGTTAAGAATATCGCAGCAATCGCCCCAAGAAATCCTGCTAAAAATCCAACCGATAAATCTATATGACGAATGACGATCACGAGTGTCATCCCTACTGCCAATACGGCGATATAACCTGCTGAATCCAATAAATTACTAATGTTTCGTGAAGACATAAATAGGCCGTTCGTCATAATCGTAAACGTTAACATTATCACTATTAACGCAATATACATTCCATAATCTCGAATGTTGGCTTTGACGAGTGCTTTTGCTTCTCCAAAAAAGTTCATCGTTATCCCCCTCTTATTGCGTCGCAAGTTCCATTATCGTTTCTTGTGTCGCTTCCTCCATAGTTAGCTCTCCTTTAACGGAGCCTTCCGCCATGACATATATTCGATCACTCATACCTAACACTTCACCTAGTTCTGAGGAAATCATAATAATACTCATTCCTTCATTGATCAGTTCATTCATAATTGTATATATCTCAAACTTCGCTCCCACATCAATTCCTCTTGTCGGTTCATCCAATATCAAAATCTTAGGTCCAGTAAACAACCATTTGCCAAGTGATACTTTTTGTTGGTTCCCACCGCTTAGTTTCCCTACAATTTGCTCAAGCGAACTTGCTTTAATATAGAGTGAATCCTTATATTCTGTTCCTATTTTCACTTCTTCGTTTAAATTTAGTATTCCCTTTGTGGAAATTCCTTTTAGATGCGCTGCAGAAACATTACTCTTAATATCCTGTAGTAGGAATAAGCCATCTCCTTTACGATCCTCTGTCACATAGGCAATACCAGCTTTAATCGCCTCACTTGTATGCTTCAATACTTTTGTTTCCCCAAACATTTTCATGTCACCCTGTAGTTTATACTTTTTAGGGTTTCCAAAAATGCTAAGGGCAAGTTCGGTACGACCAGATCCCATAAGACCTGCAATGCCAATAATTTCGCCTTTTTTTACCTCAAGCTGAACGTTTTTAACTACATTGCGTCCTAGTTGTGGATCATAAGCAGTCCAATCCGATAGTTCAAGAATTGTTTCACCAATTTTCTTGTCTGGACGTTTTGGATAAATATCTTCAATGTCACGGCCAACCATATTTTTAATAATGACATTTTCAAATACTTCTCCATTACTTGCGTCCAAAGTACAAATTGTCTGCCCATCTCGTAAAACAGTTACTTTATCTGCAATAGAAATGACTTCCTTTAGCTTATGCGAAATCATAATACAGCTAATTCCTTGGTTTTTCAGTTCCTTTAGAAGTACCAATAAATTCTCACTATCATCTTCATTGAGTGCTGCAGTCGGTTCATCTAATATCAGTAGGTTAACATCCTTACTTAAAGCCTTGGCAATTTCAACTAGCTGCTGTTTCCCTACACCTAATTCCTTGATCAATGTTTCTGGAGTTACTCTTAACTTCACTTTTTCCAATAACCCGGTTGCTTGAACTATCGTTTTATTCCAATCTACGAACGGACCTTTTTTCAATTCATTTCCAGCGAATATATTTTCATACACTGTCAAATCCGGAAATAGAGCTAGCTCTTGATAAATAATTCCGATACCAACTTTGACGCTATCCGTAATCTCGTTGAACTGTTGAACCTTCCCCTCAAATACGATGTCTCCATCATAAGCACCATATGGATAGACACCACTCAACACTTTCATAAGAGTGGATTTACCTGCACCATTTTCCCCAACTAAACAATGAATCTCGCCTTTTTTCACTTTGAAATTCACGTTTGAGAGAGCCTTAACTCCTGGGAATTCTTTAGAAATATTATTCATCTCTAAAATATAATCACTCATACTATTGCCTCCCTAGCTAAAACTAAATAGAAAGGGAGAAATAGTGATAGATGAATCTACCACTACTCTTCCTTTTTAGTTGCTTTACTCTAAACCAGTGAATTCACTCGCTTCGTAATACTTAGAATCGATTAGTTCTGCTTTTACATTTTCTTTGTCAACTACGATAACATCCGTTTGTTTCGCTTTTACTTCAACTTCTCCATTATCGTAAGAACCTGTTGTTTCTGGTGTATTACCATCTAACACTTCTACTGCCATACCCATGGCATCTTTCACTAATGTACGAACATCTTTGAAAACTGTCATTGATTGTTGTTCGTCAATAATGTATTGAATCGATGCTTTTTCTGCATCTTGCCCTGTTACAAAGTAATTTGTAATTGCGTTGTCAGAAGCAAATACATCTGCGATCGAACGAGCAGTTCCATCATTTGGAGCTAGAATTGAAACGTCTCCTTTTAAGTCGTCAGCAGCTGCTGTTAAATGAGTTTGTGCTTTGTTTTTCGCATCATTTGCATCCCAGTTCGTTGTAATCTGACCGATGATTTTACCTAATTGGTCACGCGACAGGTCCGCTGAATCTTTTAAAGCTTCTGCTTCGCTTGAATTGGCAATTTTGAAAGTTCCGTCTGCAATTTTCGGTTGAAGAACTTTCCATGCGCCCTCGAAGAACAAGAATGCATTGTTATCAGACGCCGCACCTGCATACAAATAAAGTGGTACATCAGAGCCATCTGCATTGTCTACTAAATACTGTGCTTGTGCAGCACCCACTGCTAAGCTATCAAAAGTTACATAGTAATCTACTGCATCCGTATCCGTGATTAAGCGGTCATATGCAATAACAGTTACACCTTCTTTTTTCGCTGCTTCCACTGCTGCTGCAGCTGCCGCTCCATCATGAGGAGTGATGATTAATACTTTTATTCCTTTATTTAGTAATGCTTCTACATTTTCTTTTTCTTTCGCTGAAGATCCTTGGCTGAACAGGATTTCCGTAGAGTAATCCGAATCTGCTAAAGCATCTTTAAAGCGCTGTTCATCTTGAACCCAACGCGGCTCATCCTTTGTTGGCAATACGATACCAACATCAACTGAACTATCTCCGCCATTGTTACATCCCGCGGCTACTAATGCGAAAATCATCAAAATAACTAAAAAAGTTAACCCCTTGAACTTCTTCATTCTTTTATCCCTCTCCCTTTTTCTAAAAAGTAATTACTCCTTAATTATAAATTCCGAATATTTATATGAAAGCGCTATCAACTGTATTCTTTTATCATTACCTATACTTTTTTAACTTTTTGGGGTGATGTAGAGGTTTTGGACTGGAATTCATGGTGATGGTGGGTTGAGTGGATCTCATGTCAATTATTTATGTCAATAAGAAAAACCGGGCAAAAAGACGCCCGGTCCTTATAGTTCAAAACCTGTTTCTAACGTTTTCGAAGGGCTCTGGACAGACTTATTGCTTTAGTATTACCGAATGTTTTTTTAGAGATGCTGGTCGTGACTAACGTCACGACCAGCATCTCTTTTCTCGGTAATCTTATGGCGTTCGTCTGTCCGTCGCCCTCCTACAACTTTTAGAAACAGGTTAGTTCATTTTTAGGTAACTAAAGAAAAGCTACTTTCTTATTCATAGAATAAGCTCTCGAAGATGCAATTTCGTTCGCTATTCACTTCTTTATAGTGCAAACACTTACTATTTCTCTTTATTTCCACTAGTGTAAAAGAAAACCTGCTTTCTTCCTCTATCATTGGTTCATCGCATTTCTAATGCTAAAGCGATTACAAATAATTTGATCACTCTCTAAAATTTGACCAATCTTATCATCTAAGCGATAAGCTATGCTAAATTTTCTAGTGGAGTACTACACACTGATTGATTGTAGTGAAACGTGGCGACTCCGGCGGGATGAGTGAGACAGATGAGCTATCACATCGACGCGCTAGCGACGGTGATAGCTCATCGCTCACCCCACGGAAAGCGTCCACCTGAAACGGAAATCACAAGTATTATTCATTTTTTAAAGTGCTATAAATCCAGTGCTCATGGTACATTTTTATATACTTTCTTATTCTTTAAGAAAAACCGGGCAAAATAACATACCCAGTCCTTTAAGATCAAAACCTGTTTCTTTCTTTTTCGAAGGGCTTTGGATAGTCGTTTTGCTATAGCATTACCGAGTGAATTTTTAGTGAGTATTGGTTGTGACGATTGTCACAACCAATACTCACTTTTTTCGGTAATCTTATGGCGGTTGCCTTCCGTCACCCTTCCGCAACTAATAGAAACAGGTTAGTGCGTTTTTGTTTAACTAGAGAAAAGATACGATTCTACTCCTAGCAGGAGCTCACGAAGATACAATTTCGTTCGCTATTTCGCTTCTTTATTTGGTAAACACTTACTATTTCTCAATACCTCCACTAGTATAAAAGAAAATCTGCTTTCTTCCTCTATCATTGGATAATTGCATTTCTAATTCAGAGCGATTACAAATAATTTGACCGATCTTAGTATCTAAGCGATAAGCTATGCTGAATTTTCTAGTGGAGTACTACACATTAAATGGATTGTAGTGAAAGATGGCGTTCTTAGCCATCGTTCCCTTGTCTCCACCTGAAACGGAAATCATAGTATTATTCATTTTTAAAAACGCCGAAAACCCAGTGTTCACGGGACACTTTTATATACTTATCTTTAAAAAAAGAAACCTTAAGCATCAAAATGCTTAAGGTTTCTTTGAATGTTCTTTTTTCCTTAGTAACTTTTTCTGGATTATGTGTAATTCATCATAGTACCGTTATCCGGGCTCATGTGTATATTTCGAAGTCTTCAGTGATTGAACAATAACTTTAGTTATTTCGCCAATCTTCCTCCCATGATTCTTCGTGTTTATCATTACCCATATTCTTTTCTTTATCTTGTACGAATTGTTCAAAGGATTCCATCAAACGTTTAAGTAAAATATTTTCTTCCTCATAGGTATCTATTCGTTTCACATCTACTGTTGAAACATCTGTTGGAACTCCAGTAAGCTTATGGACATTCACGTCTAAGGCTCGTGCAATCGGTTTATTATACCGCTCATCTGGGATGTACTCCTTACGTTCCCAGTTAGAAATGGTGCTGACCGTCACTTTTAACTCTAAAGCTAATTCTTCCTGTGACATATTCTGTTCTTTTCGTACTGTGCGTAATACCTCTCCCTTGATTTGCATAGTAAACTCTCCCTTCATATCATTATTAAATTAACAATCTACTAATATTTACCCCACTTCATAAATATTATGTAAATTATCAGATAATGAATAGGAAATACCTATACTAAGAGAGTGGTTATTAAGACTTACTAAATAAGTTTATATATTGGAGCCGCCACCTCTTTTTATAGAATTTAATTTTATTTCTTTTCTTTCGATATATGGTCCATCTTTCTTCCAATATAAAGTAAGTGTGAGGAGATTCCTAAAACATTGGGATCATTGGCTTTTTCAGTTAGTATTTTTATAACTTTCTCGAACTCGCTTTCTCCTTTATCTCTCCAGTATCTCCAATTATCACTGTTCAAGAGAGTGCCTATATTGGAACCTATTAATTCTAGACTTTCAAATCCTTGGGCCTCCATGAATGGTTTGATCTCTTCTATGTTAAAGTAATAGGCACCTGTAAATCGTCCTTCGTCTTCATGATTAAAACATCCATTTTGAGAAAATTGCTCGATGTTATCCATCTGGTTATTTGGCTTCCAATTTTCAGGATATAAAAGAGAAGTTAAAACATGTCTAATTCTCGGCATAAATGCTACAAAAATAATTCCACCCATTTTCGTAACCCGATACAACTCTTTTACTGCCTTAATACGATCGGCTTCTTCTTGTAAGTGATACAAAGGGCCAAGCATTAATGTAGCATCAAACTGTTCATCCTTCAGTAAAGTAAGATCTCTTGCATCAGCAGCATGAAAACCATTAAAATTTTGTTCTATCTTCAGTTCATGCGCTTTATTTTTAGCAACTTCTACAAGCCTTGGAGTTAGATCAGTGAGTGTTACTTTATATCCCTCACTAGCAAGTTGCATAGAATATTTCCCTGGTCCGGCACCATTATCTAGAATTTCCCCATTCAGAGGAAGATACTTTTTAATATAATGCCAATTCACTTGAAACTCGATAGGCTCTCTGTCCAGTCGTCCCCACTCATCAAACTTGTCGTAGTATTCAATAATGTTATTCATAAAGCCACCTACATTCTTTTCATTTAATAAGTAGTTCTGCATAGAGATAGAAAGTTCCTTCTAAAAGTCTACATATAAAAAAGAAGACCACTCTCCAATTTTAATAATGGAGATTTGGCCTTTTTAAATTATAGAAATTAGATCGTTGCATTTAGTTTTATAATTTTATAGCGTTCTAGATTATATTCCCCAATTTAATTTCAATATTTCTTTTAATAGGTCTATCTTTTCCTTACCTATTTGATCAGCAATTTTCTTCTCTAGCCCAGCCTTAAGCGATTCGTTTTTTTCATAGCATGCTTCTCCTAAGGTAGTGAGCCGTATGCACTTTTCTTTATTATTGTTTTCGACTCGACTAATTTCTACCAGTCCCTTTGACTCTAAGCTTCTGATAAATTTATGTGTTGCCTGGCGTGAAATATTTACTTGTTTATTAATATAGGAAATTGTTGGATTTTTTTTATAAGTTCTCGCAATGATGAACCATTCTGAATTGGACATATAAATATCATTGCTGTTATTCCATAATTCTT
This sequence comes from Psychrobacillus sp. BM2, assembly GCF_048572895.1. Classification (GTDB taxonomy): domain Bacteria; phylum Bacillota; class Bacilli; order Bacillales_A; family Planococcaceae; genus Psychrobacillus. Next base: position 3,347,156 of record NZ_CP183878.1, read on the forward strand.
CCGTTATTTTTCGAATCATAATATGTCTTTCACTTATTAAGTCGATTAAATCTAAACTATTTACATCGTAGTCATCATTCAAGCATTTTCCTCCATTCACTTTTTCTCCGATACTAAATATACAAGTACTCTCACTTATCGTCAACTAAGTTGACTATTTTCAAAATAAAGCTTATAATTAATTTAGTTAACTAAGTTGACAATATTATTTAGAGGAGCATGTAGTATGTTTAAAATCGGGGAACTAATTATTTATTCTGCACACGGTATATGCCAAATAGATGATATTTGTGAAAAAACATATAATGGCATTACTAAGAAATATTATTTTTTACATCCATTAGATAACTTGAAGTTATCGATAAGTACTCCTGTAGACAATACTGCGGTAAGCATGCTTGAACTTCTTGATCATAGCAAGGCAAAAATAATATTAAACTCCTTCCATTCACCAGGTATTGAGTGGATCGAAAATAACAAAGAACGTACAAAAACCTACTCTGATATTATTAATAGTGGCAATCGGAAAAAGCTTTCGAAAGTAGTGAATACATTATTACGGAAAAAATATGAAGCTGAACTGGATAACAAGAAATTACTCGATCAGGATTTGAAGCTACTAATTTCCGTTCAAAATATTCTCTACAGGGAACTGGCATACTCTTTAAATACTTCCTTTGAATCTATAATGGAAGAGATTTCAAACAGTGTCCACTCGACGATGGAAATTCCAAGTACTGTGTGATTCATTCTATAAAAAATAGCCCCCAATCAATTCAGTGAATTGATTGGGGGCTATTTTTAGTTTTTATTATCCCAAATTATCAAATAAGAATAGTTAACAAAAGTTAAGTGTTGTTCCAAGTAGACCCATTAGTCTCTGCATTTCTTTTCAATCATCTTTGTTTCAATACAAGAATCTCCACAAATAAAAAGTTGCATAGGATTCCCATCCCTTCCATGGGCTTGCTAGTTTCAATATTTCTTCTTTCGTCGGCTTCTCTTCTGCACCTGTTAAACGTTTAATCGCATTATGTAACCCGACATCATCAATCGGGAATGCGTTCGGAAATCGTAGACATCTCATTAATACATAATTTGCAGTCCATGGTCCAATGCCACGGATTTTGACAAGCATTTTTTCTGCTTCTTTAAAGTTTCCAGTTCCCTTTACAAGTGATTTTGAAAGACTCCCATTGACAATTAGCTGTGCAACACCAATAAGGTATTCACATTTTTTTACGGTCATCTTAAGTGGGGCCAAATCCTCCACTGTCAGATTTGCAATATCTTTCGCTTCAGGGAAGATCCAATACTCACGACCCTCCCATTCAATTGACCTCCCGAATGTTTCCACCAGACGTCTTTTTAATGTATACGCATATGTCAAATTGATCTGCTGTCCAAGAATTCCCCAAACTAGTGCTTCAAATAAATCTGGAATCCCAATATTACGTAATCCATAAAATTCGTCAATTGCTTTTTCTAGCAACAAGTCGTTTTCAGCCATTGCATAAAAAGGCTTTAAATCATTATCCAGATCAAACCAGTCCCTCACATACTGTTGAACTTCGTACCGTACTTTTTCGCTTACGGGATTGGTGTCTCTTAAAAAGCGAATAACAAGATTTCCGTCAGTGTTCTCTCTAATTTCAACCAATGGAACTTCATCTGTGATGGGAATTGCCTTTACGATTATATCCTCCCGAATTTCAAACATGCACTCATTTGAAGAGCGTGACATATAATTAATATTTTCTTTTAAGCTAAATTCTTTTGGAACCTTTATAACTAAATCATCATTTTGATAAACAACCATACCAAAACACCCCTTCATTTTCCTACATAATTAGTTGTATCATATATAGTTGGGTAGCAGAATCTCATCCCGATTGATGGTAATATTCTTATTATCGAATTTTACGAATTTATTTATTTGTAGTATTTAAACTTTAAAATACCGTACCTGATTATTCTTTTGTATAATAAAGAGATAATAAGATTTAGCTATTATTATTAAGTGAAAAATACAAAACTATTTTTATAAACTACAGGGGGCAATAACCAATGACGATTCTACTAGTAGATGACAATACCGTCAATCTATTTGTAATAGAAAAAATATTAGATAGCGCTGGTTATAAAGATACAGTATCGCTAACATCGGCTCAACTGTTATTTGACTATTTACAGCTCGATAACCCAAATCCTACCATTAATTCGGTGGATTTAATCCTACTAGACATTATGATGCCCGAAATTGATGGCCTTGAGGCTTGTAAACGCATTAAACAAAATGAGAGATTTAAAGATATCCAAATTATTTTCGTAACAGCTCTAGAGGATAAAAACAAATTAGCTGAAGCACTTGATATTGGTGGTATCGACTACATAACGAAGCCAATAAATAAAGTGGAGCTATTAGCACGTATTCGTGTAGCCCTTCGATTAAAAGCAGAACTTGATTGGCATACACAGCATGAAAACAAAATTCAATACGAACTAGACTTAGCTACACATGTCCAAAGAAGTCTTTTAACTCCCCCCTTTACGGAAGAAAAAATTCAAATAGAAGTTTCATATCTCCCTTCCTTTAATCTTGCTGGGGACATGTACTATTGGCATAAAATAAGTGAACATCGGTATGCAATCGTTTTGTTGGACATGATGGGACATGGTATTTCTGCTTCCCTAGTATGTATGTTTATCTCCTCCGTATTAAGAGAATCTATTAAGCAATTAGTGGAACCTGAACTTGTTATTAAGGAATTAAATCGCTATATGCTTGTTTTACATAACGAAAAAATTGGAATTCCTTATTATTTTACAGCGATATATATGGTAGTAGACACAGAACAGAAAACTATTGAGTACGTAAATGCTGGTCATCCACCGGGATTTGCACTTGTCGACGACAACAAAATAATTCCAATAGATCGAGGAAGCTGTGCTGTTGGATTCTTTGATGAGATAGAGGTTAAGAAAGAGGTTATTACGTACGAGAAAGATATTCAAATTATATTGTATACAGACGGCGTTTTAGAAGCAATGGGACCATGTGAAATAGAATCAGAAAAACACCTTCAACAGTTAGCTTCTAAAAAGTGGAACCAATCACAGTCGCTGATTGACAACCTACTAACAAAAGATAAACAAACTGCTCAACCAGACGATATGTGTGTGTTAATGATTAAATGCAAAGAATAAGGTAAAAAACGCATGAACGATGATATATCAACGTTCATGCGTTTTTTATTTTATTGTTCACTTATGATATTCTGCTTTTTACGTTCATTATCTAACCCTTTGATAAATACGTTCGTTTCCTACTATTTCTTGATAGTTTTCCATGACTTGAGAGAAACGGAGTGTTTCTTTGTCCCCTAATCCGAGGAACCCTAGAGGACTTAAACTCTCATAAAAAAGATGCTGCACCTGGTCCTGAAGCTCCGGAGTAAAGTAAATAAGGACATTTCGGCATATAATAACATGAAATTCATTGAACGATTGATCTGTCACAAGGTTATGCTGTGCAAAGATAATGTTTTCTAGTATCGATGGATGGAAATAAGCATATTGATGATCTGCTTTATAGTACTCAGAAAAAGCATAATTTCCCCCTGCAAGCATATAGTTTTTTGTGTATGCTTGCATTTTTTGGATAGGAAAAGCTCCTATGCTGGCTTTTTCTAATACTTGTTCATTCATATCTGTCGCATATATAACTGTTTTGTCCTTAAGACCCTCTTCTTCTAACAAAATTGCCATAGAGAATACCTCTTCACCTGTCGCACATCCAGCATGCCAAATACGAATCTCTGGATACTCACGAAGAATAGGTACTACCTCTTTTCTAAAAGCTTTGAAAAAGCTTGGATTACGAAACATTTCTGTTACATTGATCGAAAAGTCATTTATCATTTGTTCTAAAAAGTCCTTTTCATGTATCACTTTTTCTAGTAAACCTGTGATCGTCTCAATGCCATTAATATTCATGCGATTGTGAATACGACGAGAAATGGAAGACCGATTGTATTGCCGAAAATCGAATCCTGATAAGCGATAGATTGCTTCCAACAGGAATTCGATTTCCAAGTCTTCATGTTGTACATATACGCCCTCAAATTCCATATTTTCGCATTGCTTGCCCATCTTTTAACTCCCTTAAGATACTAACCATACTCGAAGAACAGAGAATAGTTGATCTAGATTTAACGGTTTACTGATGTAATCAGAAGCACCAGCCTCTAGACACTTATCTCGATCATTTTTCATTGCCTTGGCTGTTAAAGCTATTACAGGCAATTCTTTAAATTGCAGATCATTTCTAATTCTAGACATCGTTTCATATCCATCCATATTCGGCATCATGATGTCCATTAGTACAATATCAATTTTGGCTTCGCCCTGTAGTATTTCCAAACATTCGATACCATCTTTAGCTTCAAGGGTATTCATTCCCCTTCTTTCAAGGGCTGTTTTAAGAGCATATATATTACGGTAATCATCGTCAACGATTAAGATATTTTTATCTTGGAAGACATTCGCATGATCATGCAAAGAAGCTAGCACTTCATCGTTTTCAATTATTTTTTGCTTCGGTATCTCTGGATTGTCGACTGCGAGCGGCTCCACTGATAATTGTGTGGCTGATACTTCTGAATAACCTATATTTAGATGTGCATCTAGAGTAAGGCCGTTCGGTAGACTTGGAACAATTAGTTTAAATATGCTGCCTACACCTTCTTCACTTTGCAAAGTAATCCAACCACCAAGTAGCTTAGCAAACTCTTTACAAATAGATAAACCAAGACCTGTTCCGCCATACTTACGAACGGTTGCACCATCCGCTTGCTGGAATGTTTCGAAGATGAGCTCATGCTTGTCTATAGGTATACCAATGCCAGTGTCGGCTATAGACACTTCCAACCAATCTTTACTTATTACTTTCATTTCCTCCGTTTGCAGTTGGCTATCAATTTGTTTAATAGACAAAGCAACGGAACCTTCTTTGGTGAATTTAAACGCGTTTGATAGGAGATTTTTTAAAATTTGCTGAAACCTTTTTTCATCTGTAAAGAAAAGATCTTTTACATCTTCCGCTTTGAAAATATGGAATTCTAAATCTTTCTTCTGTGCAACTGGCGAAAATACATGATCCATATGTACAGGTAATTCACTTAAATTCACTTCTTCAAATAAAACTTCCAGTTTACCTGCCTCTACTTTAGAAAGATCTAAGATGTCATTTATTAACGATAGAAGGTCTTCCCCTGAAGAGTGTATAACATTTGCAAACTCTGAATCCTCTTCTGTTAAACGTCCTTGATTGTTTTCTGCTAGCATTTCCGATAGTATCAGGATACTGTTCAAAGGCGTTCGGAGTTCATGAGACATATTCGCAAGAAACTCCGATTTATAGTTTGAATGTAGTGTAAGTTGGACTGCCTTTTCTTCTAATTCTTGTCTTATTTTCTCTAATTCTTCAGTTTTTGTCTCTGCATCCTTTGTTTTTTCTTCTAATTGTTCATTAATTTGTGTTAATTCTTCTGTTTGCATTTGAAGCTCTTCGGATTGAGTTTGTAATTCTTCAGACTGCACTTGTAATTCCTCTGTCATCGCTCTGGATTCGTTTAATAGCCGAACAATTTCCATACGCCCCATTACACTATTAATCGATAGTCCAAAGGTTTCCACAATCTGTTTTACTAAGTCCAGCTGTAGCTTACTATATTCAGACAAAGTAGCAAGTTCCATCACTGCAATGACGTCTTCTTCAAATAATATAGGAACAATAAATATACTACGAGGAGGTACCTCCCCTAAACCTGTAGATATATAGCGATAATCCTTTGGTATTTCATTAAATACAAAGCTCTGTTTCTCTTGCGCACATTGTCCAATCAGGCCTTGCCCTAATCGGAAACTTTCCCTTCCAATTTCTTTCTGGAAATTAGTATCCGCAAAGGAGGCTTTCTTCATGAAATAATTTTCATGATCATTTGTTTCTCTTACATAAAATGCGCCAAAAGAAGAGTTGGTCATTTTAGCTAATTCAGACATAAATACTTTTGAAAGTGCATCTATAGAAGCAACACCCTGATATTTTGTAACAATTTCAGCAAGATTTTTTTGTAACCATTCTCGGTCGTCCAAGTTATCTAATAGCTCATTTGTTGCATTTGCAAGATCGTTTATTTCATCATTAGTGTTTACATGTATTCTTTCTTTGAGATTACCATTTTCAGAGGCAATTTTTTTTATGGTTTGCGCTACCTCATTAATAGTTCTCACAATCGATTTGGAAACCTGACTTGCTATTGTTATCGCAATTATTGAAACAGCTAGGAGTAGTCCAAATAATCCTACAGTTAATGTATTATTTTGACTATCTAACTCCTTGGCTCTAACTTGTGCAATTTCTCTTTCAGATTCGCGGAAGTCATTAAACTGGATTCTTATGGACTCCATGTATTCGCGACCACGATCATTTGCATAGAATTCTTGAATAGCAGCATCATTATTATCCCTTTTAAGTCTTATCGCGCTTTCCCCAGCCTCAGCTATCCATAGGTCAATTGTTTCTCTTATCACTTGGAGTTTTTGTTGCTGATCTTGTTTGTCGGCCATTAACTGATACAGTTCCTCGAATTCAATCTGCCATTCACCCTCTGCTTTATAGTAAGGCTCTAAGTAGATTTCATTTCCTGTAATAATAAATCCTCGCTGACCTGCCTGCATATCCATCACAAATTTTTCTACATTATTTGTCAATGTTTCTACTTTATTATTATATTGTAGAAGATAATTTCTTTCTTGCTGAAGTGAACGAATTTGATTGTTCAATATAATCACGGAAGCAAATAAACAAATAATAATGATGACGTAACCGATGGTAATCTTTGAACGTATACCAAACTTCCATTTATTCTCCATTTAAATCCTACCTTTATTTTTAAATTTCTATTTTAATACTATATGAAGTGGCAGCAAAATAATAGAGTTTCCTAGGACTATATTATAATCTATCATTAATAAGTTCTCATACAGTTTAGACACTATTTTATAAAAATATTTAAACTTAAAAAGACCTCTTTCCAAGTCTATGTTTGGATAAAAGGTCTCTTAACTATTGAATGTTATTAAGTTGTAATTAACTCAATGAAAGGCGTTTGTCAGTCTTCTAAGCACAAACCTTGAGAATAGCAGATGGGAAGGGTTCTATTCTTCTAATAACTAGCCCATGGATAAAACAAAATCTACATAACGATAAATTTATCTCAGGTAAGTAATGTTCAGGTGATGAGTTATTTATGATCAAAACGTACTAAGCCGTAGTTCATAAAAATACTGCACAATTGGATGCTTTAACTTCATCTTCTCAGTCATGTTTAAAATTCGTTTTTTTCCAAGCCGTCTGTCTACCAAAGCAAGAATATTCAATAGGATATCATTGCTCTCTAGACTTTCCTCTATAGGGGTGGATAAAAACTTATTAGCTACAACGGTAAAATTTGATTTACTTAATGATGACTGTGCTGACAAAAGCTCCTTTGCATATACTGATAATTTTCTACTCCTTGCAATCACTTGAAGACGATCCTCAGGAACTATCCCATTGGTTTCTTTTCTTATCGCTTCAATTTCCTCATTGTTGATAGGAACTTGGATATCTGAATCATTCTTAATTTCCTGCTCCGACTGATACCATCTGATTAAGGTAGTTATATCACTCATATTAAGTACATTCTTTTTATCTACTACAATATAACAAGTCCCTGTTTTATCAGGTAAATAACGGTAGCTTGTTGCACGGTATTCAACTCTTCCATATAATGCAGGACAGAGAAAACTCTCCAGATTTTGCTTCAATTTGCTCCAGGCCATATAATTCTCCTTAATTTGTATATTATAAGTATTAGTTGAGGCAGTTGTTCTATTATCCATAATACAATAACTACCACATCAATCATACTAAATACAAGGTATAGTGTGACTTGAACCTCTGTTGTATCGATAATAATGCGTATAAATCTATCGAAATAATTGATTTTCTTATTCTGTGTATACATTAATGGATTTTGCAGAAAATAAAACATAATATACGGCTTTTGCCCTAATGTTTAGAATGCTTTTAAATCAATCTAAAAGAATAGATTTTAAGATCAAAGTATTAAATAAAGGGGAAAAGTAGATGAAGATTCGGTTCGGCTATGTAGCAAGTGCATTAGGTTTGTGGGATGCAAGTCCATCAAAAATTTTAACATTTACACGGTATTCAAAGCTTTCTAAACACGAGAGAATGGAAAAGTTAAAATCTATAACGGCACAAAATTTACAACATACAAAAAGAATTTTGTACTACAATATCGCACATGAAATAGATTTATACCGTTTTTCAAGCTCACTTGTCCCTTTAGCAACCCATCCAGAAGTAATGTGGGATTTCATAACTCCATTCAAAAACGAATGGGAAGAAATCGGAAATATAGTCCAAAATTTTAAACTTAGAGTAAGCTTTCACCCAAATCAATTTACACTTTTCACAAGCCAAAGAGAAGAAGTAACTATAAATGCAGTAAAAGATATGGAATATCATTATAAAATGCTCAAAGCAATGAATGCTCTAGATACGGGATTAATTAATATTCATATCGGCGGAGCCTATGGGGACAAAATTAAGTCAATAAACCGATTCCATCAAAATCTTCAAAAATTGCCAGTGGAAATTAAGAAGCATATGACACTTGAAAATGATGATAAAACGTATGATGTTCGGGAAACACTCATTACTTGTGAAAAGGAAAACATTCCAATGATACTGGATTATCATCACTATATGGCGAATAACGTGGAGAGTGACCTCCCTCTTTACTTACCCCGTATATTTGAAACCTGGAATAACGTTAATAATATACCGAAAGTCCACATCTCTTCCCCAAAATCTGAGCAAGCCTATCGTTCCCATGCTGATTTTGTTACTTTAGACTTTGTTCTCCCCTTCTTAAAGATGGCTAAGGAGCTTAATCAGGACTTTGACATAATGATAGAAGCAAAACAAAAGAACCTTGCTATGCACAGACTTGTAGATGAAATAGCTTCAATTCGGGGAGTTAAACGTATTTCGAGTTCATCTGTGGAATGGTAACCGTAGGGAACAGAATAAATAAAATGAAAAGCAAAAAATGAAAAAAGAAGCTCCCCAAAAGTTTAGTAAACTTTTGAGAAGCCTCTGTTAATTCACCGCTATATTAGTTAGCAAACCACTTTCATTCTACTCAAAAACCCTTTCAAGGGCTGGAGGACATGATTACATCATGCTACCCGTAAGGTGAAAGTGTGATATATCTTTAACAATGTTTGCGAAAAGTGCGGTATATTAAGGTTTTTCTGAATCTAAGGTGTAACATCTTTAACAGGAATTTACTATTTTCACTTGATTGTATTAGCAAAATGTTAGCATTGCAAAACTTTTTTTCGAGTCTTGTTTACAATATACTCAAAAAGGAGGGAATGAATAGTCTCCCCCATTCATTCCCTCCTTTTTTTATTCAGTTCAAAAGCCATTATACTTCGATAGATTTTGCTAAAGAGTCAATCTTATTTTAAGAAGTTTAAAAGGTTAGAGAATGAAGCTGCTAGGTCTTGATAGTATCCAACCAGTTTATCCTTTATAGAGTTTTTGTTGGAGTCCTTTTCTACCTCATTTTGACTCATTTGTTCTGTTTCAGTATCCAAACTTACTTCTTCATTTACTGTTTGTATTGGTTCCTCAAGATCTGATACCGTATCTTCCACTAATTCTACAGTTTCTTGCTCAGGCGTTTCTACATTGGAAGGTTGATCTTCACTTTCTACAACGACTGAACCTTCTAGATTAACGTCAGTATCACTTGTTAGATCTGTATTTTCGTTATCAACAGAGATGCCTTGGGATGTATCTGCCTCTAAAGTTGTTGTATCTGTTTCACCTGCATCAGCAGATATATCGGATACTACATCAATTGCTTCAACATTTTCACTTGTGTGAGCTAACTTTTGTTCAATTAGGGTTTGATAGTATCCAATAACACTTTGATAGCCATCACCGATAAATTCATAAGTTTCATCTACCCATGTACTAGAGTCACCTCCTTGACCATCTTCAGTTGTTGGTGCTTCTGTTTCTTCACCTGCTGTGTCTTCTTCAACTGCTTCTGTACCATCATCCACTTGGTCATCTTCAGCTATTGGTGCTTCTGTTTCTTCACCTGTTACGTCTTCTTCAACTGCTTCTGTACCATCATCCACTTGGTCATCTTCAGCTATTGGTGCTTCTGTTTCTTCACCTGTTACGTCTTCTTCAACTGCTTCTGTACCATCATCCACTTGGTCATCTTCAGCTATTGGTGCTTCTGTTTCTTCACCTGTTACGTCTTCTTCAACTGCTTCTGTACCATCTTCTTCTTGCCCATCTTCAGCTGTTGGTACTTCTGTTTCTTCACCTGTTACGTCTTCTTTAACTGCTTCTGTACCATCTTCTTCTTGCCCATCTTCAGCTGTCGGTGCTTCTGTTTCTTCACCTGCTGCGTCTTCTTCAACTGCTTCTGTGCCATCTTCTGCTTGGCCATCTTCAGCTGTCGGTGCTTCTGTTTCTTCACCTGTTGCGTCTTCTTCAACTGCTTCTGTGCCATCTTCTGCTTGGCCATCTTCAACTATTGGTACTTCTGTTTCTTCACCTGTTGCGTCTTCTTCAACTGCTTCTGTGCCATCTTCTGCTTGGCCATCTTCAACTATTGGTACTTCTGTTTCTTCAGTTGCTGTATCATCACTAATTTCGCCTTCTTGTGGCACATCATTATTTGTTTCATCTATATTATCATTATTATCTGGATTATCATTATCATTATTTGTGCCGGAATTAGCTTGAGCTAGTTTGCTAACTATTTTACCTTTTTCAGGAGATCCTGGTAGACTTTTCGCTAATGCAGATACTTCCTGGCCATGATTTTTCACATGTTCAATAACTTCTGGATTAACGGCCTTTGTATCAAGCTCTGCTGCAGAAATAGGTGCACCAGCTGCTAAAAATGCTGCAGCCACCATTGATGTTGACATCACTAGTGGTGCTATTTTCTTTGACAAATTTTTATTTACTTTCTTAGATTCCATTTGTTTTTTATTCATTACTTGATCTCTCCTAATTCGTATTTTTTCTACTGATAGGATGGATTTTTCATAAACTCCTTTATTTGTTATTTCACCTCCTATCAACCTGAGTAAGATTATTACTCAAATTTTCCGGCAGAACCATCCTCTGCCTGCATTGAATATACCAAAGCTTTGTTACCATTTTGTGTTACTCTGATTAAAAAAAGTGTCAGTTCCCTTACGTATTTATGGAATTTCGCAACAAATGAAATTTTTATATAAAGCCCAACTGCTCTATTCTAAAATAATGATTACGCTTTCATATCCGATCTCTTGGATATTCCCCGTGTTTACCCACCCAGTATAGTTTGGATAAAAATGTATAATTTCCCATTACAAATAAAACTGAAAGTAAAAATTATTAAAATAATACACAAATTATTAGTAATTTTTTTATTCAAACATTTAGTGGCTTATCTGTAGTAGCCAAAAATAAGTGTATTCTATCCGCTCCTCTCAACGGCATTGAATTGAAAAAAACAGACACATTATTTATTTGTGTCTGTTTCATTAGTTATAAAGTTTGATTTAGCTTAATAAACCTTGATTAAAGAGCAAATGGAAAAATCACAAGTTACTCAACTTTCACACTGTTGATTCCGTCGGCCACCCTCAGCTCTTCTCCGTCGATGTCGTCAACGACGTTTTCCACCAAACTCAGGTCCTCTCCTGCATCAATCCTGATGCCGTTGGGGGTCTGTCGAATAACGTTGGACACAATCATGATCCCTGTGGGGATTCCTGTGCCCCGTCCGTCAGTACCACGATCCTCATTGAGCCGGATGGCCCAGAAACCGTCAGTCCCTCCAGTGATATGGTTACCGTGCAACTCCGTGCCTGGCCCATTACGGATCTCGATGCCAACCTTCGAACCCTCCCCGGCGGTGATCCTGTTGTACTCGATGAGAGTATCAGGAGTTCCTAGGATGACGAGGACTCCCTGACGGTTTCCAATCAGGTGGTTAGAGTGCACCCAGTTTCCAGATCCTGAGGCGTCGTGTTTGTTCTTGGACCCTCCGGAATTGCCCAGCGCGATGCCCGCTCGCTGCCCGCCAACTACCGTGTTGTCCCGGACCTCGTTCAGGTATTCACCCTCGCCGTGCAGGTCGATGGCGTCAAGGTGGCTTCCAACGATGGTGTTGTCCGCCACGAGATTGTTGTGCGTGGGGAATTGCAGTAGAATGGCGTGCCGCAGATGTCTGCCATCGAAGGTATTGCCGATAACGACATTATGCCGGGAATCGTTGGCGGCATCCGGGTCGTGCTGATCCGCTGAGCCCTCGATAGCGATGCCGTAGCCTTGTCCGCCAGGACCGACGGCAGTTGCCTCACTGATGTAATTTCCAGAGAGGGTAATTTCACGGCTAGCCTTGACGGAGATGCCGTGGCGCTCGAACCTTCGAATACCTAGGTTCTCCACTAGTATCTGGGAGCTAGCCTTTCCTTCGTAGGATCCGAGATGAATCCCGTACATCGGGCCGCCACTCGCGCCGCCATCGTCTGGGTCGTCGCCGAGTGCCCCCCCATAACGGGAGGTGATAGTGAAATCAGCGACGATGACGTCGTGGACGCCGGAGCCGCGGATCACCCGGCTACCCTCCTCTCCGTCGAGGGAGGTCAGCAGCACGGTGCTCTCCTGACCTTCGCCGCGTAGGTTCACGCCGCTGCGCAACACGATGTTCGTCGACTTGTCATCCGGGTCAGTGGAGCGTAGGTCATACGTGCCGGCCGGGAGCAGGACTTCGTCACCCGGTTTAGCCGCATCCAGGGCCGCCCGGATGGCTGCTGCGTCGTCGTACGAATCCGGATCTGGATCTGCCCCAAAGTTCGTAACATCAAGTCGCTTGCCCGTAGCCGGACCCGGTGTCGGTACCTTAATCGACTTGCCAGACCGGTCGACCAAGCCAGGGAGCTGCCAATCACCTTGCTCGGACGGAGCAGGTTCTACGGCTTTGTCACTCTCGGACGGTGCGGGCTCTACGACTTTCTCGTTCTCGACCGGCCCATCGGGTTCCTCGACGGTGCATGCGGTCAAGAGGAACACCAGGCAAAAGACCACCCAACATGTATACGCCAACCTTCGCCGACTGTTCCGAACCGATTCCTTTATCATATTTCTCACGTCCTTTCTGTACTCTTTCGTTTCTTTTCGCTTATGGAAGCGATGAGAAAGGCGGTGAGCGCACGCGCTCACCGCCTTCGGGATGCCTCGACGCCCCTACCGGGTCGCCGACATCACCATAGCCAGGGGTCTACCGATTAGAGTTCCCCTTACTGTTGCCATTGTTGTGGCCTTGGCTATTGCCTTTGTTACCATTATTGCCTTTATTGTTTCCTTTGTTGTCTTTGTTGCCTTTATTGTTTCCTTTGTTGCCATTGTTGTTGTCTTTGTTGAGTTTGAAGTTCAACGGAATGTCCTTTTCCAACGGAGTGGCTGCCGAGGAACCACCGACATGCACGCGGTATTTTCCATCAAGGGTAGCCCACTCGCCATCAGCCCAGTTCGCCAAGTTGTCCGGTTCTTCCGGAATGAAATAAGAGAATGGGTGGTTAGAGTCAGACTGGTTAATCTGCACAGTCACACGTTCGCTTTCACCCGGCTCAAGATCAACCTTTTCGAAGTTGACAAGACGTTTAGTCGGCTGTCCTGCCTCGTCCGGAAGTGTCAGATAGACCTGTGTCGCTTCTTTTCCAGCAACGTCACCAGTGTTCGTAATTGTGAATGACACGTCAATACCGGATAATGAACCGTTCTTTCCTTTGCCTTTCGAATTACCTTCACCGCGTACCTTTTTCAGCTTAAGGTCATCATACTCGAAAGTCGTATACGATAGACCGTATCCGAATGGGAAGACTGGCTTTACATCATTTGCTTCATACCAGCGGTAGCCCATTTCTAGACCCTCAGTGTATTTAGCGATTAGTTGGTCGGAACCGTCACCATATGCGCCTGGTCCGCCTGGTTTGCCAGTATCTTGACGTGTTCCAGGGAATTGCTCTTCTGTCGCGAAGGCAGCTTCACGCTCAGTTGCACCGAATGTCACAGGCAGCTTACCAGAAGGATTAACTTTACCGTAAAGCAAGTTAGCCACGGCATTGCCATCCTCCATACCTGGGTACCACGCTTGTAGAACTGCAGGTACCTCATCCAACCACGGCATTAGCGACGTACCGGAAGTCTTCAATACTACAACAGTTTTCTCCGCGTTAGCTTCCATAACTGCATCGATCACCGGCTCCTGCTCAGCCAAGCCCGTTTCGAGGTTCAAGGCTGGGAAGCCGAGTGTTTGGCGGTCCACTGTCTCATGAGGGTTGTCGCCGACCATGAGAAGCACGACATCGGACTCACTAGCTAACTTAGCAGCAGCTTTCGGGTCACTGCCATTGTTGTACGTCACTTTAGTGTCGTAGCCCAACTCCTTGATCACATTCTCTAAACCTTCTTGTGGTGTGACCGTATATGGAGTCACTACATAATCATTGTCGTCACGAACAGAGCGAGGTGACATCTTTGCCTCGCCAGCGAAAGTCTCAATGCCGATCAACGCGATCGACTTTGGCTCGCCATCTAATGGCAGGAAGCCGTTGTCGTTCTTCAATAGCACGGAGCCTTCCTCGGCCATTTTCAGTGCGCTAGCGCCGTTAGCCATCGGATCGACGATTTCCGGCATAAATTTGTCGTAAGGCTCATCCATGTGGCCAAACTCGATCATCTTGATGTAACGTGGACGAAGTAGATTGTCGATGTCGTCCTCAGTTACCGCACCTGAGTCGAGAGCCCCTTGGATCTTCTCTTGAGTGTAGTACTGTGGTGCCCAGTCGAGCTCGACATTCGTACCCGCTTTGATAGCAGCCACTGTGTCGTGAATCGCACGACGGTCACTCATAACATAACCGTCAAAGCCCCAGTTTTTCCGTAGGGCATCTTGTAGAAGTTCAGAACTGTCACATGCATAAGTACCGTTAACATCCGGGAATGAACACATAACGGAAGCTGGGTCAGCATCTCTGACGTTCATCTCGAATGGCAACATATACAACTCGTTCATAGCCTTTGAAGGAACTTGGACACCCATCGTCCAACGCTCAGTTTCCTGTTCGTTTCCAGCCATGTGCTTGAGTTGTACCTGGACTCCCTGATCCTGGATACCCTTTGTTTGCTCGATTGCAAGGATACCTGTCAAATAAGGGTCCTCACTGAAGTACTCATAGTTCCGGCCACCGTACGGGTGACGAATGAGGTTCATACCTGGTCCGAGAAACACGTGATGCGCGAAAGCTCTTGTCTCTTCACCAAGGATTCGGCCGGCCTCATAGTTTAGCTCACGGTCGAATGTCGCAGCCAAAGCTGGGGTAGACGGAAGGCCAGTCGCCATTGGGTCATTTCCACATGAACCGCCTTTCACGCCCGTACCTCCATTGGTCATACGGACTGTGGGGATTCCAAGTTCATCGATCCCTTTGATCTGGCGACCAGTGTCTTGCCACTCACATCCAGGCAGGGTGCCTTGAGGAGCAAATTCGCCGTTCTGGTACTTGCTGCTACCTTTTTTGTTGATTACAACCGTCTCACCGGTGTCATTCTCATTGAATCGCGAGATAGCGATTTGCTGCATCTTCTGTTCCATCGTCATCTCATCGAGAAGCAGCTCGGTGCGCTCCTCGGCGGATAGCTTGGTGTTCATCCAGGGATTAGTCCCTTCCGTTCCACCAGTCATCGCATTAGCAGGAATTACTAACGTAGACATAAAGATGATTGCTGTCATAAAAATTAAATTAATGCGTTTTTTCAACTTAAATTCTCCCTTACTATGTACTTGCCAGTTAGTATTTTAATATAATTTATTTTATCAACCCTTCCTAACTGTTCCGTGTTTTAGTATAGAGGAAAACTATTACGCTAGTATGAATGATTGATTACAGAACAGCAACAAAAAACACGTCATTAGTAATGCCCCTAAAGTCTATAAGTGGTATTTAAACACTGTAGGAACAAAAACAACGAGATTAGTATTACTCCTAAAGTCTGAAATTGCAATCAAAATAAATTTAAAAGAGCATTATACTTTATTATTATAAATATAATAAAACAGGTTGAAAATAAGCATTGTTACTATGATATTTGGAAATCCAATCGAAGGCGGTATGTAATGAATGTAATAAATATTGCCCCTTTTTTGGATGCACTTGGCCATTCAGATAATCAAATCACCAAGAATGTCTATCTCCGCGTTACAAAAGAAATAAAAAAAAGAAGCTCCCCAAAAGTTTAAACAACTTTTGAGAAGCCTCTATTAAAATCCTTTATGTTACAAAATGTCAATAATTTCACGGTAGGAACTACTTAGTGAATTTATCCCGCCTTAACTTGCAGTAAGACCCCCACCTCAAGTTTCCGCGGAAACAAATGAAGCTAAGTGGGGGATGAAGAAAACCCCACTGATGGAAGTTTCACTTTATTTACCTTTTTCCTTTGTCATAAATTTCACCTAACGCTCTAGGAGCGCGATTTGATTTAGAGAAAAAGATTAATAACAATAACGTTAATACATACGGTAAAACCATGAATAAATCAGTGTAACTACTTGGTAATGCCATTGACTGAGCAATAAACGTTCCCCCAGATTTTGCAAAACCAAATATAAGACAAGCAACTAAAGTAGGGAGAATCCTCCAGTTACCAAAGATTAATGCAGCAATGGCCAAGAATCCATATCCCATATAAATATTTGAAGAAAAGTTAGCTGAAATGGAATAGGCAAAGCACATACCAGCTAAACCTGATAGAAGACCTGATATTAGAACCGCAGAAAATCTTATTTTCGAGACATTTACACCTGCTGCATCAACCGAATGAGGATTTTCCCCACTCGCTCTTAGGCGCATACCGAATCTTGTTTTATATAAAAGATACCAAGCAAAAATGGCAATCACAATGATAATCACTTCGAACGGATACACATTCGTAAAGACCGCACCTATCACTGGTATATTGGCTAAACCTTCAATCGTAAACCGCTCCGATACGCCTAATCGAAACTTGTCCGAAGCCGCTCCAAATACAAGTGCATTTATTTGTGTTGTTAAGAAAGTCGTTAATGCTAACGCCAAAATATTAATCACAACACCGCTGATTACTTGATTTGCCTTAAATTTAATACTTAATACAGCATGAATAACGGAGAAACCCATCCCACCAAGCATCGCAAACAGTAACGACACGTAAAATAGATTTTGAACATCTATTCCAGAAGCGTTTGCGATTAATACTGCTGACAGGGCTCCGATAAATGCACCGAAACCTTGAAAGCCTTCAAGTGCTAAATTGGTGATACCACTTTTTTCACTATAAATACCACCTATCGCCATAATAAAAAGAGGCAGAGCAAAGGATAATCCATCAATAATAATCGTATCCATTTATGATTCACTGTCCTTTCGATCCACTTCTTTTTCCTTCAAGCGGCTGACTTTATGCTTCACATACGCACCACATGCACTAAATAATAGGATTAACCCGATGATCACAGAAGCAATTTCTTGTCTGATGCCAGCCTGTGAACTCATATACGTGCTTCCCTGGTCAATAATTGATACTAAGAAAGATGAAAAAATAATCCCGATTGGATGAGAATTTCCTAATAGTGCCACCGCAATGGAGTCAAAACCGATACTTGATAATACTTTTGGTTGTATGGAAGAGAAATAACCTAAATAATACGTAACACCCGCAAGTCCAGCCAAACCTCCTGAAATAATCATGGCTAAGACTGTATTTCTTCCGACGTTTATTCCTGTATATTTTGCTGCGTTGCGGTTGGAACCAACTGCTTTAATTTCAAAACCAACCACTGTTTTGTCCAAAAGAAACTTGATAAAAATGGCGATAATGATAGCCAAAATAAAGCCCAATGGAATATCCATTTTTAAGTTTGCGATCTCGACATTTACTAACGTCAATCTTGCTGCTTCTGAAATATATTTGGATTGCCTTGAAACAGGATCAACATAATACATTTGAATAAAAAAGCTTATAACATATTGGGCAATATAATTTAACATAATCGTAGTTACTACTTCATGTATATTGAATTTATATTTTAACCAACCTACTAATCCACCCATTAAGCCTCCAGCAACAATTCCGACCAACAATACAAGTGGCTTTGCAATGATGGCGTCTAGCCCACTATAACCAACAATCACCGTCGCTAAAAAACCAGAGACGAGCATTTGACCAGAAACTCCAATATTAAACAGACCCGCTCTAAGAGCAACAGCCACCGCCAAGCTGGCAAACACAAGTGGCGTCATGGCGTTTAGCAAACTCAAAAAATCAGTCAGCATGCTCTTGTAGCCAGCATAAGATGACTTTGGCAGGATCCCTGCCCCTTGGAACAAGTTATAAAACGCTTGAAACGGATTTTTGCCCAGTAAAAGTATCACTATTGCCGCAGCAATAAAACTGATTAGTATAGAAGCTATCGGGATTGTAATTGGTTGCCATTTCTCATTCCGTATTGGCCAAAACAGATGATAACTTAAGCTTTTTTTCTTTTTATCCTTACTCATGCTTTGCCCCCATCATATATTCGCCGACTTCATTGGTCGTTAATGATTCACTACTCGCAACTTTTTGAAGTTGGCCATTATATATAACGCCTATCGTATCCGCTACATTCATAATCTCTTCTAACTCCAACGAAACTAGTAAAATCGCTTTTCCTTTATCCCGCTGTTGAATCATCATGTTATGAATATTTTCAATCGCACCAATATCTACTCCTCGTGTTGGCTGGACGAAAATCATGAGCGGGGATTGTAATTCGATCTCACGGGCAATAATTGCTTTTTGCTGGTTACCGCCACTCATCGAACGAACTTGCGTCTTAATACCTTGTCCACTTCGAATATCAAATTGATCAATTAACTTGCTGCCAAATTGCTCAAATACCTCTTTATTTAAGATTCCCTTACTAGAAAAAGGCTCCTTATAGTACTGCTTTAATGCCAAATTCGTTGATAGATCGAAGTCCAAAAACAGTCCATAGCTTTGTCGATCTTCAGGTATATAAGAAATTCCAGCTTCTGTTCTGTTTCTTATTTTTTCGTTCGTAATGTCCTTACCTTCGAGGAATATTTTTCCTTCGCTGACCTTTGTCAATCCGGCAATGGCATCCGCTATTTCAACTTGACCATTATCTGCAACACCCGCAATCGCAAATATTTCACCACTGCGGATCGTAAAGGAAACGTCCTTGACCACTTCAAATCCGTCTTCATTTTTCACAGTTAGATGTTCTACCTTCAATACATCCTCTTTAAACTGAGCAGGTACTTTTTCAGATTCAAAACTTACCTCTCTACCCACCATTAATTGAGCCATAAGGTTGACCGATGTTGTCTTTACATCCAACACATCCACTAGCTTACCTTTGTTCAATACTGCACATCGATCGGCCACTCTCTTAATTTCTTCTAACTTATGGGTGATTAATATGATTGTTTTTCCACTGTTTCGCAGACCTTCAATAATACCTAGTAAGAAATCGATTTCTTGTGGCGTGAGGACTGCCGTTGGTTCATCAAATATTAGGATATCTGCTTCACGATAAAGCACCTTTAAAATTTCTACCCGTTGCTGCATGGAAACCGTAAGATCGGTAATTTTTTTTGTAGGATCCACTTCCAAGCCAAAGTCCTTGGACAGTTCTTCAATTTTACGATTGGCATTTCGAATATCTACGTATGGAAAGAGTCCTGCAAATCTTTTAATTGGCTCAATTCCTAAGGTAATATTCTCTGTAATCGTATAATCTTCGACTAACTTAAAATGCTGATGGACCATTCCGATGTTAAGGTTTGCTGCATGGTTCGGCGAACTGATTTGAACCTTCTCTCCCCGAATATAGATTTCTCCTTCATCAGGTTCGTACATCCCACTCAGCATACTCATCAATGTAGATTTGCCTGCACCATTTTCACCAAGCAAGGCAAAAATTTCTCCTTTTTTAATGCCAATGGATACGTCATCATTTGCTACTATTCCAGGGAAACTTTTTGTTATATGTTTCATTTCTACTATATAATCAGACATCGTTCGTTCTCCTTCCTCACAATAATAGGAAAAATAATAGAAGTTCACCATTCCCTAATTATTCAACTATTAGGGATATGATAAACTTCTAGTGTAATTTGGTTTCTAATTAATCTTATAAACCTGGAAACTGTTCAGGAGAATGTTCATTAAAATTAGATGCAGGTACGATTGTGCCAGCTTTCACTAACTCGTAAGCTTCATTTAATTTGCTTAACGTATCCTCTGATAATTGATGATGGCCTTCTTCTTTTATAAAGCCAGTTGAATCTGTATCCGCATAAAGAACTACATTTCCACCTTTAAATGTTCCATCTTCAACAGAATTCAATGCCTTTTCGATATTCATAGCCATGAATTTTACAGCAGACGTTAATACAATGTTTTCAGAACCATTTACACCGTCATCATATTGGTCAACATCCACACCAATTACTTTTACGTCATCCTTAGCTTCCTTCACTGCTGTGAATACACCATTACCAGTGCCTCCTGCTGCAACAAAGATAAGATCTACACCTTGTTTGATCAATGCATTTCCGATTACTTTACCAGTTGCTTCATCTGCAAAGGATCCTGCATAGTTGCCACCAACATCAGCACCCGTTACATCAGTTCCTGCATAACCTGATAACTCAACAAGTTCAACATTTTTTTCAAAAACTTTATTAGCATAGTTTACACCAGATTCAAAGCCAAATTGATAATTGACATTTGAAGGATAAGCGATACCATTTACAACTGCTACTTTGTTTGTCTTTGTTTCAAGTGCTGCAGCCATTCCTGCAAAGAAACCACTCTCTTGTTCAGCGAAATTCATCGCATAGATGTTATCGAAATCAGTTTGTCCGTCTACAGGAGCCGGCTCAGAGTCATTCAAAATAAAGATTTTATCTGGATTTTCTACAGCGATGTTAGAAATCCCAGCAAATTGGAACCCAGGTGTTACAATAACATCATAATCTGCCACTATATCAGCAACAGCTTGTACAGCCGCAGCAGGATCACCAGTTTCTTCTTTAACTGACTTTACTGTTGCTGTTGGATTTTTTTCAATAAAGCTCAAAATACCGTTATAATTATCTTCATTAAAGTTACCATCATCAACGCCTGAAGGGCTTGTTACAATGGCAATTTTCAATCCTTCTTCACCTGTTCCAGACTTAGCTTCATTTTCACTAGCTGAGTCATTACCGCATGCCGCCATAATAGCAGCCATTAAAGCTACAAATAATACCATTACTATTTTCTTTGTACTTTTTTTCATTGAAATTATGCTCCTCTGTTAATCATGTTGTTGTTTTTGTAAAAAATAAAAAGCACCGAGTTAAACCGGTGCTTGACTTTAGGCGGGTAAATAATGGAGGGAAGATAAAGAATAGAATAATCATCTCCATTTATATACACAACCTCGTAGTCAAGCTATTAATGGTAGCTTGGTAGAAACTTTCGGGCCATATCCCCAATTTTATACGAGATAACTATTTAATTTTTACAAACTCATATTAACATCAGAAAATTTAACTGTCAATAAAACACGAACATTTTTATATTTAAAAACGAAAACGTTCGTGAAATTTAGAATATTTGTAATAAAAACAATATTACAAATTAATTTTTAGAGGAATCGACTCATTTTTTGTTATAAATATAGCCCTGTTTGCTGAATAATAAAAATGCGAATGTACTAAGGAAGAAGCTGAAGCTACTGCTGCCGCGCTCAAATTTCTCTCTCCCTCATACCTTTTATCTTTTAGCATTTAGTCAACTGCGAAGCTATCTGCAGCAAGTTCGTATGCACGATCTATATTATAACTTTTTATATTTGGTATATATTGATTAGATCCCACTATGCATAAAAGAAGCTCATCAAAGCTGCAGGATTAGGCAGCGATGAGCTTCTACAATATAACTATGATGTCCAGTTAACAATTCACTTTTTGGGAATTAGCCTCTAGTGTTCCTTCAGCAACGATTATTCCATCTGCATCTCCATCTCCAGGCCCTACATCAATAACATAATCAGCATATATTATTATATCTGGGTTAGGTTCCATCACGATTACTGACCCCATAGCCACCATTTATACGTGAACGAAACAGTTTTTGAGTGATAACTACGATAGCTGTAGAAATTAAAATAAAAAGGATAAACATAAATGGTTGGTTGTAACGATTGTATGCATAGAATACGTCATTTAAAGCAGTATTATAAACAATCAACCCTAGGAGAAAGATATACTCTTTCCACTTGTCTCGTAAGAAAGGAACAATAATTAACGATGCAATAGCAGCGTATACAATAACCAAATGCAATTTATTGATCAAGTCCTTAGAGAAATTAAATATTTCTATCCCATAGAATTGTTCATGCCATTGGACTTTGGTTTTCATGATTATATAACTTTCAAAAAATGTTTCACGATGTTCATTCCACCATGACTTGATTCTTTCATTAGCAACTTCCTCTTGGAGCTTCATTCGTTCAAAATTATTAGCAGGATTTTGGGCTTCAACTTTTTCAACAGCAGTTTGATAGTCGTCTCCATAAAGATGGCCGCTTCCTTGATAAGTTCCATGAAGAAGCGGATTACCAGCTCCTCCAGTAAGTGGAATGAATTCACCATAATGAATGTAGTTTCTAATCCACCATGGCCCTAATACGAACAATAATAAAATAAACGCAATTACAAATTGCTTTACAGCTAATTTAATCGGATACTTCTTCAAAATAAGATAGACAAGCAAGACTAATGGAAATAGAGCAATATTTGCCTTGAAAATAATACCGATGAAATAAAACATCATGAGTAAATAAAAGTGTAGCATACGATGTTCATTGGCTAATCGTATCGAAAAATACACCATTCCTAGTAGGGAAAGGAAAAATGGCGTCTCTGTTAATAATAAATTATCTGTTAGCACTTGGGGGATAAAAATAGCCAAGAGAAAAGCAGATAATAAACCAATAAATACATTGCTAATATATTTACCAATCAAATATACAAAATAAATACACAATGTCCCCATTAAAATCCATAAAATCTTAGCTACACAGATTCCAACATCCCCGGATCCGAAGATTAAAAATACCGCGGAAAGAAGCAATGTTTGACCAGGCATAATATGTACCGTTGGAATGATTTCCCCTAAATGATAAGTGATTTTCCCAGTTTCCAATAGGTTTAAGGCACTACGAATATAGGCTTGATCATCGCTATTTATTGTTAGCGCAAAACCGTATGTCATTAATGCTGCGAGGCGAATACCAAAACCGATTAATAAAATAATCCATATTATATTTTGTGGTTTTTTATTATAAAAATCTATTTGAAAATATTGCGTCCAAGATTGTATCATTAATTCTTTTACTCCTTATATGTTGTTACTACGATGAAAATTAAAATCCAATAAAAGAAACACCAAGCATAATTATTAAAACGCCACTATCTTGGCGGCGGTAAGGGGTCATTGAAGATAAAATCGGCCCCAAATACAGCAAATATATAAGCAAGGCTTTGAATATGCAACGCTAAATTATACTCTAATTAGGATAAATACACAGTACAGTTTCGATGCCATATAATTACAATACCATCAAAATATATGCGGATAGAAATAAGGATATGATATCCTGTATGCTGTGAAAACTTGCACCACGTTTCATACCGCCGAATTTCCATAGAAATTGCCTGGAAACAAGAATTAACGTATTAACTAAGATTAGCAAGAAGTTTAAAATAGTCATATTAAGATTACCTATTTTTTTATGCCTGGAAACTAAAAAAGCATCAAGATTTCTGCCATAATCGACTAAAATCTTGATGCTTTTTCATCTACGGTGTTAAAAAACGGAAGCTGTCTCAATTTTCATTTGAGACAGCCCCTTTTTATGAATAGGATATGCGATTTCGCATTCACCATCGGCATTAATAAGTAACTTTAATCGTTCCTGTAGTTACAAACAAATGACTGTTACGCTTTTGGAGGTGTTCCTTCAGCGTTTGCTACAATTGCATCGATTTGGATTAAAGCATCTTGAGGCAAAGCTGATACGCCAACTGTTCTTCGTGCAGGAATACCACCTGGGAAGAATGTTTTGTAAGCTTCGTCTACAGCATCCATATCTGCAATATTTTTAAGGAAGATATTTACTTTAACCACATCGTCCATAACGTGGTCGATACTTTCTACAATTGCCTTGATATTTTTTAAGCACTGCTCAGCCTGCTCTTTTACACCACCAGCTACTAATTCACCAGTTTTTGGATCCAAAGGTAATTGAGCTGAAAGATTATTGTAATGAGAGAACGCTACAGTTTGTGTAGATAGAGAACTCTTTGGTGCATTTTCAGTGTTGTTTGCCCAGATAACGATACCATGTCTGTCTTCAATAGCTTGTGGAGGTGTACCATCTCCGTGTGACACCACTGCTTCTATTTGTACCAAAGCATCCATAGGTAAAGCTGAAGCTGCGACTACCGTCCGTGCAGGGACATAGGCTACGGCTCTAGCGATAGCCGAATCCGGGAAAAATGTTGTATAAACTTCATTTACAGCTTCAGTATCGGATAGGTTTTTAAGGAAGATATTGATTTTAACAATATCATCAAAAGGAACATCGATACTTTCTAAAATTGTCTTGATATTTGTTAAGCACTGTCCAGCTTGCTCTTTTACACCGCCAGTTACCAATCTGCCTGTTTTTGGATTAATAGGCAATTGAGCTGAAAGATTATTGTAATGAGAGAAAGATACGGTTTGTGTAGATAGTGGGCTTGTTGGTGCATTTGCCGTGTTATTTGTAAGTTTGATGAGGTCGCCTGCTTGCGGTGCGTTTGGAATTGTACCTTCGCCGTGTGAAACAAGTGCTTCAATTTGTACCATAGCATCCATCGGTAAAGCTGCAACTGCAACTGTTGTCCGTGAAGGAACATAGGTTGGGAAGAATGTTTTATAAACTTCGTCTACAGCGTCAACATCTTTGATATCCTTAACGAATACCGTAATTCTAACAATATCACTCATAACATGATCGATGCTGTTTACAATCGACTCGATATTTTTAAAGCACTGTTCTGCTTGCTCTTTTATACCACCAGCTACCAATTTACCAGTTTTTGGTTCGATAGGTAATTGTGCTGAAAGATTATTGTAATGAGAGAATGCTACAGTTTGTGAATATAAACCGTTTCCGTTTGGAGCATTCTCCGTATTTTTTGCTGATACTGCGTTATAGTTGCTCATGATACGATTTCCCTTCTTGATAAATATTTACTAACCCAAGTATGCACCGAAAAACACGGTCTAAACCGCTCAGAATGCATTACAAAATTATAGCAGTATTTGTTCATTTCGTCTAACGCTTTGTAAGAAATGAACAAAAAAACTTCCCACAAGTCCATTGAACTTGTGAGAAACTTCTTTTTTATATGGTGATGTATAATTACATCATGCCGCCCATAAGGTGAAAGTGTGTAATATCTTTGACGATGTGCTCAAAACGTGCGATATATCAAGGTTTGGAAGAATCAGGATTGTAACATCTTTAACGGGATTTTATATTTTTTACTGGATTGCCTTAGCAAAATGTTAGCATCTTATTACACACACCAGCTGTGTGGAGTGTATGTGGCAGATTAATTATAGGTACCAGGTTCTCACACAATTTTATTTTCGCAAAGCTCAAATTCTATTTTATAAAATTTTAAGACATAAAAGGGAGAGCTCTCTTCAATTCAATTTGGATGAGAACTCTTTTTAACTATTCCTAGGGAGTAGCCATTTTTATATCATATTTGAAACGCAAATTCATGCATAATCTAAGTTTTATTTACTTACAGCTATTGGTGTATCTTTATAACTAGACCAATCACCCCAACTTCCAACATAAAGCTTAACATTTGGATAGCCAAGTTCATGTAAAGCAAGAATATTGGCACATGCTGTGACACCTGCTCCACAATACACTACAATTTCTTTTGTAGTTGGGATGTCTTCGAAGACTTGTTTGAGATCTTTCTGTTTTTTGACACGAAGGTCCTTATCCAAAATTTGTTCCCAAAAAATATTGACGGCACCAGGAATATGTCCAATCTTTTTATATTTTGTTTTCTTTATCCCCGCATAAACTTCTTCTGTTCGTGCATCCACTAATAAGCGATGCTCGTTCTTTACGTTTTCTAGAACGTTTTTCATATCAACTGCCAATGCTTCGTTTATGACATGGCTAAATGTTCCTTTTTTAGGCGTAGGAATGACGGTTGTAACTTCATATCCTTCCTCTATCCACTTTTGAATCGGCTGTTCTAATACATAACAATTAGTATGTCCGAAATACATTAAAAGCCACCAAAGTCTAGCTGCTGTAGAGCCTCCCGTATTGTCATAAACAATGACCTCTGAATCATTGTTAACACCCGCAAGTGCCAATTTTTCAGTAAATTCGTGTGAATCAGGGATAGGGTGACGTCCACCATGTTCCAAAATAGAACCGGACAAATCCTCATCTAAATGAAAATAAACTGCCCCAGGAATATGAGCCTGTTCATAATAAACACGGCCAAATTCAGACTTCCCAAAAATAAATTGTGTATCTAAAAAGACTACGTTTGAATTATTTAATTTTTTATTTGCTGCTTCTAATGTAATGATTGCTGTCATAAATCATTTCTCCAATTCTATTGGCAGGATAACTTCAGTTACATATTCATTTACATCTTGTGTACTCCAATTATCAATAATATAGCGTTCGAAGGAATCTCCTTGGAGGCTAATTTCATGATCTCCTGCCCATTTTTTTAAACGCTCATATACTTGCGGTAATTGCTCATAGCTACCTGTGTGGAGCGTAGTAATAACAGCAAAATCACCTATACTATCTGTATGTGGGGAGTTTTCGCTTGAGATGACAGCTGAGTAACAATTAACAGTTTTAATAGTTTTACATAATCGCTGTTCGAGGTTTTCAAAGTGCAGCATGAAGGGTCCATAAGTATAATAGTTATGCTGACGACAAAATTCAACGAAGGCATTGCTAAAATAGAATTCAGTGTTATTGATTTCTTGTGTATCTAGTTCTAGGGTAAATGAAATGGTTTGATAAATAGGCATAGTTTTTAATTCAATCGAAGAAATAATACTCGAATTACAATTCTTTATATGTTTTCCTTGTTCAATTAGAGTTTTCCATTCTTGTACAGCAAAGTATTTTCTTTTTAAGTTAGCCATTTCTTGCTCAAGAGAAGATAACTCTTTTTCAAAATAATTGTCTATAGTATTTAATTGATAATGAGTTAATAATGATTTAATGTCATCTAATTTAAATCCTAGTTCTTTATAATATTTAATAAGCGGAATCTTTTGGATTTCCACTTCGGTATAGTAGCGGTAATTATTTTCTTCAGAGACTAATGCAGGTTTTAATAAACCAATCTCATCATAGTAACGTAATGTTTTAATTGAGATACTACAATATTTCGATACTTTTCCAATTGTAAACAGTTCCATTATCATTCACTTCCTAGTGCTATAACATTGAAAGAATATGTTGTTTCATCCTGAGTAAATCAGGAGAATGCAACCGCTGTTCTTTTTGATCACTTAAAAAATCAACGTGAATTTCTTCTTTAATTTGACCATACGAGGAAGAAATGACATAAATTCGATCGGATAGTAACACTGCTTCCTCGATATCATGTGTTATAAATAAGATGGTCACGCCAAATTCTTCTTTAATGGAAAGTAGCCATTTTTGCATATTACCTTTTGTAATAGAATCAAGTGCGCCAAACGGTTCATCTAGTAATAAAATTTTTTGAGAAGATATGAACGTCCGCAAGAAATTAGCACGCTGACGCATACCTCCTGATAATTCGCGTGGGTATTTATTTTCGTAGCCACGAAGTCCAACTTTATCAATTAGTTCATTTGCATGCTGTCGGGAATCTTGCTTATTCTTTCCTTGTAAATCCAGTGGCAAGACGATATTTTCAAGAATTGTTTTCCATGGAAGTAGTAGGTCTTTTTGTTGCATATAACCAATTGTATCACTAATAGATAGAACCCCAGTAGTCACCTCCTGAAGTCCGGCAACAATATTAAAAATTGTACTTTTCCCGCTGCCACTAGGTCCAAGAAGGCTAACAAACTCTCCTTCTTGGACATGCATTGAAATATTGCGCAGTACTTCTTTTTCCGAATAGCTTTTCCCAACATTTTGTAGAGAGATAATTGTGTTAGGTTTTCTATATTTCCCTATTGGCTGAGCCATTTGTAAATCCCCTTTCTACTCCCAATGGGTTACCTTTTTTGCACATAAATCAATTAAGTAAATAACAATTATACTCAAGATAACGATGACAAAAATAGAAGCAAACATTTTATCCAATTCATAAGCACTTTTTGCACGAACCATATATACGCCTATTCCTTTTAATCCTCCCATCCATTCACTAATCACCGCAGTCATAATCATATATGTAGCCGCAATCTTCAGACCCGAGAAAAAGTTAACCATTGCAGAAGGTAACTTTAAATGGAACAGTACTTGCATTTTGTTTGCTTTCATTGTTTTAAATAAATTGATGAAGTCTTGGTCTACTTTTTGAAAACCATCAATAAGGCTAACAGCAATTGGGAAAAAACAAACTAGTACAATGATTAAAACTTTAGGTAAAATACCAAATCCGAACCAAATCATAATAATAGGAGCGATAGCAATTGTTGGGACGGTTTGTGAAATAATTAATAAAGGATAGAGAGATTTTTTTACAATTGTAAAACTATCCATCAAAACGCTTAATAGAAAAGCAAGTAAAATAGCTAAAATAAAGCCTAAAAATGATTCGATTACTGTAATTTTTGTATGATCTAGAATAGTAGGTAGATCAGATGTTAGCGCAGACACAACATTCGTTGGTGCCGGTAAAATATAGTTGGGAATATTCCAAATTACTACAGTCATTTGCCATGCAACGAGCACAAAGACAATTGTTAATAATGGATATAGATTATTTTGCAGTCGTTGTAAAGCATTCAAGTTAGTTCATTCCTTTACTATGTAGATTCATCAAGTGTTGAACTTGTTTCCTTTTCCTATATCAGTAAGTGTTTGGAGATAGAGTATTTACCACTTCTTTTAGTAATTGCTTTCCTTGAAGGCTGTTAAACCATTTTGCATGCCCCAATAAAAATGTATAATATGCCAAATCTGCATCTTCGTTAGATTTCGTAATACGTACAAAATAATCAATCTCACTCAAGGCAAAATCCGTGTGCACAATGGGTAAGATAGTCAGCAGTGCTTGTTTTTCAGTTTCTGATAAGCTTCTTACTGATGTGTATCCTTCAAGTAAAGCTTTAACATCTTGGAAATGGACCAAATTATCTTTGTCTGTTTCCATTTCCAGCCATGTCACTACATTTCGTTCAAGCGCAGTCGCCAAGTCATAAACAGCCGATGTAACATTACTTAATCCAAAATCTAAAACCATAGATACCTCCGCATTAAATGAATGATCTGTCCACAGTAAATTAGAGGCATGCCAGTCGTTATGCGTCCATAGAGGGCGCAATTTTTTCATATAAGGAACGAATTTTTTGTAAAATGGAAATAGCTCCTGTTGGAAATCTAGTTCCCAGTCGCGACCTGCTAGATATCGGGCTAAGCCAGGTCGACTTTTAGCAAATTTTTTCGTTGCCTCTATAGGGTCTTCTGTATTCCAAATTTCAAAGCATGAAACAAGAGGTCGCACTTTTCTCTCGGGTGCATCATAGGAAGAACTTGCAAGATGCATCTTGGCTAACATTTCACCTGCTGCAAATGCATGTTTATCAGACATGAAAGGGGACCATGAAACAGCATCTTGGTATACATCAACCCCCGTTCCGAGTAAATGAATTTCGTATGTCCATTCACCGATTGTAAAGGCAGTATTTTTATCAGCTCCAGTAACAACTTCACTAACAGGAAGTCCTTGTTTATATAAATGACTTAAAATACCGTGTTCTTCTTTTAATCCTTCTACGTCTCGGATGTCCCTAGAATGACGTTTAATAAAATACTTTTCCCCATCAATTAATGCGATTGTTGCGCTTGAAAATGGACGAGGGCTATGCCAAAGTAGAGTCGTTACTTCATTGAATTGTGGAAAAAATGATAATAGCTGTGTTACTTCCTCCATGTTCATCGTCATCCATGTTCGCTCAACAGCATCCTTACCCATACCGTGACTTTTTATGTTTTCTATATGATTTGTTGTCATAACGTACGCTCAGCTGGTAGGAATTTATTAGTGTAGGCGGTTTTCCAACCATCTTTATTGCGTAAAATCTGATGCCTTACTAACCAATCTGAATAATCATGCATTAACTCTTCACGCTGTTGCCCCCACTCTTTATTGTGTAACCAACTCTGTGCTATTAAGGGTAAAGAGCGTTGTATTAAATATGCCGGGAAATACGGAATTGTTTTTTCATAAATCGATTCAGCTAGGTTAGGCTGTTTTGCTATTGT
Organism: Psychrobacillus sp. BM2; assembly: GCF_048572895.1. Lineage (GTDB taxonomy): Bacteria > Bacillota > Bacilli > Bacillales_A > Planococcaceae > Psychrobacillus. Next base: position 3,377,959 of record NZ_CP183878.1, read on the forward strand.
TAAATACCCACGTGCGGTAACTTCCAAAAATTGTTCGACTAATTCAGGGTTTGCATTGGCAAATTGTTCATTTGCCCCGAGTAAATAGCTATGATATTTAGGTGCACCAATTGAATCAACTGGCCAAATTATTCGCTCTTCAACTGGTACGCTAGAGTCGAGCAATAACTCCCAGCCCCAGTAACTACCAAATGTCGCATCTGCCACGCCGTTTGCTAAGTCGTGTGCCTCCAATTCACGAGCACCTGCATCTACAACTTCAAATTCTGGAACTCCTCCATTTGCACTAATTAAATGCTTTACCATAGCTAACCCACGGGGTGTTGGATTCATCGCAATACGCTTTCCTGATAAATCGGCTGGATTCTCAATGCCAGTGCTTCTTACGGTTTGAATTGTTTCCATACCACCGTGATTAATTGCAGCAATACCAATAACTGACGTTTCTAAAACCTTTTCACGTAATACAAGTAAACGATTTGTTGGGAATATACCAAAATGTGCTTGCTGCGTGTTTAAATAAGTTAATGTGTCGCCACGTGCTGCATCATAGCACGTGAACTCTACATCTAATCCAATTTCTTCATACCACCCTTGCTCTCGTGCATAATAAAAACCTGCTGAATTTGTCCATGGGTGGAAATATTCAAGTACTACTCTAATATGTTGTGTCATTGATGTCATCTCCTTATTCTTGAGCCGGTAAAAACTCATTTGTAAATGCTTTATCTGTATTTAAGTCAGTTGTAATTAAGTTATTATCTTTCATGAACTTTGCATAGTTAGCCCAAACTTCTTCTTTCATAATGCCCCACTGAGAAGCTTCCGCTTGATACTGGCTAGTTAAGAATTTTTGACTTTCTAACGCTAACTCACGATCAATTTCAGGTGCATAATTTAGTAATATATCTACACTCTCTTCGGGATGATCAATGGCATATTGATAGCCTTTCGTTGTAGCCTCTAAGAATGCTTTAATCTTCTCTGGATTACTTTGGATTAATTTATTGTTCGAAATGAGCAAAGGTGTATAGTAATCAAAAATTGGGTTTAAGCTTGCCACAGAAATATAGTTTAAATCGAGACCGCGTAGTTTTGCTTCAATACCAGTCCAACCTTCGAAGACCCATGCAAAGTCAGTATTTTTTTCTGTTGCTGCAAAGAAATCATCGCTGCCTATATTAGCAATTTGCAATGAATTAAAATCTGCGCCCGCATCAGCCATTACCGATTTCAAAATAGCCTCTTCAGAAGCAGACCCCCAGCCACCATATACTTTCCCTTCAAAATCACTTACTTCAGAAATATTTTTACTAGCAGGTGCCGCAAATCCAGATGTGTTATGCTGAATAATCGTAGAGATTGCTTGAATTGGAAGTGGATCTTCACTTGTTAAAGCATATGTTACATCTTCTTGATAGCTCACACCAAAGTCGCCTTTTCCGACTGCAACTAGCGTAGCAGAAGAGCCTTCAGCGGGTTGAATAATTTCAACATCCAGTCCAGCTTCTTCATAATATCCATTTTCAAGAGCTACATATAATCCAGTATGGTTTGTATTAGGTGTCCAATCTAAAATTACCGTTGTTCGGTCAAGTGTTCCGTCGCTAGTAGAATCTATTTCAGCACCGTTACTGCAACCTGCAATAATAACTGTCAAAATGGAAATAAAAAGAAATAGTCTTTTTTTCATATATACATCTCCTTATACAATAATTCTTATTGGGTTACTATGGTATTGATTATAAACTCTCCACTATAATGGAAGGTCAACAACTATTTGAAAATTTCAAACCTTTAATTATGGGTACCAGTTTCTCACACAATCTGAATACTTTTCTATAAAATATCTAAACAAAAAAAAGAAGACCCTTCTCCAAGTTCGTGTTTGGATGTGGGGTCTTCTAATTATTGAATGTTTTTAGTTATTTTGATCATGAGCTTGATTAAAGGTGAAGCAAGCTAGTATACGAATTTTTCTCAAAAGCTTTTTTACATCATGCCGCCCATGCCACCCATATCAGGCATACCCATGCCGCCGCCTGCTGGTTCTGGAATGTCCGCTACTACTGCTTCAGTAGTTAAGAATAATGCCGCTACAGATGCAGCGTTTTGTAATGCTGAACGAGTTACTTTAGTTGGATCTACGATACCTGCGTCGATCATGTTAACCCATTCGCCTGTTGCAGCGTTGAAACCGATACCGACTTCTTCGCGTTTTAAACGATCAACAACGATAGATCCTTCAAGACCTGCGTTATTAGCGATTTGACGAACTGGTTCTTCTAATGCACGAAGTACAATTTTCAGACCTGTTGCTACGTCGCCTTCTTTTGTATCAGCTAATTCAGCAACCTTGTTGTATACGTTCACTAGTGCCGTACCACCACCAGCTACGATACCTTCTTCTACAGCTGCACGAGTTGCGTTTAGTGCATCTTCAATGCGAAGCTTGCGTTCTTTAAGTTCTGTTTCTGTTGCTGCTCCGACTTTCACTACAGCTACACCACCAGCTAGTTTAGCAAGGCGTTCTTGTAGTTTTTCTTTGTCGAATTCAGATGTAGTGTCTTCTAATTGAGAACGGATTTGGGTTACACGACCAGCGATGCGATCAGATTCTCCGTTGCCCTCTACGATTGTCGTATTGTCTTTAGATACAACAACTTTAGATGCGCGACCTAATTGTGTAATATTAGCAGATTTTAAGTCTAAGCCTAAATCTTCTGTAATTACTTCAGCTCCAGTTAGAACTGCGATATCTTCTAGCATTGCTTTACGACGGTCACCAAATCCTGGAGCTTTAACAGCTACAGCATTGAAAGTTCCACGTAATTTGTTTAATACAAGAGTAGCTAGAGCTTCCCCTTCTACGTCCTCAGAGATTAGTAAAAGTGGTTTTCCTTGTTGTACTACTTGCTCAAGCACAGGAAGAATTTCTTGAATGCTTGTGATTTTTTTATCTGTAATTAGAATATATGGATTATCTAAAATAGCTTCCATTTTATCGGAATCTGTTACCATATAAGGAGATGCATATCCACGGTCGAACTGCATACCTTCTACTACATCAAGTTCTGTAGTGAAGCCTTTAGATTCTTCAATCGTAATAACACCGTCGTTACCAACGCGTTCCATTGCTTCAGCGATTAAATCACCAACTTCAGAATCTCCTGAAGAAATAGCTGCAACCTGAGCAATAGACTCTTTGCCTTCGATTTGTTTTGAAATTGCTTTTAACTCAGTAACTGCTGCAGCAACTGCAAGGTCGATCCCTTTACGAATTCCTACTGGGTTCGCACCCGCTGTTACGTTTTTCAATCCTTCACGAATCATAGATTGCGCAAGTACTGTAGCAGTAGTTGTACCGTCACCAGCGATATCGTTTGTTTTAGAAGCAACCTCTGCTACTAATTTAGCACCCATATTTTCAAATGCATCTTCCAATTCGATATCTTTTGCAATTGTTACACCATCATTTGTAATAAGTGGTGAACCAAATTTTTTCTCAAGAACAACATTGCGTCCTTTTGGTCCAAGCGTTACTTTAACAGCATCTGCAAGTTTATCTACTCCGCGTAGCATTGCGCTACGAGCGTCTTCACTAAATTTAATTTCTTTAGCCATGTGTTAGTTACCTCCTGAATATATTTTTAAGAGTTATTATTAGCCAATTACAGCTAGAACATCGCTTTCGCGTAAAATTAAATAATCATTGTTGTCATATTTCACTTCTGTACCTGAATATTTAGAGAAGATGATGCGGTCTCCCTCTTTTACGTCAAGTTCAACGCGAGTGCCGTTTTCAAGTACTCGTCCAGTTCCTGTAGCAACAACATTTCCTTCTTGCGGTTTTTCTTTAGCAGAGTCTGGAAGTACGATGCCAGATGCTGTTTTTTCCTCAGCTTCGATTAATTCGATTATGATACGATCACCTAATGGTCTTAACAAGTGAAACTACCTCCCTAAAATAGTAAAATTTATTATTATTATTAGCACTCTTACTCTTCGAGTGCTAACACACTTATAATAATAATTAATCACAGAACATTTTGCAAGTGAGAAAGTATCTTTTTCTTTTATTTCCTATTTCCGATACAATAAAGCTAAACTTCCTGTTGGCACGTGGCTCAAAGATGTGAATCACATAGATGAAGCCACACGTCTTGGCGTTTTTCGTCTATGTTCTAAGTCGGGGATTTACAGGCAATTTATCTCCCTGTTACTTCATTTGATTTTAAAAAAAGATTAAGGTGGGGGTATTACAGCCTGTTAAACCGGAATAAAAGAAAAAGGTATATAGAGAGGAATAAAACTTTCATGAAACAACAAAAAACTGGTATCTACATTTTAATCGTATACTGTATTATGCAGTTATCGGGAGCTTTACTTGTACCAATCTTACCGTCCCTTTATAAATTGTTAGAAACGAGGGGTGTGGAAAATCCAGCAATTTTCATTTCGGGTTGGTGGGTATTTCTCAGCATGGGAATCGCCACATTAATCACCCTGTTAATCATCCGAAAAGACAATACTTACTTGAAGGCGTTAAAAGGTAAGCCTAGCCCAACCCTCCAAACTATCGGTTGGGGAATTGCTGGTTTCTTTCTAGTATTTGTTGGACAGGGTATTGCAGCAAGCATCGAACTTAGATTTGGCGTAGATCCTGGATCAGAGAATACAACTCAATTTATCGAAATCGCCCATGCCGTACCATTGGCCATTTTTTCAATTGTCATTTTTGCTCCTATATTAGAGGAGCTCATATTTCGACGGATTATTTTCGGAACTCTATTACCAAAAACGAATTTCTTTGTAGCTGCTTCTGTCAGTGCGATTGTGTTCGGAATTATTCACTTTGACTTTACGCACATCCTACTATATGCGGTATCTGGATTTATATTCGCCTTTATCTATTACAAGACGAAGCGAATCATCGCATCTATTATCTCTCATATGCTATTAAATGGATTTGTTGTACTCGTTCAATTTTATGGAGAAGACATTCAACAGTTCTTTGAGTCTTATTCAAATATGCAGTTGATATTTTTTCATTAATAAAAGCCTTTGACCTGCTAGCATTGTGGTCAAAGGCTTTTTTCGTTATTCAGTTAGTTCATTTCTTATTAAATAAATCAGGGTCTGTAATTCGACAGAAAGATCGATTGTATGTACTCGGATAGCGTCGGTTGTTTGTAAACGAATTGGCGTAAAGTTTAATATTCCTTTAATAGAAGAAGCCTCTAATTGATCGGCTACCTGCTGTGCTGCTCGACTTGGTAAAGTGAAAATGACTAGCTCAATTCCATATTCCTCTAGCTTTTCGAGCATAACACTCGAATGGTATACAGGAATATCACTTATTGTCGTTCCCTCAACTGGAGCTTTTGTATCAAATGCTACTACTATTTTGGTATTGTGGTTTTTTTGGAAATTATATTTTAGAAAAGCAGTTCCCAAACTCCCAACTCCAATGAGTGCCACATTCGCTGCCTCATCCTGGTCGAGTGTTTTACGGAAAAACTCAAGTAATGTTGGAACGTCATAACCGTAGCCTTTTTTTCCAAGCGCACCAAAATGAGAGAAGTCTCTTCGGATTGTAGCTGAATCTATTTTCATCGCTTCACTCAATTCCTGTGAGGAAACTCGTTTATGTCCAGCATTATGAAAGCTTTGTAAAAATCTATAATATAAAGGAAGTCTTTTCGTAGTTGCTTGAGGAATTCTCGGTATTTCTGGTTTCATAAAAAATCCTCCTAATTTAGTCAAACAAATCGTTATTATCTTACTAGACATTTCTACCATTGTAAAGCTAGAGCGTTGCAACGACAAGCCCTATCTATTACACTTAGGATAGAATTGAGGTGCGAATAATTGTGATCGTTTTACAAGTCAATCAAATAACAAAATCCTTTAATGGAGAAGATATATTAACAAACGTAAAGTTGGAAGTTCAGGACCGTGACCGGGTTGCCCTTGTTGGGAGAAACGGAGCTGGAAAATCCACTTTACTTAAAATAATAGCAGGTGAAATGTCGTACGATTCTGGCGAAATTATTATGCCCAAAAATATTCGTCTAGGCTATTTAGAGCAGCATGCAGGTCTCGAATCCAAGCTGACCATCTGGGAGGAAATGAAGACGATTTTTAGTCATCTTATTAACTCAGAAAAAGAGCTTCGTTCCTTAGAATCACAAATGGCAGACCCTTCTGTATATGAAGATACGGAAGCTTATGCAAGAGTGGCAGCGACATATGATGAACTGCAGTTAGCCTTTAATGAAGCTGGTGGTTATCGCTTCGAATCGGATATACGATCTATCTTACATGGCATGCAGTTTTTCCCAGATGAGTACGATAAGCCTGTCCAAGCATTATCAGGAGGGCAAAAAACGAGGCTCGCACTAGCAAAAATGCTCCTGAGTAAGCCAGACTTACTAATCCTCGATGAGCCGACCAACCATTTAGATATTCAAACGTTAAGCTTTTTAGAAAACTATTTGAAAAATTATAATGGCGCAGTTCTTATCGTCTCACATGACCGATACTTTTTAGACCAAGTGGTCAACTTTGTCTACGAAGTATCTCGACATAATGTAGCGAGATATGTTGGCAACTATAGCTCCTACTTAACGCAAAAAGCAAAAAACTATGAGTTAGATAGAAAGAAATATGAAAAACAGCAAGAGGAAAAAGCAAAACTAGAGGACTTTGTCAGTAAAAATCTAGCCCGTGCCTCTACTACTAAAATGGCCCAATCCAGACGTAAGGTCATCGAAAAGACAGATTGGATGGATTCCCCTGATGGAGATGAAAAATCTGCCTCGTTCGGATTTACTATCGATCGACCAAGTGGCAATGACGTACTTCGGCTAGAAGAAATAGCAGTCGGTTATCCAAACAAAACAGTTTCTTCTAACATATCCTTCTCTGTATACAAACAGGATCGAATTGCACTTGTGGGACCAAATGGAGTCGGAAAATCGACCTTACTAAAAACGATTATGAAACAACTGGATGCCGCTGGCGGGAAAATTCAGTACGGAACAAATGTCCAATTTGGATACTATGACCAAGAACAAGCAGCACTAACTGGCAATAAAACAGCCTTACAGGAACTATGGGATGAATGGCCGTTGATGAATGAAAAAGATGTCCGTACCGTATTAGGTCGTTTCTTGTTTACAGGAGATGATGTACAAAAAACGGTATCTACTCTTTCCGGTGGTGAAAAGGCAAGACTTGCTCTTGCAAAACTAATGCTTTTAAAAGCGAACACCCTTGTACTCGATGAGCCTACAAACCATCTTGACTTAGACAGTAAAGAGGTTCTTGAAAATGCATTGCTCGACTTTCCTGGGACTATCATATTCGTATCCCATGACCGATATTTCATAAATCGAATTGCAACAAAGGTCATTGAGTTAGCAAGCGATGATGCAACCCTATTCCTTGGAGACTACGACTATTATTTAGAGAAAAAAGAAGAAATGGAAGAGGATGCTTTAGAAAATGCCGTCGTTGAAAATACAGTAGTGACAAAAGTAAACACATCCACAATAGATAAAGAAGCAAAGAAAAAAGAACGCCAGCTTCGTCGCCAGCTAGAGGAACTAGAAAGCCAGATTCCAACTGTTGATGCGGAAATTGCTACAATTGAAGAAAAACTATGTGACCCTGAAATTTTTCAGGACCACGAAGCTGTCCAACAATTACAAGTTGAGCTGGATCAGTTGAAAGAAAAACAAGATGACTTGTCCAATGAATGGCTTGAGTTACAGGAGCAGCTAGAAGAAATAGCACTATAATTAAATGCACGATAAAAAAGGTAGTGAAACCAATATGTTTATTGGCTTCACTACCTTTTCTTAATACATATAGTTCTTAACTTTGAACCATTAGTTTACTCTACCTTTTTCTCCTAATTAGGAATTAGGATACTCGTTCTTATTTATTGTGGTCTCATTTATCCATACATCTAGAGACTTTTTTGAAAAGATAAACTCTCCATATATATTTGAATAAGGGAACATCATACCTGAAAATGAACCATAGTTATTCAAGTGTATTTTTTCCTGACTTATAATTGCCTTAATAGATTTTTCACTTAACTTAAGATAATCAGAAGCCTCCGTTAAAGACAAAACTTCATCAACAGGTTGATAATTAACTTCTTCCACTTCCGAGTTCTGTTGATGCTTAATCGCATTGCCTATCCAATAGCCACTGAATGCTATTGAAATAGCTAAAATTACGATAGCATATTCTATTTTCATAAGTCACTTCCCTTTGATAATGGTGAATACGTGTGCATATTACATTCTCTGTTAGAATTGTGAATAAATCAGTTATTCTTTCGCTGATTCGGCAAGTCCACGTCCAATTACATTAGCAGATACCGGTTTTTTTCCTAATTCTCTGGCCCAGATAGATAATTGTCCGATATGGTGTATCTCATGTGCTATTACATGTCGAATAACTTCACCCCATGTATCCTGTTCAATTCTTCCATCTGGTAACGTATCGTAAAGTATGCGACTTTCCATGCCATCATTCCAGTTGTCTAAAAAGGCTTCAACTTCCAGCCGAAATTTAGTGTCTAATTGTCGTACTTTCTCCAAAGTAAGATAATTTTCAAAACTCTCCTGAAAGTCGGGCTTATCCTGCAAAATGCGAATCCAACTCCATTCCACGTCTACTATATGAAATAATGTTTCTAGAATACCCCCTACTCCACCTGTGCGTTTGCACAACAAATCTTCTTCACTTAATCCCTCACACCATTGATACCATTCTTCTCTTACCAACCAATTATACCGAAAAAATATTTCCACTAAGATTCCTCCACATTAATTGCACCATTTTTTATTCATTTTTAAATAGAGATGGAACTTAATACTATAAGTTCTACAAGTTCTGCATTAATCCTTCTCATATTCGAAGGTATTTGATGATGTGTCGAATTGTATACATATATGTTGGTCAAGTGCTATTTTATAATAATTTTTCTCCACATATTTATTCACATCATAAAACTAGTTATATCAATCTATCAACAGCTTTATCCACATTGTCCACAATCAAAAAACTACATTATCCACATAGATGTGTATAATAATCATACTATATATAGTTTTTCGACGACTTATGCACATGTTGTCCACAAATTGTGCATAAGTACGAATGTTCTCTATTGACAACTTCTAAAATCCGTGTTAAAAAATCCTCTTTTCTTGTCGAAGAAAAGAGGATTTCATTTAGTTCCAACTATCTAATTCTAGGCCTGGTCTACCATTCATCGACATATTACCTGTATGCCCTGCTGAAAATTTTGAATTTCCTGCAGCTGCAATCATGGCAGCATTATCTGTACATAGCTTGATAGGTGGTACATAAAAAGGTATATTTTCTTTTGTAAATGCTTCTTCTAATGAAGTACGAAGTCCTTTATTGGCAGCAACCCCACCTGCAGCAATGACTTGTTTCACTTTATATTCACGTGCTGCACGAATAGTTTTTGTTGTTAACACTTCCACTACACTTTGTTGGAAACCTGCAGCTAGATGGTTCGGGTTGATTTTCTCCCCACGTTGCTCAGCATTATGCTGATAATTGATAACTGCTGATTTTAATCCACTGAAGCTAAAATCATAGGATCCTTCTTCTAGCCAAGCCCTTGGGAATTGCAACGCTTCGTCACTTTCGTTAGCAAGTTTATCAATATGTGGTCCTCCTGGATAAGGAAGGTTTAAAACTCTTGCTACTTTATCGTATGCTTCACCAGCTGCATCATCTCTAGTCTCTCCGATTAATTCGAAAATACCGTCTTCCTTCATTAATACAAGCTCCGTATGTCCTCCAGACACGACTAATGCAAGAAGTGGAAATTCCATCTTTTGCACTAAAGCATTTGCGTAAATATGCCCTGCGATATGATGGACTCCAACAAGTGGAAGTCCATGTGCAAAAGCGAAGGCTTTCGCTGCATTTATACCTATTAGAAGTGCGCCTACTAATCCTGGACCTTCTGTTACTGCAACTGCATCTATGTCCTGAGGTGTCATACCCGCTTGTTTTAATGCTTCTTCGATGACAATTGTAATTTGCTCCACATGATGTCTCGATGCAATTTCCGGCACTACGCCCCCAAATCGTTTATGGCTTTCGATTTGGGAAGCGACTACATTGGAAATAATCTCTTGTCCATTTTTCACAATCGATGCTGCTGTTTCATCACAGCTCGTTTCAATTCCTAATATATATTGGTCTTTTATCATTTGAATTCCACCCACATCACAAGTGCATCCTCTCCGGTGTCTGAATAATAATTTTTTCGTATGCCTCCGTCTTGGAAGTTAAGCTTATGATACAAGTTCTTCGCCACCTCATTTGAAACTCTAACTTCTAGCGTCATAAGTACTACCTCCTGCTCCGTTACAACACGGATAGCTTCACGCATCAAGCCTTCGCCAATTTTGTTTCCACGCATTCGCTCTACTACTGCCACATTAGTAATATGACTTTCATCCATCACGACCCACATGCCACAGTATCCAATTATTTCTTTTGTTTCTGTTTCCGCAACAAGATAATGTGAATACAAATTGGTTGTCATTTCATGCTCAAAGGCTTCTCTCGTCCACGGTGTGTCGAATGCCTCTTGTTCGATCAACAGTACTTGATCTATATCATCTAGTGTCATTTTGCGATACGTTATATTAGTTTCCATTTTTCTTCTGCTCTTTCATCCAGTTTGCCTCTGCCTCGGTAATACGCAAATACTCTGGCACAACTGTATGCACTTCGGAAGGCTCCATTTTTTTCGCCATTTCTATTAAAACAGCGGCATTTGGTAAATCGAAGGCGGCATTTACCCGTTGAACCTTTTCTCCAAGCACTTCTTTTATTTGATCCCAGTGAATCGTAACGTCCATACCGACAAATAAAACAGGCTGTTCCAAATTATCCAGAGTTGTCAGTAAATCTACTAAGGACATATGCGCTTCCTTTATTACTTCACCGTTTGCATAAATTCCAGCAAATACATTGCCACGACGCGCATCCATAATGGAACAAACAACCCCTTGGAAATACGGTGCATTCTCAGCTAGTACATGTAAGCTCGACACCGAATATATCGGTATATTTAGTGTCCAAGCGAGTGTTTTTCCTATCGTTACTCCAATACGAACTCCTGTATAAGAACCGGGTCCTTTCGCTACTGCAATCGCCTCTATTTCACCCGGCTTAATATTTGCTTTTTCCATTAGTTCTTCAATCGCTGGCATAGCACCAATCGAGTGAGTAATTTTCACTGACGACTTGTACTCAGCAAGTACTTGTTCATCCTTTACAATAGCTATCGCTAGCGGTGTATGTGATGTATCTATTCCTATCCAAATCATCCAAAAAGCTCCTCACATAATTGTTCATATCGTTTGCCAATGGGCATAAACGTAAACTTTCTGGCATTCTCATCCAGCCGTAAAATCGTAATCGCTAGCCGCTCCGGTGGCAAATCCTCCTCTATTAAATGGGCCCACTCAATGATACTTACCGCATTCCCATAAAACAGCTCGTCCCAGCCTAAATCCTCATCACTGTCCGCAAGTCGATAGACATCTAGATGATTTAACGGCAGTCTGCCCTCATATTGCTTCAATATTGTAAACGTCGGGCTATTCACGTTGCGTGTAATTCCGAGCCCCTTCGCCACACTTTTTGTGAAGGTCGTTTTACCTGCTCCCAAATCACCTTCAAGTGTCAATACATCACCGGCATGTAGGAGAGCTGCCAGTTGCTCAGCAAGAGCCATAGTTTCTTGCTCCGAATTAATCATTCGTTCATATTTCATCGGTCGCTTTCCTTTCCAGTTACTTCTCTAATGCTTCTATTATAATGAAATATATCGAATATTGTAAGTGTGGGGCCTTTAAGTAGATTAGCCCAATAAAAAAGACCATTTCGCAACTTGTGCAAAATGATCTTTCTTTTATTGGACTAACCGTACAATTTTCTCCACAGCTTGCTCTCCAGCTAATGCCCATTTGTTTTGGTTTGCAATATGACCGTCTTTATCAACTGGATCTTGGAATTGATTGAAGCCTGTTGATGTGAGTAGTGAATGCTCATCATCATCTAAGCCTACATTGACTACATGCTTGATGACATAGGGGGTTTGAAACTTAATCTGCGCATCGTAATTATCTAACTCTCCTTCCACCACTTCGAATGGAAGTCGCAAGTAGATTGTTTCCCCCTCATCTCGCCACAATACATTGTCAAAACTGCCCTTATGGTAATCCCAGTTTCCGCCTATCGTGTAGCCTAGGCTATCTATTCTACTTCTTAAATCACCAAAACCAATTTCTTTCCCTTCCAACTCTGTTTGTAATTGCAGCAAGAAAATTCACTCCTTGTTTGAATCTTCCTCTATCATTTCCAAGAATCGTCTGAAAAATACTAGCCTCTCATTAATCGATCTACTAGTTTTTTGAAGAAACCATCCTCAATCTCCATTTCCTCTAATTTTTGCACTATTAAATCAGAAAGTAATTCATAGCCAGACTCACCAAAATGCAGACCATCATTCTTCTCTCCTACCAAAAGCTCTTTGTAATTTGGATGGGAATAAAAAATGTGAAAGAAATCGATAAAATAACTCCCTGTTTCTTCAGCAACCTCCTGAACAGCCTGTGCATATTGCTCCATACGTTCATTCGTTCTATTCGGTTGAAGAGACTCATCTACAGGAGCAGGACTAATCAATATCGTCTTTTCAGGACCTATTTGCTTGGCAAATAAAGAAATATTACGCTTAAACGTATCTAAATCTACAAACTTATGAGTTGCAGAGTCATTCGCTCCAAATAATACAGTCACTGCATCAGGTCGTTTAGATAGCACATCTTTATTGAAACGGAACATCGCTTGCTCCGTTGTATTTCCAGATACCCCCGTATTTATAAATTCATAATTAGGCATTTTTGTCGACAATTTATGAGTCAAAATAGGCGATGAATAGCCCTCTTTTCTAGCGGTGATACTATCACCAAAACAAATTATTTCCAACATATAACAAAACCCCTTTTAAAAATATGTAATATAATTGAAACACACTATACGTTTATAATTACCCAAAAACGGATAAACAAACATAGATATTATGTTTTGGAGGAAGTTTTATGGCTAACAAGCGATTAACATGGGTTGATGTAACAAAAGGTTTTTTAATGATATTAGTTGTTATCGGACATTATCCAGGTGACTTAGATTTTCCATTTATCACCTATATATACTGGTTTCATATGCCAGCTTTTTTCTTATTGAGTGGCTTATTCTTTAAAGAATTGAAAGAAGATCAAGACACAAAAAGCTCAATTAAAAAAAGATTTCTACAGCTAATAGTTCCTTACTTGTTTTTTCTATTAGCTATTACAACTATTCGATACGGGATGGAGCTTGCGGGAGGTAATTTTGATATAACCTGGTACTTGCAAGATTTATGGAAACTAGTAATTGCAGGTCGTTTTGCACGTGGTGCTTATGGAGTTTTCTGGTTCGTAACGACATTATTCTTTACTTATTTATTATTCATGATGATGACAAAGTATTTAAGTCGTGTCAAGCAAATTGGATTGTTAATTGTCTTTTATATTGTTGCACATTTAGAAAGCATATTCGCTATGCAATATATTAGCGGTGCTCCAGCCGAAGCCTCACAAACAATCCCTATGCTTTGGAACCTAGACGTCGTTCTAATGGCAATCGTCTACTTTGCTCTTGGATATTACGCCAAATCGTTTTGGATGAACATCACGAAGACTTGGCTTATAGGATCTCTGATCATTGCAATCACTGCAATAATAACAGATAAACTTGGTTTTATTGATTATCATTTAAGTATGAAGTTCTTGCGATATGAACATTTACTGCTCGATTTAATCATTCCAATTGCGTTTATTATCGTCATTCTAGCCCTGTTCCAAAGAATTACTGCAATTCTATCGCTAGATTGGTTGGCAAAAATAGAAAAACACTCAATCTCTATTATGTATTTACATATTTTTACCGATATTATCCTGAATGATTATTTCCAATACGGCATTATTGGCTTTACAACCCTAGGGATAATCATCCCAATTACAGCGTCCATCGTCATTCAAAAAATGATTCCATATGGAAAGTTCTTCTTAGGAGATATCCGAGCGAAGAAACCTATTCAAATCTAATAAAAGCCCTAACAGAGCTAGTATCTTACTCTGTTAGGGCTTTTACTTTTAGAAGAATTTTCCAGAAGTATCCATACTGTTAGCATATCAGCTACTTTGAATCGCAATAATGAAGGAAAACAGAACATTAGTTCTTATGTATGTTATAATAAGTTGGCAATTACATAGTACGGTGGGCGGCTGGTCACTTTTTCCGTTAAGAGGTGTTGCCATGACAACATACCAGATGATGAGTTTGTTGATCCAGCTTAGTGCTGTACTAATAGCAACCTTTTCCATTGTAGTGACCATTATCATTTTCTTTGTAAAAAAGAAATAACCGTCCCCTGAGCTAAAGGTTGACGGTTATTCTGAACTTGGACCAACCGCTCTTTCTGCGGTATGTAATTGCAGACTGGGTATTCGCGTATCCAGTCTTTATAGTCTATGTTCATTATATACAGAATGACTAGCGCATTCAACCTATAAAGGTCTTTAGAACTTTTGGCTTAGTGGAAAACAATCGTCTTATTACCTTCGACAATAATACGATTTTCTAAATGCCACTTAACTGCTTTTGCTAATACTCGACGTTCGATAGTACGACCAATTTTTTTTAACTCCACTACATCATCACGATGATCTACCCGCTCTACGTCTTGTTCGATAATAGGACCTTCATCCAAATTATTTGTTACATAATGAGAAGTAGCACCAATCAGTTTTACTCCACGTTCATAGGCTCGCTCATATGGACCGGCCCCGATGAATGCTGGTAAGAACGAATGGTGGATATTGATAATTCGATTTTCAAAATGATCCACAAACTCTGGTGTTAATATTTGCATATAACGAGCCAGAATTAGTAAGTCAACATTGTATTGTTCCATTAAGTGAATTTGTTCAGCTTCCACTTGTTTTCGAATGTCTTTGTTTGCTGGGATATAATGATATGGTATGCCTAATGCTTCAACAAATGGACGCGCGTCTTCGTGATTACTAATAACTACGACAATATCGGTTTCTAAATCCCCATTTTGCCACTCCCATAGAAGTTCCATTAAACAATGTGGTTCCTTGGAAACAAAGATTGCTGAACGTGTACGCTCATGCAAATAGTTAAAACTATATTCCATATTATGAACAGTAGCAATTTGTTCGAAATCCTTTTCCATTTGCGATGCCTTTTCGCGTAATCCATCACAATGATAAGCAATCCGTATAAAAAATGTACCGTTCTCTGGATTACTGGAGTACTGGCTAGACTCGATTATATTTGAATTATGTGCATATAGAAATGTAGATAATACAGAAACGATTCCTGGTTTATCGGGACATTTAACTAGTAGGCGTCCTCGGTTTTGTAATTCGTTGTTTTGTTGCTGCAAATTACCTTTTACTTGCGTGTTTATCGACATGTAAACAGCTCCTATTATATCCATATTAATTTTCTTATTATGCAACATTCTTCACTTCTTCTCAACCCTTTAGCAAATTAAATGACTAAAGTAATGTCATAGAAAATTTCGTAAATCTAAATTAGCAGTAACCCCAAAAATAGAAGCTATCTCCCAACAGCCCAGAGATAGCTTCTTCGTAAATTATTTTACAATGCTCTTTAAAATATTGTCGATGATTTGTCCGTTTGCAATTGTACCAGTATATAGCCAGCTTTCATCTGGTGAAAACTCATATACATTGCCGGCTTTTACAGCGGGTACGCTATTCCATAATGCATCACTTAAAGCAGCAGAACCACTTGTTGTATCACTGTTGATCAGGAACAAATGCTCTGCATCCAACTCAACTAATTTTTCTAATGAAATTTCACTCCAGTTACCAGTTGCACTTGCAGAGATTTCCTTCACTACTGCGGGTATCTTCAAACCTAAATCACCATACATTACAGCACCACTAGATAGATTTTCTCCTACTACGAAGAATTTTCCACCTACTAACCATACTGCTGCTACTGAAGGATTTCCTACTTCTGCTTCAATCGTTGCTTTTGCTTCTGCAGCTTTTGCATCATAATCATCCAATGCCTTTTGAGCTTCAGCTTCTTTACCAAATACTTCCCCTACACGTTTTAACTCATCGCGCCAATCATTGTTTACTTCTGTTCCGATTACATATGTTGGAGCAATTTTACTGTACTGTTCGTATTTGCCCCCCTCGACCATGCTTGCTGAGTCCATAATGATCAAATCTGGTGCATATTCTTGAACCGCTTCGAATGGTAGATCATAAGGGATCATAGGAACGTCTTTTAGGCTATCTTGCAGATATCCTTGAATGCTAGCTCCGTCATTTACACTCCATTGTGCTACAGGTGTTATTCCTAATGCGACTAAATTATCTTCTAAGTATGAAGCTAGTACGCGTTTTGGGTTAGCTGGTATTACTACTTCGTTACCCATCGCATCTGTTAATGTACGAGTATCACTTTCTTGTGTATCAGTAGCTTGTTCTTCTGTTTGGTCTGTTGAAGACTGATCCTCCGTTGTTTCTTCGTCACCACAAGCAGCTAAAGTTAAAGCCAAAGCGCCCGCTCCTACTAATTGCATCCACTTATTTTTACCTAGTAAATTTTTCATGTTAATCTCCCTTTTGCTATGGTATAATTATTTTATTGATAATGATTCTCGATTTCAATTAGAATACAGAATCTGTTATTTGTCAATATTTAATTTTTATGAATGATGGAGATAATATACATATGAATAAAAAATTAAAGCATCTTAAAACTACTACGAGCGATTTAAAAAACCCATTCACTAGTTCTGTAGTAATTATTATCGGCATAGTGCTACTTGGACTTAGCATTATTGTGTCTATAAATTTTGGAGCCTCTAACTTAAGTTATCAGGATGTATGGAACGCTATTTTTCATTTTGATCAAGATAATTCATCCCATGTTATTATTCGTGAACTTCGACTGCCTCGTGCAGTTGCTGCTATTTGCGTTGGGGCGGCATTAGCAGTTTCTGGTGCAATCATGCAAGGGATGACACGAAATCCGCTGGCCTCTCCCTCCATAATGGGGGTTACATCGGGTTCGTCCTTCCTAATCGCCATTGCGCTTGCTGTTTTACCCGGTATAAGCTATTTGGGATTAATGATGTTCTCATTCGTTGGAGCTGGACTTGGTGCCGCTTTAGTATTTGGAATTTCCGCTATGGCAAAGGGTGGGGTTACTCCTGTGAAGTTAGCACTGGTCGGCTCAGCCATCACTTCCCTATTAAGCTCCCTATCTACAGCTATTGGTATTAAGTTCAATGTATCGAAGGATATCAGCTACTGGTATGCTGGAGGAGTTTCTAGCATTCAGCCGCAGCATGTTTTATTTGCCGCGCCTTTTATCGTTGTTGGGCTTATATTAGCATTGATGCTGTCGCGCTCTATCTCCGTGCTAAGTTTAGGAGAGGATGTCGCAAAAGGACTTGGTCAGCGAACTGGTTACATACAACTTTTAGGGACAATTGCCGTTCTTCTTTTAACTGGAGCTGCAGTCTCCATCGCAGGTATGATTGGATTTGTAGGTCTTGTAATTCCTCACATCACTAGATTTTTAGTTGGAGTCGATTATCGTTGGATTATTCCTTGCTCTGCTATTTTAGGCGGATTATTATTGATAACTGCAGATATCGTTGGACGTATGGTGAATCCCCCGTTTGAAACACCCGTCAGTGCAATAACTGCGCTTATTGGTGTGCCTTTCTTCCTCTATCTAGCACGTAAAGAAGGGAGAGGACTATAATGCTAAACACTTTATCTAAAAATGAAGCAAAGTATAAATTTTTCATGATCACTACCTTTGTTTTAATCATTGTTGCCGTTCTTATAAGTATTAATGCAGGATATATGAAAATACCGATTGCCGATGTTATTGCCACACTATTTGGAAATGGGACTCCTCAAAATGAACTAACTATATTCGAGTTCCGCTTACCTCGAATATTCATGGCCTTACTAGTTGGTTTGGGAATTTCTATATCTGGTGCTATTTTGCAAGGAATTTCTCAGAATCCCCTTGCCGATCCTGGTATTCTAGGAATCAACGCTGGTGCAGGCTTTACAGTTGTCCTTTATATGTTCTTTTTCCAAGGAACTATTTTTATAACAGGATGGCTGTCTATTTTCATCATGCCCTTCACAGCACTAATCGGTGGGTTTACTGCTGCGTTTCTTATTTACATTCTTTCCTGGAAAAATGGCAGAGTAACCCCGGTTCGGCTAATACTTGTCGGAATTGGGATTAACGCTGCATTTGGAGCAGGTCTAACCATTTTTCAGATGAAAATGGAACCGGTTAACTTTATGAAAGCTATTGTTTGGCTTTCTGGTAGTATTTGGGGAACGAATTGGACATTCGTATGGACGATTGCTCTTTGGTTAGTTGTTCTGATTCCAATCGTTCTTTATAAATCTCGAGTATTGGATGTTTTAAAGCTAGGGGACTCCATTGCCATAGGTGTCGGTGCCAATATTGAAAAAGAAAGGCGCTTCCTGCTTTTCATCTCTGTTGCTATAGCAGGTGTTTGTGTATCCGTAGGAGGAGGAATTACCTTTCTCGGTTTAATCGCCCCACATATAGCTAGACGTTTAGTAGGTGCCTCTCATGCCAAATCATTACCTCTTTCAGCTTTGTTAGGAGCACTGTTATTATTACTTGCTGATACACTTGGTCGAGTCATTTTAGCACCGATGGAATTACCAGTTGGAATCGTTATCTCTGTTCTTGGTGCGCCTTATTTTATTTATCTGCTCATAAAAACTAATTAATCTACACCTTCTACAAAAAAATCCAGCTTAGCAATTAATTGCTAAGCTGGATTTTGGTTTAATTGATTACTTTAATTTTTACTTCTTTGACTCCCCAAGCAATTGCATGGTCATATGAAGGGATAAATACATCAATTTTATTCCCTTTGATAGCTCCTCCAGTGTCACCAGCTATTGCTTCTCCATAGCCTTCTACCCACACTTTGGTTCCTAGTGGGATTATCCGTGGATCTACGGCTATTACCTTTTGATCAGGGTTGGCTCGCAAATCAATTCCGTATGCGGTTGTTCCTGTGCATCCTTCACAGTAAGCGGTATAAGCAGTAGCAGTTACAGTCATCTCTTCTCCAGAACTTGCCGGTTCTACTATTGAAGAGGACGCGGTTACTTTTGGTTTGTCACTCGTATCAGAAGGAGGGGAACTTCTAGCTACAGTTGATGCAACGGCTACCTTATTAACAGGCTCAGGGATATCTTCCTTGCTTATTTTTAACACATCACCAGGGAAGATTAAATAGCCCTCAATATCATTCCATTCCATAAGCGATTCCAACGAAACACTATGCTCAAGGGCAATTCGAAATAGATTATCACCTTTTTCTACAGTGTATGTCTTAGGCTCAAATAGAAAATCATAAGCCAGTTCAAGATTTAAAGCATCATCGAAAAGAATATAATCTGTCTCGCTATCTGACTTATATATATCATTTCCTTCTCCATCATTCGTGGCGACTAGAAAAGAGTCAGCCGCATACGTTACTGAGCTCATCGAAAAAGTAACGATTAAAATCATTAACATCGTTTTTGCTTTCAATACTAAATCCTCCTTACAAGCAATCTTTCAATCACTTTTAAATTTGACTAAGTATTGCCCAAAAACTTTGAAAAACAAACATTCGCACAAAATAAAAAGAAACCACCCTTCCAAACAACTAAAATCTGTTTGGAAAAATGGCGTTTAAAACACATAATTTCCCATAGAAAATTACTCCAAAATTTTCACCGTTATTATTTGTCTGCCCCACTCAATCGCCCCATCATAAGTAGGAATGAATACATCAATTCGATTACCCTTTATCGCTCCCCCCGTATCTCCGGCAATCGCCTCTCCGTAGCCTTCCACCCACACTTTAGTACCGAGCGGAATAACTGACGGATCCACTGCAATCACTTTTTCCTCTGGATTAGATCTTAGATCAATACCAAAAGCAGTTATTCCAATACAGCCATAGCAATAGGCGGTATAGGCAGTTGCCTCCACTGTCATCTCTATTCCCGGTCCATCTGGTGGTATAGAATCTGGGTGCTTAACCAATTCAGCATCTTTACTTAATACAAGCTGGTCTTTTGGATAGATCACATGATCAGTCAATCCATTCCACTCCATTAGTAAATCAACCGAAATATTATAAGTAGCTGCAATGTCATATAAGTTGTCCCCTTCTATGACGGTATGTATAGATGAATCCGGAAGAATTATAGAACTTTCCTCAGAGTCAAGCATATCTCCCGTATGTTCATTCGATAAATTCACTTCGTTCACTAATGGTTCAGCTGCACTTACAGTAATAAAAGTCATACATAAAAAAATTAATGTAAAAATCGTAATTCTAGTATTCAATGTTCTACCTCCAATATACTTTTCAATAATCCCTTATATGTATTGCCCTTAAAACAAGTCATACAAACCTTTTTGTTAAGAAGTTGCTTTTGAAAGTAGTCTTTTGCCATAGTAAATGGTTTACCAGAATTTCTAAAATCTAATTTCGTTGACTGTTTTAAAGTGCATCTAAACACATTTTTTATACTAGGATTTAAATGGAAATACATATATTTTTAAAATTAAGCTGCTTGCAATATATAAAAAAGTGTAGAAGAATCAAAGCGGACAGAAAAAAGATATGAGGAAAAACCTAAAATAGAAACAGTGGAAAATATTTCGCAGCTTTATATTTTCTATTTATCTATTTAGTCGGTGCTTCTTACATATGAAACGTTGTATTTTTCTTATATATACCTGTTCACTCACCAAACATTACCATCGCACACAAAGTAAAAGTTTCAAATAGTGAAACGTAAGTCAAATATTTTGAATTACTTTTAGTAACCTTCTATACTAACAAAGGACTGAGGTGATGACATGACACAATATGAAGTTTCGACATTGAAAAAAGGACTTCTCGTTTTAGAGCTTGTAAAAAAAAGCCAAGGTATTACGCTGAAGAAAATCACTGATGAACTGATGTTAAATAAATCTACAGCCTTTCGTTTACTCGCAACACTTGAGGAAATGGATTATATTTATAAATTGCAAAATCAGTTTTACATTAATCATAAAATGTCTTGCGAAAGCTTTGAGCGACGTTCTTCAATGGATTGGACCTCTTTGCAAACGATTCATCAAATTGCAAAACAGCTACAAATGAGTACCTATGTAGGAAAAATGGATGGGACAGATCTTGTCATGGCTCAAGTTCTTCATGAACCTTTTTTGGCATCTGCGGATGAAGAGGTTGGCAACCGATCCAAATTACATCAATCCGCTTTAGGAAAAGTGATTTTAGCTAATTTACAGGAAGAACAATTAGAGTCGTTACTTGAAAAAATGTCCCTTGAACGTGTAACTAAAAACACATGTCAAGATTCACAGCTGTTTCGTTATCATTTAAAAGCTATTCGAGAGGTTGGATATGCATTTGATGATGAAGAGCGGATCGTTGGCATCCGTTGCATTGCACTACCCATTTTTCGAGATGGGGAAGTCATTGCTGCTTTAGCAATAGCCGCACCTGCTTCTCAAATTACTCGCAGCAATACGAAACGAATCGTGTCATCGTTAAAAACCGGCAGTCACACACTTACAATGGAAATTGAGAAAATTTCCGTTAAATAGAATTTTGGAGGAATCGTATCATGAAAGTAGTAGCAATCGTAGGAAGTATTCGTAAAGAATCATATAATTTACAACTAGCAAAACACGTACAAGCACGTTATGCGGACAAGTTCGAAGTAGAAATTTTAGACATTGCACCAATTCCAATGTATAACCAAGATATCGAGTTAGATGCACCACAAGAAGTATTAGACTTCAAAGCAAAAGTGAAAGCAGCAGACGCTGTTCTTTGGGTAACACCAGAGTATAACTCTACAATTCCAGGTGTTTTAGGAAACGCTATTGACTGGATGAGTCGTGTAGATAAAGTAATGAACGGAAAACCATCAATGATTATGGGAGCATCTATGGGTGCTATGGGCTCTGTAAAAGCACAAATGCATTTGCGTGATATTTTATTCGCAAGTGGTTTAAACTCACCGTTATTGCCAATGAATGAAGTGTACGTTGGGGCAGCGCATACAAAATTCAATGATAACGGCGAATTAACAGATCAAGCAACAATTGAATTTTTAGATACAGTTATTGTTAACTTCCAAGAGTGGATGAAAAATTTCGCATAATATTAAAACACCTCTTCTTTGTTGAAGAGGTGTTTTTAAAAGGAGATAACTATGAAGTACAATCTGTTTAAGGAATTTACATTTAAAAGTGGCGTAACAGTACGTTTTGCTTCCCTGTGTAGCAAACAAACATGAAAGTTCAAACATTCACGTTTGTTTGAACTAACACGATTGTTTTGCACACAGGGTCACTTTCTTGCGTAATGTTTCACTTTTTGGCGATCAATTTCCATGCCAAACCCATGTCCCGTCGGAATCACTACTTCAAAGTTTTCATATTCCATTTCATTCACCGTAATATTATCCTTGAACAATAAAGGTCCGAATATCTCTGTGCCAAATTTTATCTCTGGAATAGTTGCGTAAAGCTGCGCACAAATAGCTGTCCCTAAGCTAGACTCGATCATTGTACCACCATACAAACCTAATCCTGCAGCCTCTGCAATACCAGCTACTTTCTTTGTTTGCGTTAGCCCCCCTGCTTTACATGGCTTCAGTGCGATACAATTTCCTGCACGGTGCTTCGCAATTTGAAATACGTCCTGGACACTATTTGCTGCTTCATCCGCCATAATAGGTACTTTGAATCTGCTAGTAAGTCTCGACATTCCTTCATAATTCCAGGTAGGAAGTGGCTGTTCAACCATGGAAACGCCACCGTCTTCTAAGGCAGCGATGCAATAATTCGCCGTATCCTCATCCCAAGCCTGATTTACATCTACTGTAATACGCGCCTGGTCACCAACTGCAGCTTTAATCTTACGAACATGCTCCACATTTTTATATGGATCGCCCTTTCCTATTTTCAATTTGAAAATGTTATGGCGTTTTTGCTTCAAAAATTCCTGTGCTTCCTCAATATCTGTCTCTGTGTTTCCACTTGCAAGTGTCCAAGCAATTGGCAATGAAGTATGGATTTGCCCACCAAATAATTCGAAAGCAGGAACCCCTTTACTTCTAGCTGCCAAGTCGATAATTGCTGATTCCACAACCGTTTTCGCAAAATTATTCCCTCTAACTAGCTTCGATACTTCGTACATGATCCTATCGAAGTGAACTGGATCTTTCCCAATTACTAAAGGAGTAATATACGTATCAATATTTGCTTTAATCGCTTCTGGTGTCGACTCGCCATAAGATGCACCACCAATAGTCGCTACCTCTGACCATCCTTCATGTCCTTCTTCGTCTGTCACGCAACCAACTACGATCGATTGTGAAACAATTGTATGCATCGCCAATTGGTGTGGACGAATCGTTGGTAAATCTAAAATATATACATCAAACGAACGTATTTTCATGTTCAACACTCCTTATTTTTAAGTAAAATTTATCTCTTTTTCTCGCGCTTCTTCAATAGATACTTCTGACATTAGTACCACTCGTTTCAATTGCTAGTCCAACTGGCAATTCTCTAGCATTTACAAGATTAGGTTTATTTCCAAACCAACTAATTATTTTAAAGCATCCGGGTATTCGAACAGATTGATGCCGAATATTAACGGAAGTACAAAATACACGAACAACACAATTAAAGCAAAAGCTAGAACTGTAAGCCCTGTACCTTTTCGAAGCATATCCATCATTGTAATTTTGCCAGTAGCAAATATTAATGCATTTGACGGTGTACCAATAGGCAGCATAAATGCAAATCCAGCACCCATAGCTACTGCAGTCATAAGTGGTAAAGGATGCACGTTGACAGCTAAAGCTAATGCAGCTGCAATCGGTAGAAGAATCGTCACAGTAGCTGTATTAGGTGTCACTTGGGTCATACCAATACCTAATAACGTAGTAACTGCAAGGATTAGGATATAAGAAGTCCCTTCAAGTAATAGCAATTGGCTACCAATCCAGCTTGCGAGGTCTGTTCCATTAAAGCCTGCAGCAAGCGCAAGACCACCACCTACTAAAAGTAGAACGCCCCAAGGCATGTTTTTCAGTGAGTCACCTCCGAGAAGACGCTCACCCGGTCTATTTGGAGATGGGATAATATGTAGTAGAACTGTCGCTACCATGGCAATCATAGTGTCACTCAATCCCGGAATGATGTCAGTCCAAATGAATGTTCTAGTCATCCACATAAAGGCGGTGACTCCAAAAATAGCTATTACAATTTTTTCCTCATAAGACCACTTACCTAATTCCTTATGGCGGTCTACCACAAACTGACGTCCATTTTTTATTTTTTTTACCTTCATCGGATAAGCAATTTTAGTAATATAAAAAATCGAAAACAGCATTAACAATGTTATTAGTGGGAATGCGAATAAAAAGAATTGTGCAAAGGTAATTTCAATACCTAATAGTTCGCTCGCAAGGCCCGCTAATATAAGGTTTGTCGGAGTCCCAATTAATGTAGCACTTCCTCCAATTGTTCCACCAAAACCAATTGCAAAGATAATTGATTTTGTAAATTTCGTTTCTTCATCAATAGAATGCACATTATCTTCTTTCATCAATGTTACAACTTTAGCGATAATAGCTGTACCAATTGGAAGCATTAGCATAACTGTCGCCATGTTTGATACCCACATCGAAATGAAACCCGTTGCTAACATAAATCCGAGCACTAGTCCTGATGTACTTGTTCCCACTAGGCTAAGAACCAAAATAGCGATACGCTCATGGAGATTCCAACGTTCTAGTGCCAAGGCAAGCGCAAATCCTCCAATGAATAAGAAGATTAGAGAATTTCCGTAACTAGACGCTGCCACACTTTCTGGAAGTGCCCCCATCACTGGTAGTAAAACAAGCGGCATTAGCGATGTAATTCCGAGTGGGATTGACTCTAAGATCCACCATACTGCCATCCATATTGTTATTGCGAGCACAGCTCGCCCTTCATCACTTAGCCCAGGTAAAGGCAATAAATACAAAGTTAATAGAAATAGTAGTGGTCCTAAAAAAAGTCCTACCAACTGAGTTGTAGTATAAGAGTTCTTTCGTTTATTTTTTTCTTTTGTACTTGTTGTCGTTTTTGGAATCGACATATCACCAACTGCCACCCCTGCATTGCTGTGATTTCGTATACTAGCCATCGTTACCAAATCTTTCGTTTGCTTATGTGAATTCCACATACTCTGGTTTAGTTTTTTAAATACCTGATTCATATTTTCCTCCCATTCAACCCTATGTATTTTATCTCTTATATCTTTTCTAAGAAAATATCTATCATCTTTTGACTATTCTTATGCCCTTCACATATAAAATTCTGAAATATAAATAGCTGTCAAGATAACTCGACAGCTATAGAATGCACGAATTATTCAGTTCGCATGATGAAGTTTAACGAAGCTTCTTTATGGTCACCTTTGTCTATTAGCTGTGTTGTTAGTGATGAGCGAACACCGCTTGCAACATCTGTTTCTAACCAAATATCGCCTTCAAAGAAGACTTGCGTGATCAAAGTTTCGTGACCTTCGTGCTCAAACTTAATATGAATATGCGCAGGGCGATATGCATGGTAGCCTGCTGCGAATGTAAACTCACCAGTTGGACCATTTGTTGGAATTTGGTATGGAATCGGAACAATTGACTCTACTTCAAAATCCCCATTTTCATCCGTGTAGAATTGACCGCGTAAATTAAATTCAGGTGCAGTTGAATCATAGTTTGAATACAAACCGTCTGCATCATCCTGCCACCACTCTACTTTCGTCTTTCCAATTGGTCCATTTACAGAACTTACATTACCGAAGAATTTCAATTTATCCCCCGGTTCTTCAGGTCTTTGTGGAATGACAACTTTAGACCCCTCTAGTAAAGGTGAATTTTCTTCGTAGTACGGCCCTAATAATGATGGTTCCGTACCTGGAGTATTTTTATATTTTGCCTCTAAAACATAGGTTTCTACGAATACATCTAAGAACAACGGAATTTCGCCACTTCTACCTAAGCGATCAGCCCAATGTACAAAATTCGTATATTCTTCATGATTGAATTGTTGCTCATCCAAGAAAGCTTTCATATGCTTAACAAAACCTTCGTACGCTTCTAATACTCGTGCGTTCTTTACAGTTGTTTCTACTACCATGTCAGTTTCCCCCTCAAATTTTGATTTTAATAAATTCCCACGACCACATTGAAAACGCATACATTTTTGATTAAAAAATATAAAACTTTTAAATAATTGGTATTTGATTTGCTAAAAACACTTAAATATTGTACGTTATACGTACAAAGTTTCTTTATTCGTACAAACTTATCTTAGCAAGGGGGTAATATTTTTGTCAACAGAAAAATTAGACAATTTCAAAGAATCTGGAGATTATATTCAATCATTAGATCGAGGACTTCAGGTAATTCAAGCATTCTCCCAAAATAACAAAGCTTTAACAATTAGCGATGTTTCTAAAATTACAGGTCTTAGTAGACCAACCGCTCGCAGAATTTTACTGACACTAGAGCATCTTGGGTTTGCTGAATCAAATAATGGGCTTTTCACTCTTACCGCTCGAACACTTTCACTTGGCTATGCGTATTTATCTTCAAATAACAAATGGAGTATCGCACATCCTTTCATGCGGGACTTTGTCCATCAAACCGGAGAATCCTGCTCCATTTCGATATTAGATGGCATAGATATTATCTACGTCGCCCGTGTATCCACGAAGCGAATTATGTCCATCAACCTAGATGTTGGATCGAAATTGCCAGCATATGCAACATCAATGGGACATGTATTACTCGCTAATTTATCTAAAGAGGACCTAGAGAAATACTTAAACAATTTGAACCTCGAAAAATTTACAGATAATACAATTCTCGATAAAGACCAATTACGCACGATATTAGAAGACGTTCGCGAAAAAAACTGGGGCGGCGTCGACCAACAGTTTGAAGAGGGTCTTCGTTCTATCGCAGCTCCAATTCGAGATGCAAATGGTAAAGTAATTGCAGCCATCAACTGCTCGACCCATGCAGGAAGAATTTCCAAAGAAGTACTTACAAAGGAGTTCCTACCCCTACTATTAGAAAATGCTAATAGAATTAGCGATGCAATGGGAATTATTAATAGTTCTACTAACTAAGAAAAGCTTCCAAGTTACCAATTTGCACCAATAATTTTGACATTTTTAAAAAGAAGGTGTACAAATTACTCTATACTTTGTACATAAGGAGGATACATATGGAATATCGTTCAATTGAAGTCAACGGTGGTACTTTAGCTTACGCTGAATATGAAGGAACAAAGGGTGTAATCATCGGGGTTCACGGCTTAACAGGAAATAGTAAGCAGCTACATTACTATGCTGAATTACTAAAGGGAGAATATCGTTTTATTTCTGTTGATTTAAGAGGCCGTGGTAATAGCTCCGCTGCTACCGAAAATACAGGCATAGAGCAGCATACAAAGGATATTATCAGTTTAATCGATGCATTAAACATACAAAATCCTATATTAATGGGCTACTCAATGGGTGGGTTCATTATGGCAAATGTAGCTAGTAAACGTGATGATGTGAAAGGTGTTATTTTACTTGATGGTGCTGCCACCTGTACGGATCATCAGCGTCAAATTGTGGAACCTTCTCTTGGTAGAATTAGTAAACATTACGAAACTGCAGAAGCATATTTAGAGGAAATCAAGAAAATCTATAGTAATCTTGGAGTAGTTTGGGATGAGCATATGGAAAGTGTTGGTCGCTATGAGATAGCAGAAGTAGATGGTCATTGGGAGAATAAATCGGATGAAACAAAAATTCGTCAAGACTTCCAAAGCTTCTATGACTACAAGCCAGCAGAAGTGTTTGCTGGGGTAGAATGTCCAGTGTTACTAGTACATTCTACCGGTGGTATTGGTGCCATGCCTGCATTATTTTTAGCTGAATCGTATATCGAAACACAGCAATACGCAAAAAATATCCATAAAATCACAACAGACAGCAATCACTATACACTTGTTTTCGAGGAACGTAACGATGTAAACCCGACAATAAAGGATTTTGTAAAAAAATTATAAAAAAGGGTTGAAATTTGTCGAATTATATGTGAATAATTAGATAATCATAAATATAAGCCTATCAGGTGGCTACAGAGAAATGACCTTTCTTTGTTTTTCCCCACTTGACTGTTGGCCTCACTACTCTTAAAAGACACTACTATTGTGTCATAGGCGTAGTGTGGCCTTTTTATTTTTTAAAAAGGAGCGAAAATGATATGTCAACTGGATTAGATTACTTCAAAAAGGTTTACGATGTCGTACCAGGTTGGGTTCAGAAAATGCATGATTATAACCCAGCAATGCTAGATCATTACACTGCATTACGTGGTGCAGCAATGGCTGAGGGAGTTCTTTCTGTAAAAGAAAAAGATATTTTACTAGTTGGTATTAACTCTGCAAGGCACTATGCTCGAAGCATGGTCTATCACACAAAAGGTGCTATTGATGGTGGTGCTACTTTAGAAGAATTAGCAGAGTATTTACTTGTGGCCTATAACTACGGTGGAGAAAAAGCATTACAAATTGGTCTTCAATCTTTTGAATATGCTCTAGAGTTAACTGGCACACAATCTGAGAAAGTTTCACACGATGCAACAGCGATAGATATTGTACGTTATTATGCACAATTTGCTTCAACTGATATTAGTAAAGATTATTACGAACAACTCTTAACTCTTTTTGTATCGGGAGATGAAAACGCTTTATCCGAGAAATTACTAGCATCAAACGTAGTCGATGAACAAATGAAATACATTTTAATGACAGGCATTTACACAACTGTGTTAAAAAATGCAGAAACAGATTACTGGGCAAAAAAAGCACGTGAAAAAGGCGTAGATGAGCCTCGACTAGCAGAGCTTGGATACATTTGTCTGTTGACAGCAGGTATCCCCTCTTGGTTCGAAATCAGTGACGCACTTATCCAAAAGTAACGGAGTGAAAAAACTTGAAAATTTATGACTCAGCCGAAAAAGCACTAGAATGTGTTCAAAGTGGGCAGACAATTATGGTTGGTGGCTTTGGTCTCGTAGGCGGGCCTCTAACACTAATTGATACGTTAGTAGAACTTGATGTTAAAGACTTAACGATTATAAGTAATAATCTTGGTGAACAAGGTAAAGGCTTAGGAAAATTACTAGAAGAAAAGAAAGTAAAAAAAGCGATAGGCTCTTATTTCACGGGAAATCGAGACGTAGGCGATGCCTTCCAGCGTGGAGAAATCGAAATTGAGTTATTGCCACAAGGTACATTAGCAGAATCCATTCGAGCTGGCGGCGCTGGGATTGCTGGGTATTATACAAAGACTTCTTTTGGCACTAATTTAGCTAAAGGTAAAGAAACCAAAGTGTTTAAAGGCGAGGAATACGTGCTTGAAGAAGCATTACAAGCGGATGTAGCCATTATTCGTGCCTATAAAGCAGATACATTGGGCAATCTTGTGTATTACAAAACAGCCCGCAACTTTAACCCTCTTATGGCAACAGCTGCTAAAACAGTAATTGTCGAAGTGGAGGAAATAGTAGAAGCTGGCGAACTAAAAAGTGATGAAATAGCTACACCCCACTTGTTCGTTGACCGCGTTATACTAGCGAAAAAGATTTTGACAAAGGAAGGTGTCATCGAACATGGCTAATCCAATTCAAGAAGCTATCGCAAGGCGTGCTGCTAGGGAATTAGAGCAAGGACAAATTGTTAACTTAGGCATTGGGATTCCAACACTTGTCGCAAACTATGTAGAACAAAACCATGTGTATCTACACACCGAAAACGGGATGCTTGGTGTCGAGGATGTAACCGAGGAAGATATCGATCCTAATATAGTTAATGCAGGTAAATTTGCAGTTGGAGAAGCTGTCGGTGCCTCTTACTTTGATAGCGCTGCATCCTTTGCAATGATTCGCGGAGGTCATGTGGACGTAGCAATTTTAGGAGTTCTACAAGTAGATGAACATGCGCGTATCGCTAACTGGGCAGTACCTGGAAAAAACATTATTGGTGTAGGCGGCGCAATGGATTTACTAGTAGGTGCTCGCAAAGTTATTGTAACAACGACTCATACATCTAAAGATGGAAAAAGTAAAATTTTGAAGGAATGTAATTATCCTATTACCTCTACCCGTAGTGTGGACGTCATTATTACGGAGTTAGCAGTTTTTAAATACATCGATGGTCAATTACATTTAGTTGAATTAATGCCTGAGGTTGATTTAAAAACAGTAGAAGCTAATACAGAAGCTACATTTATAAATAGCTTGAAATAAGGAGGAATAACCATGAAAGAAGTAGTAATTGTAGAAGGCGTTCGTACTGCAATTGGAAAGCTCGGCGGCTCGCTAATGACACAGACCGCTGATTACTTAGGTGCTGCTGTTATAAAAGAATTACTGGATCGTACTCAAATCGATCCTAGTGAAGTGGATGAAGTAATATTAGGTCAAGCAAAACAAAGTGCTGATCAGTCCAATGTTGCTCGCCTTGCTTCATTACGTGCAGATATTCCACTTGAAGTGCCCGGTTACACGGTACATCGCCAATGCGGATCTGGCTTACAATCCATTAATAATGCTGCACAGCAGATTGCACTTGGATTAAGCGATGTGATAATTGCTGGGGGTACAGAATCGATGAGTACAGCACCCTACTATATTCGCAATGCAAGGTACGGGCTAAATGTAGGAAATAGCCAAATTCTAGATCCGAATACAGAAAGTCAGCCCGGCTCACAGCCAGAATCATATGGTCTAAAAACAATGGGTGAGACAGCTGAAAATTTAGCTGAAAAATACTCCATTTCTCGTGAAGCACAAGATGCATTTGCTTATCAAAGTCAAGAACGTACTGCTAATGCTATTAAAAACGGCTACTTTGAAAAACAAATTGTTCCCTATGAGATTAAAACACGTAAAACAACTGAAATATTTAAGGTAGATGAGCATCCACGATTAACACCTTTAGAAAAGCTCGCTACTTTAAAACCAGTTTTCCGTGAGGGCGGATCTGTAACTGCTGCTAATGCTAGTGGTCGTAATGATGGAGCCGCAGCACTTCTAGTAATGTCAAAAGAAAAAGCCGAACAGCTAGGTCTTCAGCCAAAGGTTAAAATCATCGCTCAAGCAGCTGCTGGTGTGGACCCTTCTATCATGGGTATTGGACCTGTTCCAGCAACACGAAAAGCATTAAAACAAGCTGGCCTTTCCATTGAAGACATCGATGTGATTGAACTAAATGAAGCCTTCGCTTCCCAATCACTGGCAGTTATCGAAGAACTAGGTTTAGATCAAAACAAAGTAAATCCTAATGGTGGAGCTATTGCAATGGGACATCCTATTGGTGCAACTGGAGCTATTTTAATGACAAAACTTATCCATGAATTAGAGCGTACCGGCAAGCGTTATGGGTTAGTTACATTATGTATCGCTGGTGGACTTGGCATAACAACAATTGTTGAAAATTGCCAATCAAAATAAAAGAAAAATCTCTAAAGAGATTTTTCTTTTAGGAATATATGTAAACGCTTTAATATCAACAACAATCAAAGTAAGATTATTTAGCTATTTTTTCTAAGTATCTTTTCTGCGCAGATTTTAAAGCTACAATTACCGCTCCACTCGATGGAGCCATATAATGCTCTTCAATACGCTCGATTAAAATATTGATATCAGACGTAAAGTCAAAGTCTATTAACATGCGTTTAAAGAAATTTTGCGCTAACTCTGTTATGAATGTAAATTCGGCATCTACTATGTTATGTGTTAGTTTATCGATTTCAAGCACAATACCTGCGTGCTTATAGGTTTCGTACATAGCTGTACCTTGTGGAGCTTTTGCGTATGCAGTTACTAATAAAGTATTTAATTGTTGCATAAATAGGACCTCCGTTAATTTTAACTAGATACATTTTAACATAGTTATTTTGAAAATTAGGCATTGTTATATAAATAAGATTAAATTGTTCAAATTACAAAAATTTATATGGGAGTAATTGTTGTTCATTTAACAATTTTAGGGGGATTTTATATGGAAAAAATGACAAACTTTTTCACGTCTATTATGAGAAAGTATTTACCAGATCCATTCGTCTTTGCGATTGGATTAACGATATTAACATTTATTTTAGCACTTATCATCGAGGATATTTCATTCCTCAATTTAACAACTTCTTGGGGTGACGGTTTTTGGAACCTTTTAGCCTTCACTACACAAATGGCTGTCATTCTAGCAATGGGTTATGTACTAGCAACAGCTCCAATTACGGATCGATTCTTGAATAAGATTGCTACAATGGTACATACGCCAAAAGCAGCAATAATTGTTGCAACATTAGTAGGTGGAATTGGTAGTTACTTAAACTGGGGATTCGGACTAGTTATCGGTGGTATTATCGCAAAAAAATTAGCACTAAAAGTAAAAGGAGTCCATTATCCATTAATAATCGCTGCTGCTTATTCTGGTTTCACATTTTATGGATTAGGTCTTTCTGCTTCTATTCCAATTCTAATCTCCACACCGGGGCATTTCTTGGAAGAGAATATGGGTCTTATCGCTTTATCTGAGACTATTTTTAGTTTACCAATGATTCTTACAACTATTTTCTTATTAATCACATTACCATTATTCAATGCAATGCTACATCCGAAAGAAGCAAAAAATGTAAAAGAAATTGACCCTGCTTTACACGCTGATACGAAAAAGCTAAAAATAAATGTATTAGGAGAAGACAATACATTCGCTCACAAAATAAATAATAGTCGAATCCTTTCTTATACGATTGGTGCTTTAGGTATTATTTATGTAGTAATTCACTTTGCAAATGGGAAATCATTAGACTTAAATATCCTTAACTTTATGGTCTTATTCCTAGGGATTATTTTACTTGGTACTCCCGCAAAATATACAGAGCATTTATCAGATGGTATCAAAACTGTATCAGGTATTATTCTTCAATTCCCATTCTATGCTGGTATTATGGCAATCATGGCAGCATCGGGTCTAGTGGATACAATTTCACAAGTTTTTGTTGATATCTCCACGGAGCATTCACTACCGTTCTGGGGCTTGATTAGTTCGTTCTTCATTAACTTCTTTGCACCTTCTGGAGGGGGGCACTGGGCAGTACAAGGTCCATTCATGATTGAAGCAGCTAAAGAGTTGGGAGCTTCACTTGGGGAGACTTCCATGTCTGTTATGCTTGGGAATGCTTGGAATGATTTAGTACAACCATTCTGGATTTTACCAGCACTAGCACTATCTCGTTTAAAACTAAAAGATATTATGGGCTTCTTAGTTATGATTATGTTTTATGTTGGAATTGTTTATATCGTTGCTACACTAGCTTGGTCTTACCTAGGCTAATAAAAAAAGGGCCTTTGTTTTCATAACATCGGCTCTTTTCATTTAAATGGAGGTTTCGTTATGCACTCTTTACTTAGGGATTCTCATCTATCTAAAAAGGATAAGGCTTTACTATTAGTCGGTTTATTTGCTGCTCGTCGCGAGGAACAGGCTATGCTTCACTTTACAGAAGTAGCTATTGAGGCTGGTAATACGGTCAATGAAATTGCTGAACTAATTTCTGCTGCTATTATTTCTCGTGGAATCCCGACTTGGTTATCAGGTATCGAGGCTATTTCTAAAGCAATTGAACTAACAGGAATAGCTGAATCTATTAAAGAACCTCAAAACATATCTGCTTTTTCCACACAAGAAGCGTGTGTAAGCTACTATCAATCAGAATTTGAACAGCTTCCAAAATGGATAGCGTATTTAGTAGATTATGCACCAGATACATTATTAAAGTATAGCAATTTACGTACTACCTCCCTTCGTGACGGGGTCGTTTCTCGTCACTTAAAGGAACTACTTTTATACGCAATTAACATTTGCGATCAATATCCAAAAGGCATTGATATTCACAAAACAAACGCTATACAATTAGGTTCAACCGATGAAATATTACAGGATACTCGAACTATCTGCATTTATGCGGTAGGTATCCAAGCTATTTTTAATGATTAAGGAGATGTGTCTTTTGAAGCATGTATGCATAATTGGTGGTGGCTTTATGGGAGCATCACTGGCTCAATACTTTTTGGATGCTCATGTCAAAGTATCATTATATGAAGGTTTTACAGCACGTCGTCTGGAATTAATGAAAGATGAAAGTTTTCAAGAAGTACACTTTTTAGAAACAATAGAAGAATGTAAAGAAGTAGATTTTATTATCGAGGCAATTACAGAAAATTTACAAGCAAAGCAACAGCTATTCGAAAGCATAGAAGATTACTTCCCTTCTTCCACTACCTTTTGCACAAACACATCTAGCTATCTAATTAGTTCTATTGCAGAAAAGGTGCAGAATAAGGAACGAATAATTGGCACGCATTTCTTTTCACCAGCACATATCACTCCTTTAGTAGAAGTTGTGCCAAGTGCTTTCACGGATGCTCATCATATTCAAAAAACTATGACATTTCTACGATCTATTGATAAAAAACCTGTACTACTAAAAAAAGAAATTCAAGGGTTTGTGGCAAACCGTCTTCAAAGTTCACTTTCACGAGAGGCAATGTCACTAGTTCAAAATGGTATTGTCTCAGCAGAAGAACTTGATTTCATCGCTAAATGGAGTTTAGGTATTCGACTAGCCAATACCGGTCCTCTTGAACAGAGAGATATTAATGGGCTCGATACACATATGGCTATTGTGAAATACGTTTATCCTACGCTTGAAAATAGTAGCGAACCATTATCCATTCATGAACAACTTATAGAAAACAAACGATTCGGCATGAAGACAAATGAAGGTTTTTATGATTGGTCCAAAATCGATACACAACAATATCTGGCCAAAAAAGATGATGTTCTATTAAATATTATTAGAGCTGTGTCAGCTCAGTATAAAGAGGTGGATAAATAAATGCTTTACGAAGCGCTAGTGAAAAATACAGCAGCTCAAAAGGATGTAAAACTTGAAACATACGAAATACCTGCTTTAGAACCACATCAAAGCTTATTGAAAGTAAATGCTGTGGGCATATGTGGCAGTGATTTGCATATGTATGATGGACATGGGGGCTATGATTGGGTTACCTATCCTCTTGTGTTAGGACATGAAGTGACTGGTAAAGTAGTTGCAGCGGCTGAAGGTGAAATCCCTCCACAGCGTATGGTCATTAACCCCTATAAAAGCTGTGGCGAATGTGAATTCTGCCTTGCAGGTGATAGTAATCGCTGTGATTTCGATGATTATAAATATATAAAAACACCAACTGAAGCTTTACGTTATGGCTTTCGCGAACCGGGCGGAATGGCGGAATACATGGTTGTGGACAATAAAAATTTAATCCCAATCCCCGATGAAGTAACGGATGAAGTTGCCGCAATCTCAGAGGCGTTAGCCGTTAGCTATACAGCTGTGCTGAAAATAGAAAACTTTGCGAAAAAGTCGATTCTAGTAGTTGGTCCAGGACCGATTGGCTTAGGCGCAGCAGCTATTTTAGTAGGGTCTGGTAATCCACAAGTGATGATGTTAGGCACTACTGTTGATAAAGATCGGCTACAGCTTGCCAAAGACATTGGCGTTTCCCAGGTTTATGCAAATGCAGAGGATATACCGCATGAACAGTTTAAAGGTTTTGACGCTATTATCGACTGTTCTGGTCATCCGACTATTCCAAATACAGCACTTCGCCTCTTAAAACGAGGCGGTGAACTCATCTTAGTCGGTATTAATCCTGCTAGTTTTTCTGTCCCGATGGATCAAATCGTTCGTGGGGAAATTAGTATAAAAGGGAGCTATGGCATTACCCAATCAAATTATGAAGCCGTATTATCGCTTGCAGCAGATGCCCGTTACCCTTTCCAAAAACTAATTGCACAAACAGTACCATTTACGGAATGTTTAGACGGCTTTGAAAGTGCGTTAAATAAAGCTACAGGTAAAGTCGTTATTAAAATGTAAGGAGGAATTTACATGAAACTTATTGATTTATCTTTAGAAATTTATGACGGACTTCGTTCTTATACATCACATCCACCTATCGCTATTGCCGAGGAATCGACTTTTGAAAATTCCGGTCATCGCTATGTAGCTCCCTGTGAAGGCTTTGAGTCTCGCATGCTAAAAATGTCCGATCATAGTGGTACACATATCGATGCCCCGCTACATTTTATGCGTGATGGTGAATCTACTGCTGAAATGGACCTCTCTAAAACCCACGGGGATGCTGTGCTATTAGACGTCTCCGATTTTAAAGATCCTTTTCAAGCTGTAACACGTGAAATGTTGGAGGAAGCTGAAAAACGTCAAGGCATTACTGTTCAGCCTAACGATATTGTCCTCACACGCACTCGTAAGCTTGCATGGGGAGAAGGCTCTTTTTATGAAGAACATGCCTTTGCTCCTTGTGCTGGTGATTGGCTCGTAGAAAAACAAGTAAAATGTATTGGATTAGATTTAGCAAATATCGACGTTCACGACAATATGATGCGCGAAGTACATCTAAAGCTACTAAGCGTCCCTATTTATATAGTAGAAAACTTAGTTAATTTACATCAGCTTCCATTAAATGAACACTTTACTTTCATGGCATTACCACTCAATCTAAAAAATGCAACAGCTTCACCTGTTCGTGCTGTGGCATTTATAAAATAATCACTTTTAGAGTACTCTTCTTTGAGCTGCTCCCTGTGTAGCAAACAAACACGAAAGTTCAAACATTCACGTTTGTTCAAACTAACATGATTGTTTCTTACACAGGGAATAAATGAACGCTTTACTTTCATGGCATTGCCACTCAATCTAAAAAATGCGACAGCTTCACCTGTTCGTGCTGTGGCGTTTATAAAATAATCACTTTTAGAGTACTCTTCTTTATAGAAGGAGTACTCTAATTACATTTTTACTATCCAAAGATTTTCTCAAGTCTAGTTAAAGATTCCTTACTACATACATTCGAAAAGTGAGCTAGGAGATATTTTTTTGCATCTTCTCTGCTCAAGTCAATATTTGTTATTTTATTTTTACTTATCCAAGAATCATACGTCTCAAATGCTGTACTACTCCAACCATTCTTTTCTCCATCTATATTCTTTTTTTCTTGTATACCTGAAATGACAATATCCATTGATCCCTGTAAATCTAATAATGCATTTTCAAATAGCTTCTTCTTCTCTTTCTCCTTCATCCCTGCTTTTGCCCTTAATGCCCTCGTATCTATGCCTTCCTCTTGCCTAATAATTTTATATATACTATTTGCTTCCCGTGAAATACTTCCACTAAAATAACGTTCTTCAACTAATTCATTGGATCCCAAAACCTTTTTTACATATGGAAGCAGCTGACGAGATACTAGTATCGATTTTTTCTTAATAAATTTCCCATATCCAGCTACACCGTCAGAAGAAAACTTGGTCCTCCATAACCAAGGGTCAAATTCTGTATCAGAATGCCAATTCTCTTGTAAAGTTAAGCTATTCAACGAAGGATATTCAGGTATTATGGAAGCAAGAGGAAGTAATCCGAGCTCCTCAATTACTTTTATTGCTTCTTCATATGTTTTAACTTTATAATCTACCAACCTCAACAGCCCCTTTTCATTAAAATACAAAATTCAATTGACTATTATTCATTGAACCATCTTCTCGGCATCTATTTTTGCAAATAACTACTTTACAATTCTATAAAATATTATATAAATCCTTCTTTTGAATAGAATTGCATAAGTCGAATACACTTGAATTCTGAGCATCTATTAGTGCTTTTGGATGTTCGTGCAATTGCTATTTATCAAAGATGAGTAACATAAAAAAACAAACGCTCTTGGAGTAATCCTGTCGGCGTTTGTTTTTTTATCAATACGTGATTCTAGAATTCACTTCAGTCCAGCCCTTATTTCCTCTTTTTTCTAAAGATTTGATTTTGAATATCTTCAATCGCCTCTCGTGTAGCGTCCAGATAAGTGATGGTCGTTTCAAATTGTTTAGAAGCAACTGACATGAACAGAATATCCATAACGTGTAGCTGAGCCAATCTTGATGATGTCGCACCGCTTCGAAAGTTTGCCTCACGCGTTGGCGAAGTATATAACTGGATTTTCGAAATTTGTGAAATGGGAGACTGTCCAAATTTGGTCAGACTGATTGTTGTAGCTCCTTTTTCATTTGCAAGCTCCAAGACTTTCTCGACCTCAAAGGTAGCACCCGAAAAGGAAATTCCTACAACCACATCGTCAGCCCCCGCATTCGCTACAATGGTTGCACTCATATGTAAATCCGTGCTTGCAGTGGATGCTTTATGAATACGCAAGAACTTTTGTTGTGCATCGATTGCTGCTATACTAGAGGCACCTACACCGAAAAAATGAATATTCTTTGCGTTGTCAATGGCTTCAACTGCCTTTTCAAGCTGTTCGCTATCCAATAATTCCCCCGTTTCTAACAAGGTTTGTACAGCGTGTTCCGTCACTTTTTGAATGGTTGTCGAAACGGGTTCGTTAGGCTGAATATCACGGTTCGTAAGTTCCATTTTACGTCCAATATCTCCATTGATACGGAGTTTCAATTCTTGGAAGCCCTTGAGCTTTAAAGATTTGCATAGTCTTGTAACCGCTGCCCCACTAGTCTGACTCATTTCACCTAGCTCCGAAATGGTCATCGTGACAATTTGCTCGGGATCGGCCAATATAAAATCTGCAATCTTTTGCTCTGACGGAGGAAGCAATTGCCTCATTTCGTTTAACAATACTAAACCACCATTTGATACTGCCATGTCCATCAACCCTTCTTCACTTGCTTACTAATTTTTCCCTATCATCCAAAGCTCACACTAATTTGTCAATTCTTTTGCCATAACGTGGAATGTTCTAAAAGTTTTAAACCCATTTTTCATATATAAATGCCCAGCTGAACTTGATTCACTTGTCCATAAAAACCAAGCACCTTGTATGCTATTTTGCTTCATGGCATGTAGCGTTTCATGTAACAGGATTTTCCCCAATCCTTTTCCTTGTTCCGTGTTAGCCACTCCGAAAGGTCCAAAACGTTCACGAATACCTTCATAACCTCCAAAGAGTGCAAATCCTACTACTTGATTATACTTCTTTGCTACCAAAATTTGCGATGGATCAAGCCCCTGCAATACCCCTTCACGGATTGCCCTGCCCCAATCAGGATTAAACTGAGTATTAGCAAACTGGATTAAGTCATAAAAGTCTCCATCTTGGACACATCCAAAAGTGTAGCCTTCTAATTCACGTTCTCGTTTTAGTGCTTGAACAATGTCTGGATACACATAATCGATTAGAGCTCGATGCATTGCTACAGGTGAATACACACGTTGGAAACCTTCCTTTTGCAAAAAAGCAAAACCCGAAGGATAACGCGATTCATCAATACCAGGTAGAAAGTAGTTTGGTGCATAGGAAGAAAAGAACATTTTTTTAGCACCTTGCTCTTGGATATAAGCCGAAGCACGTTCCATTAACCCATGACCTATGCCTTCTCTTTCTACACTTGAATCTACCATAAAGAAGGTGATCCAGCCTGTATCGGATTCCAGATTCGTTCCTTCCATAGGGAGCTTTCTTGTAATAGCTAAGATGGCACCTATTATCTTTTCGTCACGGACTGCAACAATTAACCCCTTCGGGTCGAAGTTAGCATCGAGCATTATTTGTTTGCGGAATCGTGTTTGATTGATTGGATCATGTTTTAGTACGTCATTCCATAACTCAATTATTCCTACTTCATCCCCATTTTTAAATGTGCGATACATTGTCATTGTCCATCACCCTTCTTCATTAAAAGCTAGTTTCACTGCATCTCTTACAAAGCCTTTTGAATTTAAGATCAGTGTCTCTGCTTTTTCTTTTTTGACCTCTGCAATTATCATGACGATAGCAAGTTTTACATCATAATCGGTTTCTTCCAGCACAGATTCAGCTTGTTCGTATGATACATCGGTAATATTACATACCATTTGTTTCGCACGTTCTCGCAATTTAAAATTACTAGCATTCAGATCTACCATCAAGTTTTTATATACTTTTCCGATTTTAATCATCGCAGTAGTAGAAATCATGTTAAGAATCATTTTATGGGCGGTAGCCGCACGTAATCTTGTAGAACCAGTCAATACCTCCGGACCTGTCACAACCTCAATT
Organism: Psychrobacillus sp. BM2; assembly: GCF_048572895.1. Taxonomy (GTDB): domain Bacteria; phylum Bacillota; class Bacilli; order Bacillales_A; family Planococcaceae; genus Psychrobacillus. The sequence continues at coordinate 3,418,515 of NZ_CP183878.1, forward strand.
TTAATATCTGCAAAGTTGCTTATGGTGGAGTGCTCATTACTGGAAAGGCTGACTGTCGTTGCACTGCAAGAATTTGCATGGATAAGTGCACCTTTCACATAAGGAGTACGACCACTTGCAGCAATACCAATAATGACGTCATTCTCAGTGATAATAAGCTTCTCCAAATCAGTTGCGCCAAGCTGCTCATCGTCTTCAGCACCTTCTACCGCGTTGAACATAGCTCCTTTTCCACCTGCCAAAACCGCTTGCACCTGCTCATGCGAAGTACTGAACGTTGGTGGGCATTCTACTGCATCCAAAACACCAATGCGTCCACTCGTTCCGGCCCCTACATATATAAGTCGCCCTCCACTTTTAAAAGCATTTACGACTTTTTCTACTGTCTCTTCAATTTGTGGAATCACTTTTTTAACTGCCAACGCAATGGTTTGGTCTTCTTCATTCATAATACTCAAAACTTCATTTGTGGTCATTTCATCAAGTCTTGTTGATTTTGGATTTGACTCTTCTGTTGCTAACCTTGATAACTTTTCCATCGCTCAGCCTTCCTATCTATATAGTAAGTATGGTTGCCTCATTTTTATAAAGTCGCCTGTATCGAGATTACATTGCTCGAGATATTCCTCTATCTCCCCTACAACCAATTCATTTCTGAGCTGTGCGTTTCCAGCAAGCAGATCAAACATAGGATGCTTTAAACTGCCATATTCCAAAAACTTCAGCTCCTTAGGATACAATTTTGCAATGACTGCCAAAATCCGTACAAAAGTTTGTATTGGTTGGAATGATTGTCGGTCGGTAATATGCAGCTGTATTCCTTCACAGGGTTCACCTGCAAATTTCTGGTATGTAGGCGTGAAAGAAATTGCCCGTGCTCGAACGTTTCCAAGACCCATCGAATTGGCTTTATCCTGCAATTGCTCCCCTTGTATAAACGGGGCACCTACTATTTCGAAGGGCTGTGTCGTTCCCCGTCCTTCCGATAAGTTCGTTCCTTCTATTAAACAAGTACCTGGATACAATAACATCATGTCCAAACTCGTGGTATTCGGAGATGGTGGTATCCAAGGTAATCCTGTCTCATGAAAAAATGAATTTCTGTTCCAACCTACCATCTGTATAACCGTCAAATCACAATGAATAGCAAACACTTCATTAAAATAAAGTGACAATTCGCCTACCGTCATGCCGTGGCGATTTGGGATTGGGTACATCCCTACAAAAGAAGTGAAATTTGCATCGACCAAGTTCCCCTCTACGATATGCCCACCAATTGGATTCGGGCGATCTAGAATATACATTCTCTTACCTGTACGAGCACAGGCTTCCATCATATAAGCCATTGTGTAAATATACGTATAATAACGTGAGCCAATATCCTGCATATCAAATACTATTACGTCAACAGGCTCTAGCATGGCATCAGTTGGTTTTTTCGATTTTCCATATAAGCTAAACACAGGTACCCCTGTCATACTGTGAACAGTGTCTGAAAACCTTTCGCCTTCTTTAGTGTTTGTCTTTAGGCCATGCTCCGGTGCATAGAGTGCTGTAAGTTGGATTTGTGGATGCTCATGAAACAATCGTATTGTCGAGACGAGCTCGGCATTTGCCCCCGTTTGATTGGTGAGTAGTCCGATACGCTTTCCCTTAAGTTCCTGCACATGACTTTCCATGAAAACGTCGATACCAAGTTTCACTTTGCGTATCATTATTCCTTCACACCACCAAAAGTCAAACCTTTAATAAAGTAACGTTGGAATAGGATAAATACAATAATCATTGGAATCGCAGCAACTGCAGCACCACTCATCAATAACTTGAAGCTTGCTAGATTTGCATCCTGCAATGTTTTTAATCCTACTGGTAACGTGTACAATTCTGCGCTATTTAAGACGATAATCGGCCATAGGAAAGAGTTCCATACACTCATGAATGTGAAGATTCCAAGTGCTGCAAGTCCTGGTTTAGCTAGGGGTAGAACCACTGTCCAAAACGTCTTCCATTCACTCGCACCATCCATTTTGGCTGCTTCTAGAAGCTCATCTGGAATGGAAAACATGAACTGTCTCATCAAGAACACTCCAAATACCATAGATAAATCAGGCAAAATTAAAGCCCAATGAGTATCCATTAAACCTAAGTTCCCAACCATAATGAACAAAGGAACAAGTGTTACTTGCCCTGGGATCATCATCGTTGAAATAATAATCCAGAAAATCAGGTTTCGACCAGGGAATTTCTTCTTTGCCAGTACATAGCCCGCCATTGAATCGATCAGTAAAATACCGAGTGTCACGACGACTGAAATGTATACGCTATTGAAAAACCATTTCCCAACATCATGCTTTTGGAACAAGCTTTTGTAGCTAGAAAATGTATTATCAACAATATGATCCATCATCCCGCGGTGGTAAGCCTCTTGTTTAGAGTCCCCCTCTTTTGCTGCTTCTCTTGCCTCTCCCCAGTGCTCAAAATAGAGAGGTATTCCCATTGGATACATTTTCGGTGGATTGGCATCCACATATGAAACAGGACGTTCCATATCCTCCGATTGATAACTGCTTAGCTGGAGGGAAGTGGAGAAAACCCAATACAGTGGAAGTAAAGAAACCACTGCAAATACGGAAAGCAAAACAAAAATAATTAGTTTGTTCAATTTATTTTTTTGTTTCATCATAATTATCAATCCTCCAATCACTCATCATGTCGAAGTACCCGGAACTGGATAATCGAGAAGATGAGGATGATAACAAACAATACTACTGATTGAGCCGCAGCAAGTCCAAATTCGAAATCCCGGAAACCTGTCTTATAGATTAAATGAACCAATGTTTCCGTTGCACTTCCCGGTCCACCGCCAGTCATCATGATGATCTGGGTGAAAACCTGGAATGAACCAATCGTACTTAGCAAAACAAGATATAACGTCGTTGGCTTCAATAATGGAATTGTAATGTGAAGCCATTGCTTGAAGGTACTCGCGCCATCAATTCGAGCTGCTTCGTAAAGAGATTGAGAAATCGATCCCATGGAAGCAAGATACATGATGATTCCTACACCGAACGGAATTAGACATTGCATGATAATTAATGCCCAAAGTGCACTTCCTGACTGCCCGAGCCAATTTATCTGTTCAATACCAAACCAGCCAAGTACATAGTTGAACAATCCAAACTCATAATTGTACATCCAACGCCATACCATCGCGATGATTACCATCGAAGTTACCGTTGGCAAATAGAAAGCCGATCTGAATAGACTTTGTGAAAACTTTCCAAGTGCAAATATCATAGAAGAAATTACGAGTGCACTAATCACACCAAATGGTACTGTTACAACCGTGAACAACAACGTATTTTTCAAGGCAATTCGGAATGCTTCACTCTCAAAAACTTTTATGTAGTTATCTAGGCCTGCAAACTCACTGCCAAACACTTTGTGATCCTGAAATGAAAGGACAAATGCCCAAATCACTGGAATCGCAATGAATAGAGTGAATAAAATTAGTTTTGGCAATAAAAAGAGATAGGCGCTATAATTTTTCTTCATTTGTTGAAAAACACTTTTATTCGTTTTTTTTATAACCTTTAATTTCTCCGTTTCTTTTTTGGGTACAGTACCCATCGGAATTTGAGCCATTTTGGGAAACCTCCTAAAAATGAAGCAGGCTTGCGTAATGCAGAGCCTGCTTAATGTTGGTTATTTTAATAATTCGTCCACAGCTTTTTTCGCATCTGCCATTGCATCTTCAGCTGTTTTTTCACCATTGAATACTAATTGAAGTTGTGCTTGAATTGCTTCATCAATTTTTTTCCACTCTGGATGACGAGGAAGCATAACCACTTGGTCAGACATTTCCATTGCACGAGTCATTTCTGGATTGTCTTTGAATGGATCCATTTCAGATGCACTAATACGTGCAGGGAAAATACCATAATTTTGTGCCATATTATACTGTTCTTCTGCAGTTGATACGAATTTCATGAAGTCAGCTACTGCTGCTTTTTTATTCGCTTCTTCTTGGTGGAACATAATCCATCCACCAACACCACCGATTGTAGATGAAGATTCATTTTCTCCTGTTGGATATTCCGCTACAGCAAAGTTAGTAGGGTATGCTCCCTGTGCGGCTCCAATTGCCCATGTTGCCCATGGTTGCATTGCTACCGTACGCTGCTCTTCATTGGCCCACGCTTGGAATGTTCCACCTACATCTGCGCCACCATGAGTTTCAGGCGCCACTTTTTCTGTCAGCTTTAAATCGGCCAAATCTTGGATTGCTTGAATAGCTTCTGGTGAATCAAATGTGAACTCCGTCATATCTTCGTTAAGTGGTGATCCTCCATTTTTGTAGAAGAATGGCCAAGCTTCATAATAGCCAGGCATAATATACGTAGAGAACCCGTAAACGTCTGTCTTTCCGTCACCATCGCGGTCAAACGTCAGTTTCTTCGTAGCATCTAAAAACTCATCATATGTCCACTTTCCATTTTCAGGAGGAGTCACGCCTGCTTCTTCAAATAAATCTAAGTTCAATAACATCGAGTGCAACGTGATACTGTTTGGAATACCGTATAATTTATCATCATATGTGTAAGCTTCCAAAGCATTTTCATAAAAATCTGCTTTTTCATCCTTATCCAAGAACGCATCTAGTGGTTCCACTACCCCTTGCTCAATATGTTCGATACTAACTGCACTACCACTAATATCAACTGGAGCAATATCCGGCCATGATTTTCCAGCAATTGCTACGCCTAGTTTATCGCCCATTTCTGCCCAAGGAACTTGTACAAGCTCAACTTCGACGCCTTCATTAGCCTCTTCATATTCCTTGATCTTCGCTTCCATCCAGTGGAATTTATTGTCGTCTTTGTCGGGCCATCTCGGACCATCCCAAATTGTGATTTTCCCCTTGAACTCTTCCGCATTGCCGACCTCTTCAGAATCACCACTACATGCAGCCAAAACTGCTGCTGCTATACCTAGTGTTGCAAGTGCAAGTGCTGATTTTTTAAACACTTTCTTCATTTTCATTTCCCCCAATCGTCGATTTTACCACGCAATTTTCCCCAAAATTGTTTGTCTGTTTGCTCCTGTTGTCGAGGGTAAATTATTTGGAACTTTTTGAAATCCTAAATAACCAAGTAATGCAAATACAAAAGCTTCTTTCGCATCACTGTTGAAACCAATTTCATCTAATGCTTTCACTTTGACTTGATTTGGAAGCAACTTAGTCAAATATGATAAAAGCGTCTTGTTATGGACACCTCCACCACTGATAATTACTTCCTTCAATTCATAGGACTTCACGTATTGTTCAATCTCAAGAGCTAATGATTTAGCAGTTAACATAGTGACCGTAGCAATTTTGTCTACTGCTGAACAGCCATATTCGTCTCCTTGGTTCCATAGCTTTTCAGCATATGCAGCACCAAACAACTCTCTGCCTGTACTTTTAGGTGCAGGTATTGAAAAGTAATCATTCTTCATCAGCCGATTCAACCATTCCGAATGGACGTTACCTGATTTAGCTAAGTCTCCGTTAGAATCGTAGCTTTGCTTACCACCAGTGTACTTGGAGACAAAGAAATCAATCATCATGTTTCCCGGTCCAGTATCATACGCCAGAACTTGTTTCGTACTTTGAGCAGGAGCTAACACTGTAATATTGGCAATTCCTCCAATATTAACGAGCACCCGACCATTCGTACTAGATTGAAAAAGAAGTTGGTCTGCAAATGGTACGAGTGGAGCACCCTGCCCTCCAGCTGCCATATCTCGCGTTCGGAAATCACCAATTACCGGCTTATCTGCATACTCAGCCAAGGCTGAAATATCACCAATTTGCAAGGTATTGGGCCTTGCAAACTCCCGATGACTTACTGCGATTGGCTCGTGCCAAATCGTTTGTCCATGTGAGCTGATCAAATCTATCGATGCGTATTCAATCTCTGAATCTACTAAAGAATCCTTGATGAGCTTTGCATACAGTTCACCTAAATACATATTCATCGAAGATACATGATTAAGTGGGGCTAATGGATCCATTAGCTGGAATAGCTGAGCTGTCAATTCTTCTGAGTATGCCATTGTCACGAAATGCTTTAGTTCATACGTTAGCTTGTCAGAATCGAACGAGAAATCAGCAATAGCGATATCGAGTCCATCAAGCGATGTACCTGACATTAATCCACAAACACGCATGGGCTTCACGAGCATCTTCCCTTTCTATAAAAGCGCTTACACATAGTTTAGTTGTTTCGAAATTAAATATCAATACTTTTTTAATATTCTAAAAAAAAATATCATTTAGAATAATGTTACAGGCAATTTCCCATTAATTTCTATTCTTCCAACTAAATACTCCGCTACTACTTCAAATGCCGTTTGGGTGAACTCAAATGCACAAATCATTCGGTTCGCTTGTGGAAAGTAGGAGGCATCGAAAGGCGAACGAATCGCTACCACATCCACTGGCTTCCCAGAAGCGATTAATTGATGAACGAGCTTCTGCTGATTTCCATTCTGTACTGCATTAAGTGTAAGCACTACGATATGGTCGTAGTTATTCACTTTGTCTATAGCATTTTCCAACGCTTCTTCATATTGGGCTGGATCCATTTCGATTACATCAAGTTGTGAATGAACTTTCTTTAGTTTTTCAGCCATTTCAAGAGTTGCATAGCGCTTATCCTCGACCATAGTTGCGTAAACGTTTGTCGGGTAGATTAATAGAACTCGATCATTCGCTTGAATCGATTTACCTTCCCTACTAACCAATGTGATTCCATCCTTATAGATTGTCTTCATTTGGTCTTGATGTAGCTGTGAACCAACGAAGCTCGCGACTTCTTGTATTCTCTCAATCTCTTCCCAAGACGTGTAATGGGATATCATTCGTTCAATTCGGTTAATTGATTGATCAATTTGTTCCTCTACTATCCTATTATTTTCTACAGCCTCCACCAACTTTAAGATAGACCCCTCCTGCAAGGAATGGATATGGGATACCATGACTAAGTCAACACCCGCTTCTATCGCCTTGACACATCCGTTTACTGTACCAATTCCTTTTGCAATAGCATCCATTTCCATACAATCTGTAGTAATAACGCCATCAAAACCTAATTCTTCTCGGAGAAGCCCTGTAATCACCGAGCGAGACAAAGTTGCAGGAGTGTTTGACTCTTTTTCGAGCGCTGGGAAATACACATGAGCACTCATAATGGCATCTGCTCCAGCTGCGATACAGTCCTTGAACGGTACCAACTCAATCTCATGCAACCTTTTCAAATCATGTCCAATCACAGGTAAATCCAAATGGGAGTCCACACTTGTATCTCCATGACCTGGAAAATGTTTCAGAGTCGTCATAATTCCTGCTGCCTGCATCCCGAGCATTGAGTTCTTCGCCATTTCCGTCACTTCCTGCGCATTTTCACCAAATGAACGTACACCAATGACTGGATTTTCCGGGTTATTATTCACATCAACGACAGGAGCCAAGTTCCAGTTGATGCCAAGTGCTTTCAATTCTTTTCCAGTCAAAAAACCAGCACTGCGCGCATGGTTTGGCTTATGAGTTGCCCCGAGTAGCATGGCTCCCGGGATGATGGTCGTACCTTCACCGAGTCTGCGGACCACACCATTTTCCTGATCAATACAAATTAATAATGGAGAACTATATCCTGCTGCCTTCGCCTCTCTTTGCAAGCTTTTAGTCAGGGCTAATATTTCCTGCGGCGTACCAATGTTTCGCCCAAATAGTATGACACCGCCAATATGATATTCGTGAATTAAGTGTTTTATCTCGTCCGACATTATAATACCCTTAAAACCAGCTATCATTAATTTGCCCACTTTTTTATGCAAGCTCATTTTATACCTCCTTCATAATAGGGAATCCTGGGATATGCCCTTCACGGCGAATATGCAGCCCTTTTGAGTTTTGTAGGGTCTGAGCGTATTTCGTTCTACCCAAACATCCACGTGTTGTACCAAGTGCTTTGTAATAGTCATAGTATCTGAAACTAGTAGAGTTCATGATGAACCAATAACAGGACAAAGCTTCCAAGTATGCATCAAATGAATCCGTGACATCTACATAAATATCTGGTTCATACCCCTCCATATCCTCCCAGTTTTCACTATGGAATACTCGTCGGAGTCCATGTGGTGGCAGCCCCCCTAAATCAAAACCGGGCAAGGAAGCCTTCAACCATGCATCCTGTACAATTTTCTGACATAGAGCATGATCCGGATGCATACTATTCACCCAATGTGTTATGACGAAATCTGGTTTTTCTTTTCGGAAAATAGTTGCAACTTCTTTTACTAGCTCTTCATTGAAAGTCAGCTCTGCATCCCTGTGATTTAACGTAATGCTCGTGCCTCCTAAGATGGTTGCTGCCTTGTTTGCTTCCTCTATCTTTTGCTTGCGATAGGTCTCGACATCCAAGTGGTCTGGTGCTCCTTTTTCTCCTGCCGTTAAATGAAGAAACGTGACCTTATAACCTGCTTGTGCGTATTTGTGTGCAATTGCACCAGCTTGAATCTCTCCATCTCCGCAATGTGCCCCAACGATCATTAAATGCATACCAACACTCCTAATTCGTTAAATTTGTAACAATGATGTTATGTAGACGAGGTCGTAATCGAATGATTGGGTCATGGCGACCGAAGTACACACGATTAGTTAATAATGTAACTGTCAATTCTCTTTTTGGATCAATATAAAAGCTTGTACCGGTATAGCCTGTATGGCCATAGGTGGTGGGTGACATCAAGTCCCCAGCTGGACTGAGTCCTCGTCCTTTTAGTTGCCAGCCTAGACCTCTGCTCTCATCCGAAAATGAAGTGAAGTTTTCTCGTGATTTCCTAAGCCATTCTGAATGCAATATTTGCTTACCCTCATACATTCCATCGTTTTCCAACATGTCTGTGAAGTTGGAGACATCCTCCATCGTAGAGAACAACCCAGCATGACCGCTAATGCCTCCCATAAATTCTGTATTATCATCATGGACAATCCCGTATTTATGACCTCCTAGATGTTCAAGAAACTCAGTCGGTGCATACTGAGTTCGCTCGTATTTTGGCAGGTACCCTGTGTTCATCATGCCAAGTGGCTGGAATAAATGCTGCTTGGAGTATTCCTCGAGTGGCTGTCCAGACACTTTTTCAATAACCGCCATCAGCAAAATATAACCAAGATCGCTATATACGACCTGCGTGTCAGTTGCATAGGAAAGTTGCTCCTCCAAAATGTCAGCGCAAACTTCTGGTGTCGTGAGTTTCCGTTCAAAATAAGGACGGTGTGCAATTAGTCCAGATGAATGCGTCAGCAACTGCCGTAATGTTATGCTTTCTTTCCCATTCTTGGCGGACCCCGGTAGAAAATTAGTGACTTTATCATTCAGGTGAATATCTCCAGATTCAAGGAGCTGCAGCATGACTGGAAGTGTGACCATCACTTTTGTTAAAGACGCCATATCGAATACATGCCTATTGGTCATTGTTACGCGGTCATCTTCCAAACTATTGGTCCCGATAGCTTCTTCTAAAATGACTTTCCCCTTATGTTTAATCCGGATGACCGCTCCTGGGGTAACTTGTTTGTCGATTTCCTGCTGTAAAAACGCACGCACTTTATCTTTCATTCTCTCACTCCTCTTTAATAGAAATGACTATAATAAAGCCTAACGAACCAAGCTCCTAACTTGAGATTTCTTCGTTCAAATGCTTCAAAATTCGATCATTAATCGGGACCTGTTTTGATAGTAGAGCAGCAATAACTGCCCCTCCAACAGGGGACACGAGTGCTCGTTTAAACCTAATATTAGGAAGCTTCTCTTTTGCCAATTGATGAAAATAATCTATAAAAAAATTGGTGTTTGTAAATACACCACCTGACAATACAATGTTTGTGGCATGATTTCTTTCGAATAGCTGATCGTGACACGACTGTATAGAACACATCATTTCCGTACACGCATGAGTAATAATGCTTTTCGCAATTTCATCATTGGCCATTGCAGCATCTACTACTAGCTGGGAAAGCGGAGCAATGATTGAACGTGGATGCTCCGATCCATAGACTTTTCCAATGATGTCCGGGACTAAATTCACTTCAAAGTATTCCAAAAAAGCAGTTGTCAATAAGGTCGCTGGTCCACGCTGGTCAAATTCTTTAAAAACGGCACGAAGCGCTTCATTGCCCAAATAAAAACCACTTCCTTCATCATCAAACAAATAACCCCATCCACCCGAACGCACCGTTTTAGATTCATCATTTACCCCAAACGTAATCGATCCTGTTCCGGCAATTTGTACTATCCCCGCTTCCCCCAATGTTCCAGCATATAGAGCATTGAGTGCGTCATTTTTGATAATTATATGGATGTCCTTCGGCAAATATTTCCTTAGCAAGCTAGCAACTTCAACATCCCTTCCGCTTTCACCAACTCCCGCCATCCCAGCAAAGCAGATGGATATCTGATTGTATATTTCGTCATTTTGTACGTTAAGCTGTAGCAGCAAACCACTTATCACAATATCGAACTCTTTTAGTGTCATCGTATTCAGATTACTGCCTCTGGTTATTGCTTTCATGTAAACGGTTCCATTTTTATCTGCAACCATGGCTGTCGTCTTTGTTCCGCCACCATCAATCCCTAATACGTACATCCCCTACTCCCACCTTTTTTTATCTAATATATGTATATTATAAATTTTTGAAATATTATTTCAACTTTTCTTTTAATTTTCGTTAATTTATTTTAGAATATCCCTTTGTAGTAAACAAACATGAAAGTTTAAACATTCACGTTTGTTCGAACTAACACGAATGTTTCATACACAGGGACAATAAAAGCGCAACCCTTGGAGTTCAAGGGTTGCGCTCTTTGAATTCTTTTTTCTGTTGGTTCCTTGCATTTTATTTGAAAAGATTAATTGTTGTAATAATAATTGGCATGCCGAAAACATCAATTAAGAAAGCTCCTACGATGGGCACGATTAGGAAGGCTTTACGTGATGGACCAAATTTTGAAACAACTGCAGACATATTGGCCATTGCGTTAGGTGTTGCGCCTAGACCATGTCCAAGGAACCCCGATACCATAATTGCTGCATCGTAGTTTTTCCCGAGCAAACGGAAAAGAACAAACACCGCGAATAATACGATGAAGATTACTTGTACCAAAACAATGATAAATAACGGTAATGCTAAGTCTGCAATTTCCCATAGTTTTATACTCATCAATGCCATTGAAAGGAAAATACCGAGGGAAATATCACCGATTAAATTGATTTCTTTCATGTTGATTAATTCTGGCTTGAACCGATCAACAATATTACGAACGATTACCGCTATGAACATAGCACCTACATAACCAGGTAATACAAACCCTGTTAAAGTTGAGAACCATTCTCCTGCGTATGTACCAGCCGCCATACAGAAAGTGATTAAGAAAACTTGCATCATGAATGACTTGTCTGTAATCGGATGTTGTGATTTTTCAACATAAGCTTCCGTTTCTTCAGAAGATGGCTTTAAGTCAAATTTTCGAATTAAGTATCCTATAACAGGACCGCCAACTAGTCCACCAGCTACTAGTCCACATGTAGCTGCAGCCATCCCAATCGAAACGGCAGAAGGTACGCCTAAGCCTTCAATTGTTTCTCCAAAAGCAGCAGCCGCACCATGTCCCCCTTCCATGGATACAGCTCCAGCCATAACACCGATTAATGGATGAAGATCCATTACTTTTGCTAAAGAAACGCCAATCACATTTTGCATTAAAGCTAAGAATCCACAAGCTAACCAATAGATTATTAACAATTTACCGCCTAACTTAACAAGTTTGAAACTCGCACCGAGTCCAATGGTTGTAAAGAATGTAATCATGAAAATGGATTGTAGTGAAGTGTCTAATGTAATTTCAATAATGTCAAAACCCTTTAAAATTGTTGCTAAAATAGCAAATAGTAAGCCTCCCACAACTGGTGCCGGAATACAAAAACGATTTAAAAATCCAACCCTTTTAACTAAAAATGAGCCTATTAAAAATAATGCTACTGCTAGACATAGTGTTGTAATTTGATTTATAGCCATATACATTCCCCTTTGTTTATTGGAAGCTATTCATAATTACTTCATTAATAAAGTAAGCCCCCAATTTTGCTGTTTGATTGTTTATATCGAGTGAAGGGTTTACTTCACAGATGCTGAAACTTACAGTGTTTTTATGTGAGACCATCTGACGTAAAATGTCACGAACCTTTATAGCGGATAAACCAAATGGAGAAGGTGCACTGACACCTGGAGCTTCCGCAGCATTTAACACATCCATACATAAAGTAACAAGTAATACATCATGTGCGTCCATGAAATCATTTAAATCTTTAGTGAACTGAGGTGAATCTAATTGTTCATCTAAAAAGTAGTGAACATTATAATGAGCGGCTGTATCGAATAATGCCGTCGTGTTCCCATATTGTTGAATGCCACATACGAAATAATGTGCATTCGTATCCTCATCTAAAATTTGCTTAAACATTGTGCCAGAGGAGGTTTGGTTATCATAAGAACGCATATCAAAGTGCGCATCAATATTAAGCAAACCTATGGAAGCCTCTGGACCTGCAGCTTTACGCACCCCTAAATATTGTCCGTATAATGTTTCATGCCCGCCTCCAAGTACAATTGCTTTTCCGTTTGTTAAAATGTCCGAAACTCTATCCCCTAGTTCTTGTTGTGCCTGCTCTAATTCATGCCCAACACATACGACATCTCCCAAATCAACTAGAGAGTTTATATGAACATGATTACGCCATGGCAGCGATGATAACTGTTTGCGTAACTCAAGCGGAGCATCTTTTGCACCAATACGCCCATTGTTACGTCGGACACCTTCATCGCAAGAAAAACCTATTAATCCAACTATTCCTTGCTTAGTAGTTGGTTCAGCTTGAACAATTTGGTGATAACGAAAGTAAGTTGGATCTGTTTCATGATCAATGCGACCTTGCCAAATACTCGAATCAGTTTTTTTATACAATATGTTCGACTCCTTATAGACTGAAAAATTCATATTTTCATTATATTTGTAAACATTTATAATAACAAATACCACTTTTTTATATTATAATAGTTTAAAACTATAAATGAGGTGCAAAATGGATTTACGGAGGATGTATTACTTCAATGCAATAGTCAAATATAAAAGCTTTTCAAGGGCCGCGAAATCTTTACATATATCACAGCCCTCATTAAGTAATGCGATAAAAACACTAGAGATAGAAATCGATGCACCTCTTATAGAGCGCACAACTAAGCAATTTCAATTAACGGAATTAGGACAGCAATTCTATGAACGTTCGAAAAGTTTACTTGCTCAATTTGAAGTAATGGATACCGAGTTAAAAGAGTTTGCAAAAGGAGAGCGGTTAGAAATTCGGTTAGGCATGATTGAATCAGCAAATCACTGGTTTTCACAAGTAATTATTGCTTATCAAAAACAATACCCACAAAACCAAATTACATTAATCGATACATTGTATAATCAAACCGTTCGTCAAGCGTTATTAGGTTTAAATGTGCATGCTGTTATTACGAATCAGCATATTGTAGACCAAGAAATAAAAAGCGAATTATTGTATACCGAACCCTACGTCGTGTTAACCAGAAAAGATCATCCTTTTGCTACGAAGGAGAATATAACACTAGTAGATTTTGCGGAAGAAGCCTTAATAATAGGTATGCCGGAATTTCAAACGAGTGCACAAATATTAAAAGCGTTTGAACAGGAAAATGTCATGCCGCATATTCAATATAAAATAGAAAGATTTGAAATGATAAAAGTTTTGGTAGAAGAAGGGCTCGGTATTGCCATTCTTCCTCAACAATATGTCACCCATCATTTATCAGAACGTTTACAAACATGTCCCGTAAACAGTGAGTTTCTAAATCGAAATGTATACTTAAGCACCATGAAAGACCGCACATTTCCGAAGAGTATACTAAAGCTGTTTGAGCTCATAAAGACAATGCACTGAATAGATACCGACCCCAAAAAAACAAACGCTCCTAGGAAAGTCCTTTGTGCGTTTGTTTTTTAAATTTAGGGGGGAAATAATCCTTTTTCGAAATCTCGAACTTAGTAAAAAATGTAAAACTAAAATGACAAAGTTTCTACTTGGCTATCTATCTGATTTGCTAAGCGAATACGATATTGTAAGCTATTCGTTAAATCGATTAGGCTTAGATATTGCTGTTGACCCGCACCTGTGTCAATTCCGATCTTCTTCTCTTGCTTCCAAAGTGAGCCAACGTTTACACCTAGTCGGTTTGTTGGCGTATGTCCAAATACGACAGTTATATCTTCTTGAACGGGTTGATCCAAAAAAGGTTCTCGTATTGTAAGTAAATCAGTCATTTTTTGTTCATGAAGAGGAATTCCCGTGCGAATACCAGCATGGACAAATAGAAATGGCTTCCGTTCAATATAAAGCGGGAGGCTTTGTAAAAAGGTTTTCCACTTCATCCACGATTTCTTTCCAACGGCAATATCATCGAGTGCACATTTCTCATGATTTCCCATAATAGCATAGGCTCCCTCTTGGACTAAAAGCTCCACTGCCTTTAATGTACCCTCACTATTGGGACCTTTATCTATATAATCTCCGACAAAAAATAATTCATCTTTACCAGATTGGTAATTTGCATACTTTAGTAATGCATGAAGTGCATCGACATGACCGTGAATGTCGGAAATAGCCAAAATACGTGCCAAGACATCCACCTACTTTCCTGAATGTACTAGAAAAGGAGTAGCTGCCTGTTCTGGTTGTTTATATAAAAATGTATTACTTGGATCGAAGGACACCATTACATCCCTGTCCACTTCTACTGGCACATCATGGAGTACAGTTAAACGACCGCCCGTTGTTTCCATCATGATACGCCATTTATGTCCTTCAAAAATAGAATGCGTCACACGCCCATTTAAAGAATTCTGTTGTGGATCTATTCGTTGTTCTTCTATTTTCAACGCATCTGAATCCATTACTACAATGACATTCTCATTCGCCGTAAGCGTTCCGATCCCACGCACGACAGATGCTCCTATTTTTACTGAATCCCTTTTTATAGCTATTGCTTGCAGACGATTATTCATCCCGAGCAAACCAGCTACCCATAAAGAGGATGGGGCTTGCCGCACTTCCATAGGCGTACCAAATTGTTCGATTTTACCATCCCGTAGCATTAAAATACGGTCTGCCAAAGCATATGCTTCTACTGGATCATGTGTGACGTGTAGAGCTGTAGTACCAAGCTTGCGCAATAAATAAGATAGCTCATTTCGCATTTCAAAACGTAGCTGCATATCTAAATTGGATAATGGTTCATCAAGTAGTAATAACGCAGGCTTTGTTGATAATGCACGTGCAATTGCTACACGTTGCTGCTGACCACCAGAAAGCTCGCTAGGATAGCGATGTTCTAGTCCATTTAATTGAAGTAGATTAAATAAAAATTTTTGGTTCTCCGCTTGCTCCTGCTTGTTCACTTTCCGAACTTTTGATCCATAAAAAATATTTTGACGCACAGTCATATGAGGCCATAATGCATAATCCTGAAAAACCATATTAATACCACGTTTTTCAGGGGGTAATGTAAAATGTGGAGACGAAATAACCTTACCGTTTAGGGTGATTTCCCCTTCGTCTAATGATTGTAATCCCGCGACAATTTGTAAAAGAGTAGACTTTCCACATCCAGAAGGTCCTAAGATACTGACGATTTCTCCTGGTTGGACAGCAAAACTCACCTTATCGACCGCATAAAATTGATTAAACTTCTTTGATACATTCTGAATCTGTAACGACATGTTTTTTCTCCTTCTTCATTGCTCGCAGCATAAGGTTAAACCCTTTTTCAACGAACCATTTAAATACCATCATAACTACAATGATGAGTGTGCCACTGGTAATGGTTGCAGCTGTTGCAAATCCATAATTTAAATCTTCAAATGCTTTATTAATCGCTACTGGTAATGTAACAAAATTCGGTGGATATAAAATCGATGTAATTGCCAAATCAAAAATACTCGTGCCGAATGCCGTTAAGCCTGCTGTGAGCAGGGAAGCACGCATCAATGGTAACAGTATAGTTTGAATCCGATAATATAAAGACGCTCCTTGAACTGAAGCAGAAGCCAATAAACTGGAAGGTATTTTCGTCATAGAACTAATCATAAGACGAGCTGCAATTGGAATAGCTCCTGCAATACTAGCGAGCACTAATATGGCGGGTGTACCGTATAAATGCAGATGGATACTTTCAAGAAATGGTTGATTCCAAATGAAAATATAGCCAATTCCAAGTACAACACCAGGTACGGCAAGTGAGATTACCGAAAGTGAGTCAATCATTGCACGATATTTAAAGTCTGTAAATACTAATACATACCCAATACACACGCCAACAATAAGACCAATCACACCTGCAAATGCTGCAATAACTAGGGAGTTTTTAAGTCCAACAAAAATCGTGGAATCTATGTTTAATAGCTCCGAATAATGTCGCCATGTAAAGTTACTTAACGACACCCCGTCTCCAAGTTTATCCATAAACGATACTAGTAAGCTACTACCAATTGGAATACCCAGTGCTACTACTAAAAAACAACTATTAATAATGTCATAGATCCAGCTATTTTTCGTTTGTAGCGGCTCTTTTCGAACTGCACGTCCTGTGATGAATGAAAAATCACCTTTTCGAAGAACGAATAATTGAAATAGCATAACTACAACAATGATTGCCACTAAGTAGAAAGATAATATCCCTGCCATATCAAAGCGAATCGGCGCAGTATATAAGGATGTATAAATTGAATATGAAAGTGTTGGAAAGCTATAAACAGCAGCAAGAGAAGCTGGCAAACCAAAGTCTCCTATTGTATCCATGAAAATAAGTGCTGCACCAGATAATAATGCGGGAATCATTAATGGGATTTGCACCGTTCTAAGCGCATGCCAGCCCGAAGCCCCATTTAGACGCGCCGCTTCATTGTATTGCGACACATTCCATTCAAGCGCAGCCGTTACAGCTAAATAAGCATATGGAAATTTACAAAGAGTCATAATGAATATGAGACCCATTGGTTGAAACACTAAATCAGTTACCCACTCCATTCCAAATACACGAGCTGCTATGCCTTTACCACTTGAAAACAAAACCCAGCCCTGTGCCATGATAAAAGATGGTAAAATCAATAAAGCCCACGCAGTAAAATCAAGCGCAAATCTTGTTTTAAAAGCTCTCGACGTGCGCATTATCGCTAATGCTGTGCCAAGTACAGTTCCTAAAATAGCGGTGCCTGTCGCTAACATAAGAGAATTCGTCAGTGATTTACTCCACAGCTTTCTTTCAAAAATTTCAAATACAAGCCCGAAGCCAGCAAAGTCGAGCTTCCCGAAAAAAATACCAGGTAAAAATATTTGAATGAGTACGGCTAAAAGTGGAAGTAAAATTAAGATGAATAATATAAGGACAACGCCCCACCCCAGCATGGCTGGAGCAGTGCGTTTGTTTTGAAAGAAATTACGCATATGCTATTGTACCTTCTTTATTTAAGTTTTCCATAAGCTTTATTGAACAGATTGATCAGCGAACCATTCTTTTACTTCTGCTTCATTTTTAGCCGCAGTAGTAGGGTCAGCGATAAATAGTGGTGCTTCCTGATGACGGTTTTCTGGGCTTGCAACCTCTTTCACTGTCGATGTAAAGTAACCTTCTGTACCAGCTGAAATCATTTCTTCCTGTGTTTCTTTTTCTAATAAGAAGGAAATAAATGCTTTCGCTACTTCTTCTTGGTCAGTCTCTTTACTAATAGCTGCATAACGCACAGAAGCTGGTGCTCCCTCTTCAGGCCATACAATTTCAATTGGCTCTCCGTCTTGCTTCATTTTGTATGCATTAGATTCTTGAAGCGCTGCTATCTTTAAATCTCCATTTAATAATGCTTCTACAACATTCGGATTTTTTGGATATACTTTTGCACCGTTATCAAATAACTTTGTGAAGTATTCCTTTCCGCCGTCCATTCCTAAATCTTCAAAAAACCAAGCGACGAATGGATATGCAGGTGCTGCTACTGCAGGGTCTGCCATACCTACAACATCTTTGTACTTGGAGTTTGTTAAGTCCTCCCATGTTTTAGGAGCATCCTCAGCAGAAATTTCGTTCGTATTGTAGACGATAACACTTGCTGCATGTGCACCTGTCGGGTAATATGCTTTCGATGTCGGTACAAGTGATTCGCCGAATTCATTTAAGTTTGCTTCATTTTCCAACGTTATGTCTTCTAGTAAGATTCCATCCTCTTCCCATCGAGCGAATGAGCCTTGACCATCTATCCACACAACATCCCAATTTGGATTTGATTTTTCTGCCTCAATACGTGATTGTACTTCTGCACCATTACCACTAACTAGTTCAACATCGTATCCAGATGCTTCTTCAAATAAAGGTTCGATTAATTCATCAAAGTCATTTAAATACACAACGAGGGGTTCTGTTTGTTTTATTTCCTCTGCTAGGACTTCTGTCGTCTCTGATGTTTCTGTACTTGCTTCATCTGCAGTTTTACTCTCTTCATCTGACGAACATCCTGCTAACATTAACGCTGCTACTCCAGATAATAACCAATAATGTTTTTTCATTTTACTACCTCTTTTCATTTTTTGTTACCTTTAGAGTAATGGAAAGTGATGAATAGAATATGTAGAGAATGTAAATAATTTATTAAAAAATACTGAACACTATTGATATACTCATAGATTTTATCTATATTGAACAAAGAAAGCAGGTGTCTTGGCGATGAATTTACAACAATTAAAAGTGTTCGTCTTAACAGTGCAAACAGGAAAGCTTAGTATTGTTGCGGAGTTATTAAAAATAAAACAGCCAACTGTCACTTTCCATTTAAAAGGATTGCAGGAGAAGCTAGGTGTGGAGTTATTTGAACAGCCTCAGTTGAAACGTTGGATTCTAACCGATGCCGGTGAAGCATTTTACCATTACGCTCATCAAATCATCCAGCTTTCAGAACAGGCTGAACAAGTAATGATTGACTATAAAAATAATAACCGTGGTAAATTACAGCTTGGTGCCAGTCAAACGACAGCATCTTATATTTTGCCGCCGTATTTAGCACAATTTCAAAAAGAGCATGATAATGTGTATATTTCTTTAGTTGTACATAAAGCACCGTCCATTTTACTAAAGGTTAAAAACTATGAATTAGACCTCGGCGTCATTGCTTACGGAAAGTTATACGACCCCGATTTAACAATCATCCCAATCATGGAAGACGAGCTTGTTCTCATCATGCATAAAGACCATCCATTGCGAAAAAAAACGAATATAAAGCCATATGAGTTATCTCAGTACGCTTTCATTTTGCATGAAAAACAGGCAGTAAGTCACACATTAGCAGAAAAATGGATGCTCGAAAACGGCATCCGACTCAATATCATAATGGAAATCGGTTCCATTCAAACGATTAAAGAAGCAGTAGAGCTCAACATAGGCGTCGCCATTCTTCCTAAGTTAAGCGTAGAAAAGGAAATTAAAGAAGGTCTACTCTTTTCCCAACCATTACCTAATTATGTAAACGAGCGACATATCTATTTAATCTACCGAAAAAATCAGCATTTTAGTCCGATGATGCAAGATTTCCTAAAATTCCTAAAAGAATCTTTTCCAGAGGTTGTCCCTGAGCAGTGAAAGGTACCAGGTTCTCATACAACTTGGACACTATTCTAAATTATTTTAGTACATGGTACTCTAAATTTATAGATTTGTTATCATTGCCGTACAATAAGTAAATGGTCGAAAAGGAGATGATTTGTTTGCGTTTATGGCACCAAAATCTACTAAGCATTCTGCCGAAATCTCAGCTGTTGGCACAGTGGCGTGAGTTAAATAGTATTTTCGCGCAGGAAAACCGTCATATTTTGATTAACTATATTTATGATTATTCGAAAGATGATTTGTTTGCCTATACTCAACTTGTTCTGCATGAAATGCGTGCACGCAATGTTAATATTCGCACGGTAGAAAAAATGGAGCGTTATTTCGCGGATGGACCTTTTGAGAACGTGACGCATCCATTCATTCATCATCATAACAACGAGTATTTGGAGATATGTTATTTTAATCTAAAAGAGAAATTTATGCGTGGGCAGAAGGATTTTGATAGGGAGCGCTATGAAGCTTTAAAGACGATCTATGAGGATTTGGAGTGAGGTGTTTGTTTTTCCTTGTTTGGGGTAAAAGTGCTTCAAATCTGGTGGACACTGAGAATCGCAATATACCTCCGGGAAATCGCAAGTTCAGGACCACAAATCGCAGGTCGAATCGTGTTTTTGTCCGAATCGCAAAACTCATTACCTTCTATTTAACTGCCGTTTCCTTGCGCACATTATTCAAATTCACTCTAAAACAGAACGTTAGTTCCGTTCTCGTGATATAATAAAGACACAATTGCATAGCAGGGTGGGCGGTTGGTCACTTCCTTTCAAGGAGGTGATGCCAATTACCACATACGAAACAATAAGTTTGTTAATACAGCTAAGTGCTGTACTATTAGCAGCTTTTTCAATCGTTGTGACATTGATTATTTTCTTTGTAAGAAAGAAATAACCGTCCTCCCCCGGTAAGGCGTGGACGATTATTCTTAGTCAACCCGGACCAACCGCTCTTTCTGCGGTTAGCAGTTGTAGGACTGGATATTCACGTATCCAGTCTTTTATTGTATGTTTCTAAGTTCATTATATAAAGAAACTTTGTTGTATTCAACACATAAGAAAGTTTGTAATGTTGCGTTGTTATTTAGCTCCAGCTTCCGACAAAGTTGCTTCCATCTCTTTAAATCCCTTTTCCCATGCATGCAGCAGTGGTGTAAAGCCACCCTTGCTCAAGTAAAATACTCTAACTTTGCATTCGGAAAGTACTTTTCCATATAGCCGTATAGATGAGATTTTATTTCATCCTCTTCGTCCTTTTGGTAAATATACTTACCAATTCCATACTTGCCCCATTTATAGCGTCTCTTTTCTTCATCCAATTCTAATTTTGACTTCGGATAGTTTTTCTCAATCACTTTTTTCGCGGGCTTCGTAAATCGATGTTGAATGAATTCAAATGTAATATCCTCTCTTGCATCTTGTGGCAATTCCTCGTCCAGTCTTTCAAACATGTGGCGGTAGCCTTCTTCCCAGCCATCATGAAGGTAAATAGGAGCAACGATAAAACCTAATGGGTAGCCGGCTCTTGCCACTTTCCCTGCCGCCTCAATTCTTTTATCGAGAGGAGAAGTACCGGGCTCGAAATTTTTAATAACATAGTCAGCATTAATGCTAAATCTGAATCGCGTATTGCCGTTATGCTTGGCATCCAATAAATGATCGATAAAATGGAACTTCGTCACAAAACGTAGCCTACCCAGTTCTGTTTGACCAATATGTTCAATTGCTCTTTTTAATGAGTGCGTCAAATGGTCAATCCCAACAATATCGGATGTACACGCAGCTTCAAACCGGGTAATCTCAGGTGCTCGTTCTTCGATGTAGCGATCAGCCGCTTCGAAAATCTCCTCCACGTTTACGTAAGTTCGAATATACGGTTTGCTGCCCATCGTCGTTTGTAAATAACAATAATGACAATGCCCCATACATCCTGTTGCAAGAGGAATTGCATATTCGGCTGAAGGCTTAGACGTATCGAATTTTAACGTTTTTCTAATTCCTACGACTAAGGTGGATTTTGCGATACGATACTTTTGAGCGTCCGTTTCACCAGGCAAATCCCGAATTTGATTGTGCGAAGTCGTAAAACGCGTTTCAATCCCCATTTTCTCAAACTTTTCTTTCAGTTCTTTTCCAAGCGGATAATCCAGTGCATTGGGTTCAAAATAGACAAGCTGTGGCGTGAAAGGTTTATTCATACTGCGTACTGCCTAATCCATAATTATTATCCATTCGATCACCTTTCTCTTTTTTTATAGCTTGTCTTAAAAGTGAGAAATTATGAAAATGGACTTAAATTGGGGACTATATTAGTTAATGCATGAAATTCTAAACAAAGAAAATCCAGGAAAAAAACAGTATCAAACCGTTTCTTTCCTGGATTAGGTAAAACAGAACGCTCATTTTTTTTAATGATATAATAAAGACACAATTGCATAGCAGAGTGGGCGGTTGGTCACTTCCTTTCAAGGAGGTGATGCCAGTGACCACATACGAAGCAATCAGCTTGTTAATACAGCTAAGCGCTGTAATTTTAGCAGCTTTTTCAATCGTTGTGACATTGATTATTTTCTTTGCTAAAAAGAAATAACCGTCCCTCAGCAAAGGTTTGACGGTTATTTTCTGACCCAGGACCAACCGCACTTTCTGCGGTTAGCAGTTGTAGGACTGGATATTAGCGTATCCAGTCTTTCTTATTTTATGATTCTAAGTTCATTATATACAGAAACTTTTTTGTATTCAACAAATACGTAATTTATTGATTGTCCCTGTATAGCATGGAAGTTTAAACAATAAGCTTTGTTTCTTACAGAGGGACAACATCGTCAATGAAACTGATTGCTACTTCTGCTAGACTTGTAGAAACTACTATTCAAAACAGAAAGTCGGTGAAGCTATGAATACCTTCCTAATAATCACGATACTCATCTCATTGACAATAATTGTAGTAATATCAATTAAAGGATTGCAAGCAAAGACTAGCGAGAACATGATACTATACCAGTCCTTGCCAGTATTCTTTTTATTCAACTTTATATTAATAGTTGTACCACTCTGAACGGATCCTTGAAATAAAAAAGAATAATGGCCAGAAAATGTACAACTTCTCAAATACGCTCCCTATGTCAAAAACTAAAATGAAAATTATTATGCTCACGCTTGCTTGAATTAACGTATTTTTTTCTGAGACAGGGTAACGAATTAAAATATCACGGTCTGAAGTTGAGGTTATCTTTTTAGAAAAAGCCGATGACCCTGATATAAGAGAACATCGGCTTTTCACTATCT
Organism: Psychrobacillus sp. BM2; assembly: GCF_048572895.1. GTDB lineage: Bacteria > Bacillota > Bacilli > Bacillales_A > Planococcaceae > Psychrobacillus. Next base: position 3,441,630 of record NZ_CP183878.1, read on the forward strand.
AAACAAACCCATTACAGATCCTAATTGTCTCATCATATTATATCCATTCTGTATGGTACCGGCGTGACCCATAAGCGTGTTGAGATGGTTCGGCAGGTTTCCTAAAATACCTGGAGAAGAATTGTTAGGGGACATGAAAGATGGGCTCCATCTATTGTCGTAAGTTTGGCCGAACTGTTGCCCTTGGTAAGGGGCTCCAAATCGTTGTCCTTGGTAAGGAGGGCCAAACTGTTGTCCCTGATAAGGTCCCCCAAACCGTTGACCCTGATAAGGGGGGCCAAACACTTGTCTATTTCTTGGGGGAAAGGATCTTCCTGGAACTGGTGAAAAAGGTAGCATATACTCACCTCCTAACAGAGTAACCTATCTATAATATATGGCAGTATATTGTGTGGAGTTAGACTTTAATGGAACTACCGTATAACGAACGTAACCTTCATTTGATATAAGGGATTCGGAGTTAATCCCTCTCTTAATTGCTTTGATTTATAGTTAATTAACTTTTAAAACCATATAAATACTGTTTTGGTACTTCAGTTTCTTTTCTCAATTTAGTTGCAGCTTCCAATGCCCAATGAGGGTTTCGTAACATTCCTCGTCCAACAGCTACAAGATCTGCCTCCTCATTTCCGATAACAGCGTTTGCCAATGCAGGGTCATCCAATCTTCCAACTGCAATGACCGGAACATTCAGAGCCTTCTTAATTTCTCGGGCTAGCGGTACTTGATAGCCAGCATGTGTACCGGGTCTTCCAAACGTTCCAGTCGTACCTAGAGGACCTTCACCACCGGAGGAGATATGGAAGATATCCACACCAGCTTTTTGGTATTCTTTTGCCAACCCGACACTTTCCTTGATTCCATATCCACCTTGTGCATATTCTTTGGCAGATAAACGCATTATTAATGGCATATCTTCTGGCATTTCAGCTTTGGCCGACTCAATAATTTCTCGCCCGAACTTAGTGAGATCTTTTCCATATTCATCGTCTCTTTTATTTGTTAAAGGAGAGTGAAATTGATGAATTAAATAACCATGAGCACCATGAATTTCAATGGCATCTACTCCTGCTTTAATGGCGCGCTGTACAGACTTACGAAACTTCTCAACCATTTCCTTTACTTCCTCCGTTGACAAGGCTCTCGGTATTTTTGAATTTTCATCATATGGAATAGCAGAAGGTGCAACTGGTACAGCAGCATCTTCTGCTTTACGTCCAGCGTGAGCGATTTGAATCCCCACTTTTGCTCCATGACGATGCACAGCTTCTACAATTCTTGCTAAAGCAGGGATTTGCTCATCTGACCATAATCCTAAGTCATAGTCTGTAATACGGCCATCAGGTTCGACATCTGTCATTTCAATTATAATAAAACTAGCGCCACCAATCGCCCTATTTACATAGTGTAAGTAATGCCAGTCCGTAGCAATTCCATCTTTCTTTTCAACCGAATATTGACACATCGGTGGCATGACAATACGGTTTTTTAACTCCAATCCTTTTACTTTATAAGGGCTAAATAAATGTTCCATTCTAAAAAACTCCTTTTTTGGTTTTATTCATTACAGTTATGTTTCCCATGCCATCGCATCTAAATACTTTCTTCAACACGAATTCAACTTTTGGTATATAGTGAAGCCATTCGAACTCCCACACTCAGGCTATTCAATAATCATCATGTGTAGGAAAATGAGGTAAAATCTCTTCTCCTATCTCCTGAATCATCTCTTCCATTGGCCGTTTAGCAAAATAAGGGACAAATACCAAATGGTTTACGCCAATTGCTTGAAATTTATATAGTAGTTCTAGCAAATGGTTACGTCCTAAACGAAAGCCCAAGGGGATTTTTGTAGGTTGTTCATCTGGATTTTCCAATAAATCGATATATAAAGTTTGCGTAAACGGCTTGAAAACTCCAGGCTGTTTCCTTTCTGATAATTCATGATAATCTTTTATTAATGAGGTTTGCACTTCAATGCTCCGTGGGTATTGCATCCAGCCATCACCATGTTCAGCAATCCACTCAATGGATTGCTGGCTAAAACCTGTAATCAGCATTGGAATGGTGGTAACAGGTTTTGGCATTAATTTCATGGTCTCACTATCTACGATACCAAAATCAGAATTAATGGATGGGTTTTCTTCCTTTAGTAATCGATCAAGGAAATCAAAGCTCTGCTTAAATAAGTCCCCTCTCTCTTCTCTCTCTATCCCTAAAGCAGTAAAATCCTTTTTACGATCCCCCGAAGCAACCCCCATAATAAGTCTTTCCGGAAACAACTGGTCGATAGAAGTTGCTTCTTTTGCCACCCGAACGGGATGACGCAACGGAAGTACAACACTTGATGTTCCTATTGCAATATGCTTTGTACAAGCAGCAAGGTAAGTTAAATAAATCCATAGATCATATACTTGTCCGTGATCATTGGATTCTAAATCTTGCATTGTAACATCTCTTAACCAGATTGCTGAAAATCCAAAATCCTCTATTTTACGAGCGAGTTTCACTGTATTCTCCATTTTTGGAAGCTTATTTGTCATCGGTTCGAAGGGGGTTGTAAATCCAAGAGTCATTTTATCTTTTTGATACATCCGGTTGAATGCCTTGTGATGTTTAAAACTCATCTCATCCCTCCTATTATGTTACAGTTTTTTGCCGATAAAACTCTCTAATTGTTTAATCACATCTTCATTTCTCCTGTAATAGGTCCACTGGCCAATTCGTTTCATCTCTAAAAGACCACTTTTTTGTAACAATGATAAATATTGAGAGGTCGTCGACTGTCCTAAACCTACTTTATCGCGAATATCCCCTACACACACTCCTCCCGGAAAGTCATCACTCTTCTGGATATGGACTTGGGGAGAGAAGTTTTCTTCAGGTTGTTTTAGCATTTGTATAATTTTCAACCGAGTTGCATTTGATAATGCTTTAAATATATCTACTAATTTTTCATCATTCATTATTTGTTGTATTTCCATCATTTCTTAGCCTCCTCGTTTAGATATAAGAATATTTTTGTTTCTTAATATTATAACAGAAGGGTTCTCTAGTTTTTAACTTCGATTTACTGATCAGACTGTTCTTGAAGTTGAAATAGTTCTGATAAAATCTCATAGGATTTAATACGTGCTTTTTGATCATATACTTCTGCTTGTACTAGTACTTCATCAGCAGATGTACGGCGTATTAAATCTTCAAATCTTTTTTTAACTGTTTGTCTATCTCCAATAATTGCTTCGGATAGTTGGGATTCTACAGACGCCCTCTCCCGTCCACTCCACCCTTGATTCCACAATTTATCCATACTCACTGGAGGTTGAAGTGGTCTAGGTTTACCGCGTGCTTCGAATAAATACTTTTGAAATAAAGAAGATGATAGTTCGGAAGCTTCTTCCATCGTTTCTGCTACAAAAGCACTTACTGCAACGATAACATGGGGCTTATCTAAAGTATCTGAAGGTTGAAAGTTACTTCTATATGTTTCCAAAGCCTGCATGATGTTGTCTGGTGCAAAGTGACTCGCAAATGAGAATGGTAATCCTAATTGTCCTGCTAGTTGCGCGCTATAAGTCCCTGAACCATGTAACCAGATTGGAACTTTCGTATTCTCACCAGGTATAGCATGGAATTCAAACATGCCATCCTGAGTAATCGTTCCAGAACCATGTAAATAGCTATACAGTTCTTTAACTTTATCTACATACTGAGGACCATTTGATGCCTGAGGATTCAACACATGAGCAGTATTACGATCCGTTCCAGGCGCACGTCCCAATCCCAAATCAATTCTATCAGGGAAATAGGATGCTAATACTCCAAATTGTTCTGCAACAGATAAAGCAGAGTAATGAGACAATAAGGTCGCTGCTGATCCAACTCGGATTGAGTTCGTAACAGAAGCAACTCGTCCGATAACTAGTGATGATGCAGAGCTCGCCATTCCAGCCCAATTATGATGTTCTGTTAGCCAATACCTTTTATATCCAAACTTCTCAACATTCTTGGCTAGATCTAATGTGCTTTCCAAAGCTTCTTTTGCTGATCCTCCTTCTATAATCGATGACGGATCTAAAACAGATAGAGAAATGTTTTTCAAGATTAATTCCTTCTTCCATTTATAGTAGATAGTTGAATTTACTGCATATGATAACAAATTAGGTGACTAGAAATTTAAGTTTTTTAGTACTAGTGATTGTCACCCTACAACTAAATTTCAAACAATTCCCCTTCTGTATAGCTGAATCTTTCGAGTTTCCACACACCTTCTTCTCGACGTAGCGAACAATTATAAACTGCACCATAAATATTCTTGTCAAGCATTTCTTTTGATACATTGTATGGAACTAAACGATACACTTGCAATGTAGCTTTATCCCCATTAACTTCAATCCGATAATCACCCATCACGTGATGAAGATTCACACGTCCAGTTCTAAATGTCTGAAGTGTCGTCATAAATTCCCGACGTCCAGTTACTCCACCAAACGGCACTACATTTGTAGCTATATCATCTGTCAAAATATCACTTAACAGGCCAATATCCCACTGATCAACTGCCCAAGTATAGCGAGTAAAAACATCTAAAATCTGAACTTCATCAGAACCTGCCTCTTCAGGATTAGGTATAACATGCCATGGTGCATCAAGACCACTAATAATATGAGGTAATTTCACATTTGGATTCCAACCTAGCGTATCTCTTGGTTCTTCCCATTCCCTTATCCTTGGATGACTTCCGATTTTCCAATCTAATTCAAAACGTATGTTTGCAATTTTCCAGCCTTCATCCGTGTGCTGATAGGTATTAGCATAATGACCACTGTACCAACTTGGGTCTAATCTTTCTCCAAGATCATCTGCCATTATTCCTGTAAGATATGCACTTTGCTGACCCATGCCTGCTGCTACCGCAATATATTCGTTCGTTATATAATGGCGAGCTACATCAACAAGGATCGACGAACTGGATAAACCTTCTATAATTGCATCTCGACCTTCGAAATTTCCGTGATTACTAAAACTTGCTTTTGCATCTTTTAAAAATAAATTTTTTATTGATGAAAGGTCACCAGATTCATATAATTTTGCAAACTGAGAAAAGATCTCGCTAATTTCTTTTCGATCTGATTGTTTCATATTTTTATTGTCAGCACTCATTATTAATTCATCCCTAGAATCTTATCAATCTTTTTTTATGAACTCGCTAATAATTTCATACGATTTTAGACGGTCCTCATGATTAAAGATATAAGAAGTCAGCATAATTTCATCTACTTGCGTGTTTTCAATGAATTTTTCGAGTTGTTCCTTAACTGTTTGAGAGCTACCTACAATACTTCCACTTATTGATTGATAGACAGCTTGTTTTTCATGTTCGCTCCAAACAGTATTCATATCTCTTGCTGGTTGGATATATACCGGATTTCCACGAACTAGTCCGAGAAAATGTTGTTCTGTTGAAGAGAACAACAATTGTGCTTCTTCATCGGTATCTGCTGCTGCTAGATTCATTCCCATCATGACATATGGTTCTTTTAATATATCTGAAGGTATAAAATTCTCTCTATATACCTGAATTGCAGGGAATGTGTAGGACGGAGAAAAGTGACCGGCAAATGAAAATGGAAGGCCTAATTGGGCTGCCAAACGTGCGCTGTAATCACTTGAACCTAATAACCATACAGGTATTTTAAGGCCCTCACCTGGGTTAGCTTTTACTGGATTATTGGGAGCAAATTTAGCCGGATTAAAATAGCCCAGCAATTCATTTACTTGTTCAGGAAATTCAGTAGTCCTGTCTCTTCTTACTGCCCTAGCTGTTAATTGATCAGTGCCTGGTGCACGACCCAATCCTAAATCGATGCGATTAGGATATAGGGATTCTAATGTACCGAATTGCTCTGCGATTACTAAAGGAGCATGGTTAGGTAACATAATTCCACCAGAACCAAGTCGAATTTTCGATGTTCCAGTTGCTATGTGGCTTAGGAGAACAGATGTAGCCGAACTTGCGATTGGTTTCATATTATGATGTTCTGCCACCCAGTAACGATTGTACCCCCACGCTTCTGCATGCTGTGCCAAGTCAAGCGTGTTCCGAAAGGAATCAGCTGGTGTACTTCCCTCACTGACAGTAGCCAAGTCAAGTATGGATATTGGAATAGAACCTAGTTGTTTTTTTGTTGCGTTATTTTCATTTGACATGACATTGTCCTCCTCGTTTTTAAATAAGAAATAGGTAATTATGCATTTAAATATTACGTGTACCAACATTCATAAATTCTAGGTTTATACATACCTCTATATCTCGTTAAATTCGCACCTCCATAAATCTATATATCTGTATTTGTCGATATGATAATTATTAAATAATCTATGAAAGTAATTCTTTTTCAGCTGAACGGTGGTTAATTTCTCCTTTATATACACCAACATAACCATCTGTGTTCACTTTAACTGGTAAAGAGAAAAACTGGATAAGCTTATTACTCTGATTTTCCCATAGCTTTTATTCTTTTAATGCAATGGTAAGCGATATAATATATTACCTTAGACATTTATATATTCCAATATACCGATATATAGTATTTAATGAAAGTTAATTGCTCAGAGAAATTAACTTTCATCATTAAATCTCTTTCGTATCTTATCATTCAACACTCATTTAAACACTCCCTGTCAGAGACCACTTAGACTCTATTCGGAATTTTTTCTGAGTTGCATCTAACACAGGGAGCCTTTAAATCTTTTCCATCAAAGGGACACTTTTTCAGACAAAAACCGATCTACCAGCTCGTTAAATCGCTTACTATGCTCCCAGAACATCAAGTGTCCGCCGAGTATTTCTATAGAGGATTTTGGAGAAACGTTTTGCGTAAATTCAACTGCTGTAGCTGACCAATGTTCAGCAACAATTGTCAATGTTGGCACTGTTTCACTAGCTGTTCTCGCTTCTTCACGATAATCAGAGAACATGCCGGAAGCAAATAAATTCGCAGCAATATAATAGGGCGTTTTTAAGGATTGTTCTACTAACCAATTCAATTCGTCCTCGGTTACATCGCGTTGCACCATGACGCTTGTTGTATAAGCCTTCATAAATTCCCGTTGACCTGCTGGATTACGTAAGTAAGTGTTATAGATGGCTCCAATATCATTAAGGGGACCTTCCACCCAATCTTCTACATCGTTTGTCGACAATGCCTTTGGTGACATGTCAATGAAAATAAGTGATTTTACATTGTCATAGCCGTTCTGTTTAAGATACTCCCAAACTGTTAAGCACCCGAACGACCAACCGGCCAGTGTCACGTTCTTTAATTGTAATGCAATTAGTACCTTTGCCAAATCCGTTCCGTGTGTTACATAATCATTTCCTTGTAACGTAATCGATGAACGACCATGACTTCTTGGATCGATAACAATTACTCGATTTGTTTTGGCGAAATGTTCGACTTGATGGGTAAACACTTCGGTTGTAAATGTAAAGCCAGGGATGAAAACAATAGGGTCCCCACTTCCTACATCTTGAACATATAGCTCTACACCAGGATCTACTTCCACATACTTTCTTTCCGACACTGTCATGAACTAACCCCCTTATCATAAGAGCAGCAATTATAGAATTCTTGTCCACTCTTCGTTATATACACCATATTCGAACATTGTAATAAAAATTCCATTTTCACATTTTCAAATAACTATCTACTTACTTAATCGTCTCTATAAAATGTTTTAATATCCTAGCAGTTAAACCCCATATTGTATATTTTTCAAAATCATAAAACCATTACGCTATCGCACGCTGCCTCCATTGGTATTTATCGCCATTCACGATCTTTTCATTCAATAAGCTCCCTATGTCACTCACAAAAAAAGAGCTTGCAAAAGTGATATCATCACTCCCACAAGCTCTTTTCTCTTATTATTTCGCTGTAACGCCGCCATCCACCGGCAACTCGATACCTGTGATATGGCTTGCTTCGTCTGATGCTAAGAACAATACCGCTGTAGCCACTTCTTCTGCTTTTCCAAGATTCGGTAGGGCAATTTGAGACAAGAAATAGTTCTTGAAATCTGGATGTTCCATATGTGGTGCACTCATTGGTGTGACAATATAGCCTGGGTGTACGGAGTTAACACGGATGTTTTTCTTACCGTAGTCAACAGCTGCTGCTTTTGTGATTGAACGAACAGCACCTTTAGAAGCTGTGTAAGCTCCTGCTCCAGCCATCCCAGTTAATGCAGAGATTGAAGAAATGTTCACGATTGAACCACATTCATTTTTCTCCATAAGCGGAATTGCTAGTTGCATTCCAAGCATCGTACCGTTGATATTGATAGCATACGTACGTGCCCAGTCTTCTTCTGTCTGTTCCATGAAATCCTTAGCTAATGAGATTCCTGCATTGTTTACTAAAATGTCTAATTTGCCAAAGGCTTCAATTGTTTTGCTATAAACATTTTCCCAATCTTCTTTTGAAGCAACATTATGTTTGATAGAAATCGCTTCTCCACCAGCTTCTTTGATCTGTGCGACTACTGCTTCTGTTGCTTCAAAGTTGATATCAGTTGCGACAACTTTAGCACCTTCTCTTGCAAACATAAGTGCTTCGGCCTCTCCCATTCCGCTTCCTGCTCCTGTAATTACCGCTACTTTACCTGCTAATCTCATTTTATTCACCTCATAATTATATTTTGATAGTCTAACTATCATTTATTTTACTCCTGAAAATGGACAGATGCAAACTTAAACGATGTATAATAAAAAAACAAAGGAGGTTATCCAATGCCACTAAGTGTTCGAGAACAAAACAAATCCACACGTTATCAACATATTGTCTCTGCAGCTGAGCGCTTATTTCTTGAACTTGGATTAGATAGCGTCCAAATGCAAGATATAGCAAACGAAGCAGAGGTTGGAGTTGCCACAGTTTTTCGGTACTTCCCTAAAAAAGATAAACTCATTGTTGCTGTTGCTATTCAAAACCTTGAAAGAATACTTCCTGCGTTCGAACAGATTGCATCCTCACCTAAGACTGCATACGCCCGGTTAGAGGATGTATTAACTTACTTGATTGAAGATCCGGATGAAAGTAACTCTTCCAAGTTTCGGGAAGCTTTTGAAAGCTACGCTTCGTTTACAAAAGAGCCATTACCGGATATTGATGACTATATCGAAATTCAAAGGCAAATTAGTAATAGCCTTAACCCGATTATTGAAGATGCTAAAACAGATGGTTCCATTCGAACTGACCTATCCATCAAAGAAACCCTAATAACTATTATTAATACTTTTGGCAATTTCGTTAATAATGTCGTATTGAAAGCCCCTATTTCTTTTTTAGAGGAAGATATAGAACCACAGATTCAGCAACGTGTATTGAAAGATATTCTTTTATCTTATGTACGACCTGTTTAATACTGCTTTCTCTATCAAACTAATTAAAGGAGGATTATGATGAATCAAAGAAAACTTGTATTGTTCATAGCGACTAGCTTAGATGGCTATATTGCGACCGAAAATGATTCTTTAGAGTGGTTGTTTAAGATAGAAGGTGAAGGAGATAATGGATATTCAGACTTCTATGACACAATAGATACGGTAATTATGGGCAGACGCACGTACAACTGGCTTCTGGAACAAGAATTGGATAGCTTCCCCTATGAGGGTAAGGAATGCTATGTTTTCTCCAGAACCGTCAGTGAGGATAATGAGAACGTCAAATTCTTTAGTGGAGATGTAGTCGACTTTACGAATCAATTGAAAAACAAAGAAGGTAAAAATATTTGGGTAATGGGTGGTGGAGATTTAATCCACTCATTTATCAACGAAAAATTAGTAGATGAACTGATTATTACAGTATCTCCAGTGTTAATCGGGAAAGGAATCCCTTTGTTTAAAGAAGTGTATTTTGAAACAGAGCTCACCTTAAAGAGCATTAATCGTTTTAATCAATTCGCTGAGTTGCATTATGAAGTGAAAAAATAACAAAAAGGACAAGACAGTGAAGCTCATTCACCTGTCTTGTCCATTTCATTTGTTGTCATATGTTCTTTTTTTAAAAAATCGAGTAAATATTTTTTAAATTGTAAAACTGCACGCTTTTGTGTCTTCCCTTTCAACCAAGCTAATCCAATTAAACGATAACCATAGGATTCAGTAATTCTAACTTTTTTCAAGTGAGTTAAATCCTCTTCTGCAAAAGCGTATTTCGGGAAGAAAGAAATACCTACACCCTCTTTTACTAGATTTAGAATAATAGATAATTCTTTACCTTCGAATACTATATTAGGGGTAAACCCCGCTTGTTTACAAAACTCATCTGTAATATCCCTCCAATTTAATCCAACTGGAAAGTTGATAAATGATTCATTTTTCAAATCGGGTAAGCTGACAAACTCCTTCGTAGCTAGACGATGGTTTTCTGGTACTAATAAAAATACTTCCTCATTAAATAAATGAATCCACTCAATTTCCTTATCTTTTAATGGAGATGTAGATATACAAATATCCGTTTTTTCATTTTTGAGTGCAGTAATCATTTCTTCGTCGGACATAACATGCTGGCTTATTTTCAAAGTGGGTTTTTGAGATAAGAAACCACTAATTAATTTTGGTAAAAATAAAGAAGTCATCACACCAATAGTAATATTAGTATTCCCTAGACCTGCTAAATCATATATTTCATTTTCAGCATCAGTTAATAATTGTAATGCTTTTTCAACTTTTTCTTTATAAATAATGCCATATTCATTTAATCGAATTTGTTTGCCTTTCCGTTCAAATAACGGGAAACCAATATCCGCCTCTAAACGTGCAATCGATTTACTTAATGACGACTGAGAGATATCTAACTCAATTGCAGCTTTCGACATATGTTCATATTGGGCAACCTTCAGAAAATATTGTAGCTGTAATAACTGCAATAGGAACCCCTCCTATATTTCTAGTGAAAATCAATTTTTATTTAGCTGAAATTCTTTCTATATACTATCACAATCTCTCCATTACTTATAACTCCAAAGGAATATAAAAGAACTTGGGAGTTATTGATTCGTGCTTTGTAAAGGACTAAGATAAATTTGTTAACTAAATGGACACAATTAGTAGTAAAATGATTTAATTTTACCACTATAAAGTGTGACTATATAAGGAGAGAATACGATGAAAATCCAAGCAGCATTAGTACGAAATGCTAACGAAGCATTAAATATTGAAGAAGTAGAATTAATGGAGCCAAAAGCAGATGAAGTATTAATTAAGATTGTGGCTTCTGGAGTTTGCCATACAGATGCAGAATCTATTAAAGGTAATGGAGCTCCATTCCCAGCTGTACTAGGTCATGAAGGTTCTGGAATTATAGATAAAGTTGGTGCTAGTGTTACAAATGTAGAACCTGGAGATCATGTTGTCCTTTCTTATTCTTATTGCGGAGAATGTAGTCAGTGTTTAACTGGACATCAGAATTTATGTGAAAGAACTGTAGAACTTAACTTTGGTGGGAAATCTAAAGATGGTGCTAATCGTATTCATCAGCATAATCATGCAATTTCTACTTTCTTTGGTCAATCTTCATTCGCAACATATTCAATTGCAAACAAAAACAATGTCGTAAAGGTAGATAAAGATGTTGATTTAGCATTATTAGGACCATTAGGATGTGGTATCCAAACTGGTAGTGGTACAGTTATGAACAGTTTAAGTCCAGAACCAGGTACATCTATTGTTATTTACGGTGGTGGTGCAGTAGGATTAAGCGCTGTCATGGCTGCTAAAATCATCGGCTTAAAACACATTATCGTTGTTGATCTTCATCAAAATCGTTTAGACCTTGCGATGGAGCTTGGTGCTACACATGCATTAAATGGTAAAGAAGTCGATGTTGTAAAAGAAATTAAAGAGATTACTAATGGAGGATCTCACTATGCTGTCGAAACAACTGGTGCAACACCAGTTATTAAACAATCTATTGCTGCCCTACGCGTTTCCGGTAAAGTTGCAATCGTTGGTATGGGTGGAGATGTTACATTAAACTTTACTAACGACATCTTGATGGAAGGTAAGAGCATTATTGGAACAGTTCAAGGTGACTCTATCCCACAATTACACATCCCTAAATTAGTGCAATACTATAAAGAAGGAAAATTCCCATTCGATAAATTAGTGAAGTTTTATGACTTCGAGGATATTAATCAAGCATTCGAAGATTCAAAAACTGGGATTACAATCAAACCAATCGTAAAAATTGCAAAATAACAACTAATATATATTAGTTGTTTTATGTAGAACCCCCATATTAGATTACTCTAATATGGGGGTTCTTCCAATTATATCCTTTTGTATAAGTAAAAGAGTTACTTTCCTTCTACAAAATTAATTTTATCCATTATTTTTTGTATTACTACTGGAAAATAGTAAGCTCCAAAAAAGGCACAAATAAAAGCCTGTGACCAAGTTTTCAACCATGTAGATAAAAACAAACTATTATACCCATTACTTAGTGATATTAATATAAATGTAATAAAAAAAGACATGCTAAAAGCCATTAAAACAGCAAAAATAATCCGCTTGTATCTATAGTTAATATTCATTTTTTACCGCCATCCATTCAAAAATTATAACTCTAACCTACTATGTATTTTGGTTAAGAGAACTAATGTTATCATTTAAATGTACATTAGTAAAAAGAAATTATTGTGAATTCTAATACAAAGAGGCTAATAATGATAATCTAAATTCAATCAGAACTTCTTGTTTATACTAAGAAAGTGGGTCTAATTCATACTGAATTAGACCCGCTTTTTCGTTTTATCAATTCGGTGATATTCTGATATTTGAGTCACCCGAACACCTCTAGTATTGAGTTCATGGTAAATTCCTCTGCTATCTGTAAATGAAATATATGAATCCCGTTCTTTTTGAATTAGCTCTTCGGCTTTTTCTTGAGACTCCACAAAGATGAACCTTCTAATATAATGCTCTTCATCAAAAAAGTAAGTTACTTTAAATTCTTTCACGCCTTGTATCTCCCGTCCTAGAATTTCTATCAGTATAACTTAGTTTCTGTACCCTTAAACTTCGGAACTATATCAAAAAAACAAGCCCCTTTTTGTTAAAAGGAAGCTTGTTATAAGAGGCGTATGTTTTGTACTTAACTTTACTTATGCTAAGTTACCTGCGAACACCTGATTTTTGCCATTTTGTTTTGCATTATAGAGGCGCATATCGGCCAAATGGAAAAGCTCGTCAAAGGAATTAAGTGAATCATCTTCTGTGGAAGAAATTCCAAAACTAGCCGCTATTTTTATGGACTGTTCATTTCCAACCAATCTCATGGCTGTTATTGTTTCTTTCAATATATTCGCAAGCTGCACTGTCTCTTCTAATGAGTTCCTTCCAATTATCACAAATTCATCGCCTCCATAACGCCCAATGACAAAACCAGGACTCAATGTGCTTTTACACACCCTACCTATTTCGCGAATAACTTTGTCCCCCATTAAATGCCCATGCACATCATTAACCGCCTTGAAACCATCCAAGTCGAATGCAATACAGCTAATTGGTGATTTCGTTTCTTGTGCTTCAATGAGCCAACTTGTTGCAAGCTCACTCAAGTAACCCCTATTATATAAACCAGTTAAATAATCCATATCTGCTTTTTTCTGTATCTTGGATAATTGGTGTTTTACATTCAATTTAATAGCCTTAAATGCAATTTCTCTCTCATTAATGCTATTTAGCAGGTTGATATACTCTTTTTGGACTTGATAAGATAATTGGAAGTCCTCCATTATTTCACTAATTTTTAAACGCTTTTCTTGAATAGTCTTTAACAAATATACATCCTGATAAGTATCTACAATTTCCTTTGCAGATGAATATGCTTGAAAAGATTCTATATGCGCTTCCATCTTACTTAGCCAGTCCCCTTTTAACATTTGGAACTGGGCACGTTCTCGTATAAATGAATCGAACACATTCTTCTTTTCCATTTCATCCATCACTAGCTTTGCATCGTCTAAAAGGTTCAAACAAATATACGCATGAGCTATATTAAACATTACCCGCACTTCTAAAATAGGAGTGTTAGGCTCATGTAGCTTTGCAGCAGCTAGTCCTTTTTTTGCTTTATCTAATGCGTTTTCATATTCTTCCAGTTTGATGCATACATGACTATAATTACTATAGGCATTGCTCAAAATATTATATTTCTTTAATTGCTGCGCAAGCTGCATACTTTTGTGCAGTGTTTCTTTCGCATGATCATATTGTTTGTTAAATTCATATAACAAGAACAAGATATTATATAATTGCAGATAGTCCGCATCATCACCATGTAACTGTGTAATTTCTTCATATCGCTCCATACTCACAAAAGCATCCTCAATATCTCCAATGGAATAATAAGAAGCAGCCTGATTGATGTGAGCAATAAGTATCGATTTGTAGTCATTATTTAGTGTCCCAAGCTCTAACAACTTGCTTGCTTTTTCGATTGTTTCTTGATATTTACCTTCAGCTCGTAACTGGGTAACTTCTGTCTGCAAACTACTTATCAATTCTTTCGCCATCATCTTGCTCCATTCTCATTGGATTTCTATATAGAAACAATTCGTGATTCTATTATTTCCAAGTTCTATAAACAGGACTGATTATGTATATTTTTAAAAATTGTGGAACACACAAAATTCAAAGGTACTTTAACCCATATATCCAATTACTCGCAATTACTTTGTAACTACTTAATTATAACTTGAAAATGATTAATTATCCATTCATTGCTAATTTTAATTGCTTCCTTCCACTAAAAGCGAGTGATAATCTTCCAAAAACACATTGATCAACTAGGTATAACTTTCTTACAAATTAAAAAACCAATTCTCTATAGTATGAGGGAATCGGTTTTCTCAATTTTACTTTTGTGTGCTAGTAGTTAGGTATATCAGTATTTACCATGTTCAATGTCAAACAATTTAAATGACTTTCTAATGAAATGAATTAAATACCAGGCTTGATCCTTATACAACTCCAAATTCATTTAGATCCTAATTGTTCATATCGTAACAACCGTATTCGTTTCAGCAGCTTCTATAATACCTAAAATAACTCTTAGGGCAGATAGTGCATCTTCTCCAGTAACAAGCGGAGTCTGATCAAGGCGAATACATTCGATAAATGCATCGATTACACCACTATTGGTTTGATTGTTATTTGTTTGGATGTTCTCTAGTTGATATTGTACTTTCTCCCCATCTTTTGTAATCACTTCTATTTGATACTGATCACTATGGTAGATTTTCAATATGCCTTTTTCGCAATAGATAATGGTACTATTATCTTCTTCTCCGTAGTATGTCCAAGAGAACGAAGCAGTACCTAAACGACCTTTTTTCGTTTTTAAACTACACACGATATTATCGCATACTTCTATCGGTTCATCATTTTCATCTACTTTGTCCAGTGCTCCTTGGAAAGCACTTACCTGCTCAATTTCATCATCTAACAAGTAATGCAATAAATCTACTTTATGAACTCCTAAATCCCCAGCCACACCAAGACCGGAACGCTCCTTTTGAAAAAACCATGTGGAGTTTGATTTATTTATTCCCCATTGTTCTGGTCCCGAGTGACCAAACGTCGTTCTAAAAGTCAGCACTTTTCCAAGCTCTTCACTTTTTATGATTTCTTTTGCCTTTTGATGAGCACGAGTAAATCGCTGATTATGATCTACCATAAACTTTTTACCGGATTGCTTTTTGGCATCGAGTATTTCTTTTGCATGTTCGATTGTAAGCGAGATTGGCTTTTCACACAGAACATGCTTGCCATTTAATAACGCTTTAGTCGAAAAAATATGATGATACTCGTTCGACGAACAATCACTAATTACTTGTATCGTGGAATCTGTAAATAATTCATCTACGTTTTGCACTACAGTCCCATCAAATGTGACTGCTAAAGCCTCTGCACGTTCAGGATTTCGATCATAAAAAACGATTTCGTCCACGAATGGATTTGCCATATATTCTGGTGCATGACGTAGCTTAGTAATCGATCCACATCCAATAATACCTACTTTTATCCCCATATGATCACTCCTACTCTCTCTTTTGGAATACTACTGCAATAATAATGATTAAACCCTTTACAAAACCTTGTAGATACGGGGAAACGTTCATTAAATTCATCATGTTATTCAGAATCCCTAAAATGAGTACTCCGAAAAGTGTACCAATAATTTTACCACGGCCACCTGTCATTCTTGTACCACCTATAATAACAGCAGCAATCGCATCTAATTCATATTGAACTCCTGAGCTTGATGATGAAATAGAATTCAAGCGTGATGTCTCAATAATTGCCGCTACACTTACTAATAATCCCGCCAAACTATACACAGCAATTTTAATACGGTCTACTCGAATCGCGGAAAGCATGGCTGCTTTTTCATTACTTCCAAGTGCATACACATATCTTCCAAAACGTGTCTTGTGCATCAAAATATAAACCAATGCAGTCATAGCAAAGAAAATAATGACAGGATAATCAAATATCCATAAATCACTATTTGCGATAGCAGTAAACCCCTTCACTTCTCCTGAAACGCTTCCACCTTCTGCAATATACAGCGCAACAGAACGGGCAGCCGCCATCATTCCTAATGTAGCGATAAACGAGGCAATCCTTCCTTTTGCAACCATTAATCCGTTCAAGAATCCTGCAAAGGAACCAACGACTAATGCAGTAAAAACTCCAACAAGTATACTCCCTGATGCATTTAATGCTAAAACTGTTATGACACCTACTAGCGCAAGCACTGATCCGACCGATAAGTCGATACCACCTGACAGCATAACGACTGTCATACCTAATGCAACAATTCCGATAATAGAAACTTGCATTAGTATATTGAGTTGGTTATTAATATCTAAAAATCTTGGGTTCATAATAGATGATGCGATAAAAATAATAATGAAAGCGATAATAACACTATATTCGGACCATAACCATGCAAGACGACTTTTTGCATTTGAAACTTGCGGACTATATTCTTTTACATTTGTATTAGCCAATATTAGCGGCCTCCCTTTTCGAGCCGGTTGCATAATGCATAATTTCTTCTTCCGTTGCTTCAACCCCATTAAATCTCGCTGTTATTTCTCCTTGATACATCACATTAATCGTATGACAAATTCTCATTACCTCTGGTGCCTCTGAGGACAATATAATTACTGATTTTCCTTGTTCGGCTAATGCCACAATTTGTTGATATATCTCCTGCTTTGCTCCAACGTCAATCCCTTGGGTGGGGTTATCAAAAATTAATATATCTGCCCCGACTTCAAGCCATTTGGCGATGATAACTTTTTGCTGATTACCACCACTTAACTTATCGATTGTGATACGTGGGTTGTGTACTTTGATGTTCAATAGTTCTTTATAATATTTAAACTTCTCCCTCTCGGCATTATCTTGAATAAATCCCGATTTCTCAAAATTTCCTATGGATGATAAACTCATATTATGGATCACACTTAAATCTTTAATGATTGCATTTTCTTTGCGATCCTTTGGAACAAGGCCTATTCCTGCTTCTACCGCTTTTCGAGGGTGATCTATTTTTATCAACTGGTTATGGATTTTAATTTCACCAGTGTATTTTTTTCGGTATCCAAATAAGCTTTCAAAAAGCTCTGTTCTACCGTCTCCTGCTAGACCAGTAAAGCCTACTATTTCCCCTTTTTTCACTTTAAAATGAATATTCTTAAATAATCCTAAGCTTGTTAAATTATTCACCTCTAACAATACTGGACCAAATGAATGCTCATGTACGAAACGAGTTTGAGATATTGATTTGCCAACCATTAGCTTAGTGATTGTATCTAGGTCTTCTTGTTCTACATTTCCACTTTTAATCATTTCTCCGTCACGTAATATGGTATAACGGTCACATACTTCCTTGATTTCCTTCAGTTTGTGGGATATATAAATAATGAAGATGCCTGATTTCTTTAAGTTCTTCATCAATTCAAATAATCGATTCACTTCATGCTCAGCTAATGAGGTTGTAGGTTCATCCATAATAATAACGGTGGATCTATGAAGCAGTGCCTTAGATATTTCTATCAGCTGTTTGTAGGAGGTTGCTAGATTTCTTACGTATTCCTTCGGGTCTATGTCTACACCAAGCTTAGCTAAGATTTCATGTGTTTGCTGGCACATCTCCTCTACTTTTAAAAACCCCACTTTGTTTCGAAGTTCGGAACCTAAAAACATATTTTCATAGACTTTGAGATCAGTTACCATATTTAGTTCCTGATGGATAAAGCTAATCCCTTGCTCCTGCGATATTCTTGGATTGGTCATCTTGACCTCTTTATCGTTTATGTAAATAGAGCCATTATCAGGCTGATGAACTCCCCCTAGAATATTCATTAAAGTGGATTTTCCGGCACCATTTTCACCTAACAATGCATGAATCTCCCCTTTTTCAATCTCAAGAGTCACGTTTTTTAAAACAGGTACACCATTAAATGATTTCTTTATATTCTTCATTGTTATATAAGGATTATTAGTCATGGTATTTATCCCTCCTAATATAGGAAAAGAGGAAATACAACAACTGTATACACAACTATTGTATTTCCTAATATTCATTTAGAATTTAGATTCCGGATCATAGAACTCATCTACGTTTTCTTTTGTTACTTGAGTAGCTTCTTTTACGACCATAGATTCTATTGGATCATTACCTTTTGCGATATCCGCTGCAATTTTCACTGCATCCTCTACCATCGTTGGAGAGTAAAGGAATGTTGCTGTGATATACCCATCTGCTTTGATATCTTCAAATATCGCTTTACCGCCACCAGCACCTGTTACAAATTGAATGTCTGTACGTTTAGCTTCTTTAATAGCTTGTATTACACCAAGTGCCATTCCATCATCCTGTGTAAATACCGCATCTATTTGTGGATGTGCTTGTAAAATGTTTTCCATCACTTCTAGCGATTTTTCCGTAGAAAAGTCACCACTCTGTGAAGCAATTATTTCCATTCCTTCTGCACTTTTCATCGCTTCTTTAAATCCTGACCCGCGTTGCTCTGTAACTGAACTCGGTGGTCCAGAAATCTCCACAACTTTCCCTTTTCCATTTAACTTTTCTACAAAATATTTACCAGCATTTACTCCGATACCTTCATTATCCCCTTTTACAACAACTGTAGCTGCATCATTTTCAAGCTCACGATCAACAATTACTAAAGGAATTCCTGCATCTTTAATCTTTTGCCCTACAGGAGAAAGTGCGGCAGACTCAATTGGAAGCATGACAATAACATCCACACCCTGTGCGATTAAATCGTCTACATCGTTTGCTTGTTTATTTGGATCAGCAGCATTTGTCATCACATATTCAATGCCATCACTTTCTTTAAGTGCTTTCGCTTGCTTTTCAGCACTATCAATTAGTGCTCCCATCCATCCATGTGTTGCTGAAGGTAAAGATATTCCGATTTTTAAAATATCGTCTTCTTTTCCATTTGCAGAATTCGTACTATCACTACATGCCGCCAAGCTAAAAACTGTTACTAAAGATAAACATAAGATTAGAAATTTCTTCAACACTATTCCCCCTTAAATTTAGTAAACTGCTCCCCTTTTGTAATCGATTACATCCATAACTAAGGGCAACGCTCTATCATTAAGTATTTTTAATAACAGAGCGCTGACCTTAGTTAATTATCTTATGTAGACTCGCGAATGACTAATTCATGATTTAATATGACATTGTCCACTTCCTCCCCTTTAATTTTATCGATTAACATTTCCGCCGCCACCGTCCCCATCCTGTACATAGGCTGAGCAATCGTTGTGAGCGTAGGGTTTGTCATACTAGAAAAGTCAATTTTGTCAAAGCCTATTACTGCTATATCATTAGGTACATGCAATCCTGACGCATTTATTTCTTTAAGTGCTCCGATTGCCAAAAGGTCTGATACCGCAAATATTGCTGTCGGTCGATCCTGTATAGCTAATATCTTTTTCATAGCCTGTTGTCCATGTTCAAATCCTAGATGCTTTGTATAAATAATATAATCATTGTTAAAAGATATACCATGTTCTTCTAATGCTCGGCGATAACCCATTTCTCTCTGCCTCGCATATAAAAACTTTTCATCCGAATTCATTAGACCAATTTTTTTATGACCAATTTGTATCAAATGCTTGACCGCTCGATAAGAGGCTTCTTCATTATCTATCGATACGTATGGAATACCACTATCAACGTGATATTCACTACATTGAATAATAGAATACTTTTCTGCTAACTCTTTTAATGTTTCGATATTAACTGCTGGATCCATAGAAATAATTCCATCCGCCATCTTTTTCTTAACAAGATCAAAGTAAATATTTTCTTTTTCCGGATTGGAATCAGTTTCACATAACAGAATATTGTAATTCTGACTATGAGCCACATGTTCAATCCCTTTAATAATTTCTAAATAAAAAGGATTGGAAATGCTCGGAATTAAAATTAATAAAATTCTACTTTCTGAATTTCTTAAATTCCTCCCTAACATACTCGGCTCATAATTTAAGTTTTTTATAGCCTCTTCTACTTTAATTCGTGTTTTTGATGATACTGTATTTTGTCCATTTAATACCCTTGATACTGTGGCTACTGATACCCCTGCTTGTTTAGCCACCTGCTGGATGTTTGTCATCTTTGTAGTCTCACTTTCTAGGATTTCATAATAAAAAAATGAAATCGTTTACATTTATATACTATTATATTCTGAATTATGCGTCAATTTTTATTTTTTACAAGGAAAAACTATTGATTTACTTGAAGATTTTATATATGTTATATAATGTAATGGTTTACATAACAGTATATTCTGATAAATATAGGGGGTTATTTCATTGAAATTAGGTGTGTTTACGGTACTCTTCTCTGATAAAAGTTTTGAAGATATGTTAAGCTATGTTTCTTCTAAAGGTATAGAAGCAATTGAATTAGGTACAGGGGGATTTCCCGGCGATGCTCACTGTAAATTAGATGAATTGCTAAATGATGAAACGAAATTGCAGAGCTTTAAGCAAAAGATCAGTGATAACGGATTAATCATCAGTGCTCTAAGCTGCCATTCAAACCCATTGCATCCACAGAAAAAAATTGCAGAGCCTGCTGATGAATTATTTGTAAAAACTATGCATCTTGCATCCAAACTAGGTGTGCCCGTAGTAAATACATTTTCGGGATGTCCGGGAGATCACGAAAATGCCCTTTATCCAAACTGGCCGGTAGCCCCTTGGCCCCATGATTTCCAAGAAGTATTAAAATGGCAATGGGAAGAAAAACTAATCCCATACTGGAAAGAGAAAAATGATTTAGCACAATCACTTAACGTAAAGATTGGATTAGAACTACATGGAGGATTCTCTGTACATACTCCTGCTACGCTATTGCGATTAAGAGAAGCCTGTGGACCTATGATTGGAGCTAACCTTGACCCTAGCCATATGTGGTGGCAAGGAATTGACCCAATTGAAGCCATTAAAATACTTGGACGTGAAAATGCCATCCATCATTTCCATGCAAAGGATACAATTATCGATCAGCAAAATATGAACCGAAACGGCCTTACGGATATGACCGACTACGGCAATATGCGTGACCGTGCATGGTATTTTAGATCCGTGGGTTTTGGACACGATCAAAAAACTTGGGCAGATATGATTAGTATTCTACGATTATATGGGTATGATTATGTAGTAAGTATCGAACATGAGGATGGATTGATGTCAATCGAAGAGGGATTTACGAAAGCTGTAGAAAATTTAAAACCTGTTATTGTGAAAGATTCAGTTACTCAGATGTGGTGGACGTAAAGTCATAAAACGGGATGTTCCCTGTATAAGTGAAAGAAACAACTTAGACACTATTAAGAAGTGTTTTAAGTTGTGTCTTACATAGAGAATTTCCTCTAAAAAAACGATTTCTCATTTGAAATCGTTTTTCGTTGCTTTATCTGCTTTAATGCCTTTTGCTAAATAAATTATTAACATCACTGTTCCTGTAATGGCAACGACCATGCTGATCAAGAAGCCAGTAATCCATAGACCAAAATCCATTGTTAAATCTGCAAACATAAAAATAGCGAGCATCACTGCACCTATAAACATTAGCACTGCTCCGGGTATTTTCAATGGTGAACCTCCTCTAGCTGTAAAACGAAGATTTTATACTTCACCTTATCTTACCGAACATGCGCGAGTTCTCGCAAGTAGTTAACAACTAGTCGCCTCATTCCGATTTTCATATTTATGAAGTACAGAGCGATAAAAAAAGCAGAGGAAAGTGATATAATCATTTCCCTCTGTTTTTGTAGCTATTCAATTAATTTAGACCTTATACTTTCGCTACTTTTTTATAAAACTCCTCTGGAATAGCTCCAAAATTTCGTTTGTGGTAAAGCAATGGATTTTTATCTTCATTAGTGATGTGAATAACTTTTCCGATGAAAATAATATGATCACCTGCATCAATTTTGTTATATACCTCGCACTCCAGCTGTGAAAGTGCCGCTGGGAATACAGGTAATTGGTGTGCGGACTCTTCCCATTCACATTGACCGAAGCGATCCGCTACTTTCGAAGCAAAAAGACTACATAAGTTTTCTTGATCGTCCGCTAAAATATTTATAGCAAATTTACTTGTTTGTATAAATGCGTCGTATAGGCTTGATTTTTTATCGAGTGACCATAAAATGAGTAAAGGGTCAATCGAAACAGATGCAAATGAATTTGCCGTTAATCCTACTGGCTTATTTTTTTCATCAAAAGTCGTAATAACTGTTACTCCAGTTGGATAATTTCCTAATGCTTTTTTGAACTCTACTTGTGAAATGGTCTCCACTTCCCATTCTTTTAGATTTTGACAAAACATGTACTCGTGAACGAGCAGGTTAGATTATAGCTCCAAACGAAAACATTTTACATGGACATTTTCTGCATGAAAATCTTTTGATTCATCCCTTTTAAAGCCAAACCATTCATATAAACGAACTGCGTTTTTCATAGTGTCGCTAGAATGCAAATATAAATAATCGGCACCCTTCGACTTTGCATAGCGTACGCTTTCTTTAAGTAATGCCTGTGCAATACCTTTGCCTCTTGCGTCTGGACTCACTGCCAGTAATCGAATAATTGGATTGGTTATTTCTATAGAAGTATTCTGATAAGCTGCAACTGCGTTTTCGAATAGCTGTAAGGAACCTAAGATTTTCTCTCCACTTTTTGCGACTAATACTTGATCGATATTCGGATTCTCTAGTGAAGCTTTTATACTCCTAACATATTCTTGCCAACCTTCAGGACTAAAATCATTCGCATACTGCTCATAGCTTTCCAGCAGCAACTGAATTACAGCATCTTTTTCAGTTAACTGCAATTTATCAATTTCAATAACACTAGCCATGTAATTTCCCCTCCCAAATAAGTCCCTTACGTTAGCTGTTAATACTAAGGCTGGTTGCTCTATTTCCCAAATAGCATTTGGTGTCCATAAACCTGATAGTGATAAAGTTTTCACCTATAATAATTTTTATTTCGAATCAGTTATAAATCATATCTATAGCACTTTACAGTAAAGTTTAATTTATTGAACTCCTTAGAAGTATCACGCTTAAATCCTAACCATTCATATAAACGAATAGCATCTGCCATCTTATCAGTCGAATGCAAGTAGATATGCATCGCTCCTTTTTCACGAGCATAGCTAATACTTTCTCTTAACAATGCTTGAGCAATACCTTTCCCTCTCGCTGATGGGCTTACAGCAAGCATGCGTATAATAGGAGAAAAAATCTCTAAATCTGGTTTGTTATAGGCAGTCTCTGAATCTGTGAATAACTGCAAGCTCCCTAAAATTTCTTCGCCTTCTCTTGCAACTAGAATCCTATCTACGAATGGATTATGTACGGACTCCTTCAAACTCTCTGCATAGTCCAGCCAATCTTGAATATTCTCATACGACTCCTGATACTCTGAATAACTTTCTACAATTAACTGGCTAACTTGATCCATTTCCTCTACTCGTATGGAACCAATAGTAATTACACTTTCCACTTAACAAAACCTCCTTAGGCTTTAGCTCTTATTACTAAGCAACTCCGCCCTTACTAAATTCCTTCACTCTTTTTTCAATAAGGTGAGAAACTCCTTCAATAATAACTGAAAGACCCCAATATATTAATCCTGCGGCTATAAAAGATTCTAAGAATTTTAAATTAGAGGATGCCACGATATTAGCTGTTCCAGTTAGTTCTTTTTGAGAAACTAGAAAAGCAATGGACGTCAAATGTAAAAATCCAACCGAAATATTCGTTAAATTAGGTATCGATTTAGCTAAAGCTTGAGGAAAGAGAATCCGTTTCATCGCTTGAAAAGTACTCATACCAATAGAGTAAGCAGCCTCCATTTGCCCTTTTTCCACACTTGAAATACCTGAGCGAATAATTTCAGATAAATACGCTCCTGCTGTAAGTGATAATGCAAATAACACAAAAACCATAATAGGAATCGAACTCGTTTGAAATGATATATTAAGGGAAACAAAAATCCTGTCTAGTAACAAAGGTATACCAAAATAAATTAACATAATATGCATGATGGCAGGTGTTCCACGAAAAAATGATACATATCCATTGGCAATTGAATTTAAACCCTTCACTTTGTACTCCCTTATTAACATAACTGCTAATCCTATAAAGAAACCAATTACAACGGGAACAATAGCTAACACTAATGTTAATGGGATTGCTTTTGTTATCTCTTTGAAAGCCACCCATATAAATGGAATATCAATTACCATAGTTGTTACCCCCTTACGATCAAGCAACCGATGAATCTATTCCTTGATAACGATTTGTATATTTCTCAAATACTCTAAAGCCTTTTTCTAGTATTAATACAATAACGTAATAGATCACAGATAAAGCAATATATACTTCTAAGGCATGAGCAGTGGATGCTATTAATGTTTCGCCTCTGCCCATCATGTCCATAATTCCAATCGTAAAAGCCAAAGAAGTATCTTTCAATGATCCTATGACAGTGTTTGCGATATTTGGAAATGCTACTCTAATAGCCTGCGGAAATATTATTCGGGTAAAGTTATGAAATGGAGTCATCCCAATTGAATACGCTGCCTCTGTTTGCCCATATTCTACAGCATTAATAGCACCACGGAATATTTCTGCAAATATTGCTCCATTACTTATTGAATACGTAATAATAACAAAGAAAAAAGCATCCATTCTTGTAATATCAATATAGATTAATGATAATAAAGCAGGTAGTCCGTAGTACACGAGGAACAGCTGAATAATAATGGGTGTTCCTCTTATAAATGATATATATACGGTAACTATTTGCTTTAAAATTGGAATATTAAACAACTTCGGGATAGCTGCTCCTATACCGATTATTACTCCAAACAGAATAGATACACCTAAGATCTCTAGCGTCACGCCAAGATATTTTAATAATGTCGGGATAAATTCCAATATTAAAGAAGGGTCAAATACCTTTCCCATACCTATTACCCTCCTTGTTTAAAATTCAACTGAGTAGTCAGCTCCTAGCCATTTTTTACTCAGTTCACTTACTACTCCTTCTTCTTTCAGTTCGATCAATACTTCATCTATTCGATTAGAAAGAGTTGTACTGTCCTTTTGTAGTAAAAAAAACACCTCTGAATTTAAAAGCGATTCACCAACAATCTTTTGCTGTGCATCAGCATATTTATTGTTGAAATCTACCGCGAAAGGAGTGGAAATGGTTGCATCAACTCGACCAGTACGAAGCTGGTTATTAATATCAGTTGTACTATATAGAATTTCTGCTCCTAGTTTATGCTCTTTGTTATAGTTTTCCATAAATAATGCAGGGTTACTAGTAGCCGATACTGCTACCTTTTTACTAGCCAAATCATCAATTGATTTAATATTATTGTTATTTTCATTCACTACAATATGTAATGGGAAAATATTATAGGGTTCTTCGTTAAACAAGAACTTCTCTTTGCGTTCTTCATTTACCGCCATTTGATGTGCAATAAAATCGATTTTATTTGTCTCTAAACTTAATAAAAGGTTAGTAAAGTCCATCGTTTTAAATTCAAATTCATATTCCTCTAGCTTTTCATCAATGGCGCGTACTAATTCCACATCGTAGCCTGTTAAATTTCCGTTTTCATCTATGAAACAGATACTAGGAAATTGTGTACCTGTACCCACAATTATTTTTTGTACAGCAGTATTGTCAGTTGATTTAGATTGCACTGCGTTAGAGGAACACGCTCCTAATAAGCCCCCCACTAAGACTAATGAAACTAGTAATATTTTTTTCAAATTGTATCCTCCATATTGTTAAATTCTAAAATTAAAGAAGGGTCAAATACTTTACCCATAGCTTATTACCCTCCTTCTTTAGAATTCTACTGAGTAGTCTGCTCCAAGCCATTCTTCACTAAGTGCACTTACTACTCCTTCTTCTTTCAGCTCTATCAGTGCTTCATCGATGCGATCAGAAAGAGTTGTACTATCCTTTTGAAGTAAGAAAAATACATTAGAATTTAATAGTGATTCACCAACAACTTTTTGTTGTGCATCTGCATATTTATTATTAAAGTCCGCCGCAAATGGTGTGGAAATAGTTGCATCCACTCGACCAGTACGAAGCTGGTTATTAATATCAGTTGTACTATAAACAATTTCTGCTCCTAAATTATGCTCTTTGTTATACTTTTCTATAAATATTGCAGCATTACTAGTAGCAGTTGTCACTATCTTCTTACCAGCTAAATCATCCAACGATTTAATATCATTATTATTTTCATTCACTACAATTTGTAATGGGAAAACATTATATGGTACTTTGTTAAACAAAAACTTCTCTTGACGTTCTTCATTTACTTCCATTTGATGAGCGACCAGATCAATTTTATTTGTCTCTAAACTTAGTAAAAGGTTTGTAAAGTCCATCGTTTTAAATTCAAATTCATATTCCTCTAGCTTTTCATCAATTGCGCGTACTAATTCCACATCGTATCCAGTTAATTTACCGTCTTCATCTATGAAACAAATATTAGGAAATTGTGTACCTGTTCCCACAATTATTTTTTTGACAGCTTTTTCACTTACTGATTTAGATTGTGCTATGTTAGAAGAACACGCTCCTAATAAGGCAACCGCTACGACTAATATAACTAGTAATATTTTTTTCAAGTTGTATCCTCCTTTTTTTATTAAACCTATAGTTTTAGTTGGTTTTAATAATAAAAAATTTTACACATGCACACTTTCTAATGCCGCCTTAAGGTGTTCGAGCCCAACCTCTGTTATGCCTTCATACACATTATTTTTACCAATTTCCACAACTGGCACATGACGAACTCCGTATTTAACATCAAGAATGTCACGATATTCATCGTGATTTGTTACATCTACTGTTTTGTACGCAATATTTTGTTCGGACAAATATTCTTTCACTTCGTTGCAATAACTACATCCTTCTTTGGACCATACAACTACCGATATATGTTGTGCCATATTTTTCCCTCCAATTTTATGAATATATTGCTATTTGGTCAATATACTTTGGGCTTAATAATTTAAACGAACGTAAACGTTCTTCAGGACTTGGTACTGGCGTATGCAAGATAAACTCATCTACCCCATGTAATTCATGTAACTCATCCAAGCTGGACTTCACTTGTTCTGGCGTTCCAGAAATAATTTCAGCATCAAACTCTTTTACTTCATATGCTTCGCCAGACTCTTTGCCGAATTTTTCTGCTTGTTCCACGGTTTGTAGCGTTAACTTGCGGCCACTTGCTAAAAAAACCTTTACGATCTTTTGTTTGCCTGCAAGTCTCTTTGCTTCTTCTTCAGTCTGTGCCGCAATAACAGCTACAGATAAGATGAATGTTCCACCTGGATAGTTGGCACGATACGTTTTTGCTGCTTCTTTTAAAACTTCCTTATCACTATTAAAGAATTGTGCAAAAGCAAAGGAAATTCCAAGGTCTGCTGCTAACTTAGCACTATCTACACTCGCTCCTAACAAATACGTTTCTGGTTTTGTAGGTGGAGTTGGAGTTGCTTTAATACCTGCAAATTCATGTGTTTCTGGAACGGAGTTATTGATCAACTGCTGCAGAAATGTTAAACGTTCCTTAAAATCTTCACCTGTATCTACTCTTCCGTATTGTAATGCTTTTGTTGAAAGGGGTAACCCACCAGGAGCTTTCCCAATTCCTAAATCTACTCTTCCAGGTTCTAATGTGGACAGCACATGAAAATTTTCCGCTACTTTATAAGGACTATAATGCTGTAACATAACGCCACCAGAACCGATTCGAATGCTAGATGTTTTTGCTAGTAGGTAGGAAACCAATACTTCCGGAGACGAACCAGCAACTAAATCTGTATTATGATGCTCCGAAACCCAAAACCGTTCATATCCCCACTTTTCTGCCTTTTTTACTAAGTCAACAGTCTTTTGTAATGTATCAAAGTTTGATACACCTTCAGTAACGGGACTTTGATCTAAAATGCCTAATTTATAACTCATATACTTCCCTCCTATTGAACTCACTATTTCTAGATGGAATACTCTAATTCTGGTGTCATTCTCTTCAAAAATTGTTTCGTTCGTTCTTCTCTAGGTGTTGTAAATATATCTCGTGGTATTCCTTCCTCCACAATTACACCGCCATCCATAAAAATAACTCGGTTAGAAACCTCTCGAGCAAAATTCATCTCATGTGTAACGATAATCATAGTTATGCCTTCATGTGAAATTTTGCGAATAACATCTAGTACTTCACCTACGAGCTCGGGATCAAGTGCAGATGTTGGTTCATCGAAAAGAATCACTTGTGGATTTAGCGCTAACGCCCGAGCAATACCTACTCGTTGCTGTTGTCCACCTGATAACTGGAGAGGATAGCTATCCGTCTTTTGTTCTAATCCAACTTTCTTCAACATTTCTAAGGCAATTTCACGTGCTTCTTTTACACTTTTCTTTTGTACTACTACCAAGCCCTCCATCACATTCTGTACAACAGTTTTATGTTGAAAGAGATTATACCCTTGAAAGACCATTGCAGATTTTTTTCTTAAATTATAGATATCCTTTTTATGCACTTTTTGGGAATCAATTGTCACGTTATCTATCGTTATAGTGCCTTCATCTGGACGTTCTAAATAATTTAGGCATCGCAGCAATGTCGTCTTTCCTGATCCACTAGGTCCTAAAATAGAGATGATATCACCTTTGTTTACCTTTATATCAATTCCTTTTAGTACTTCGTTTTTCCCAAACTTCTTGTGAAGGTTAGAGATTTCAATCATCTTATCCCTCTTTCTGATTCCGACATTTATGAAAACAAAATGAATTTTAAACTAGTTCTTTTACATAACGGCTTTCTAAAAATGGAAGTCCTAAATTGCCTCTTAATGTATCTGCCTCATACTCTTCACGATACAAGCCGCGCTGTTGTAATATTGGAACAACCTTTTCCACAAAAACTTCTAGTGTATGCGGTACCTGTGAAGCAATGATAAATCCATCTGCTCCGCGCTGTTCAAACCATTTTTGTACCAAATCCGCAATTTTTTCAGGTGTGCCGATAAACTCTGATCGTGGAGTCGCTTCTCTTAGAGCAACTTGACGAAGTGTTAAATTTTGCTCCTTTGCTTGCTGTTTAATGCGATCTGTATGACTTTGGAAACTGTTTTTACCTAACTCGCCCAGGTCTGGAAAAGCTTCATCTAGTGGATATTGAGAGAAATCATGATGTTCAAAATAACGTCCTAAGTAAGCTAAAGCTTTATCGATAGATACTAAATTAGCAATTTCTTCATAGTTTCTCTCTGCTTCTTCTTCTGTATCACCTATGATTGGGGATATACCTGGGAAAATATTTAGATGATCTGAATTTCTTCCATATTCGGCAGCCTGTTTTTTTACATCCGTATAAAATTTCTGCGCTGATTCAAGTGATGAATGCCCTGTAAAAATAGCATCTGCTCCTTTGGCTGCAAAAGTTTTCCCTGCACCTGAAGATCCAGCTTGGAATACTACGGGCTGCCCTTGTTTAGAGCGACCTATATTTAAGGGTCCCTGTACAGAAAAATATTCACCTTTATGGTTTAACTGATGCAGCTTAGAAGAGTCGAAGAAAATATCATTTTCTTTATCTCCAACGAATGCATCATCGTCCCATGAATCCCAAAGACCTTTTGTCACTTCTAAATATTCTTCTGCAATTTTGTACCTTGTTGCATGATCTGGATGCTGTTCAATTGTTTTATTGTAATTTAAGGCTGAACTTTCTAAAGGAGATGTTACCAAATTCCACCCTGCACGGCCATCGCTTATATGGTCGAGTGAGCTAAATTGACGAGCAATTGTAAATGGATCACTGTAAGAAGTGGATACCGTACCAACAAGACCAATACGAGAGGTTACAGCTGCAAGAGCAGATAAGATGGTCAAAGGTTCGAAACGATTTAAAAAATGAGGAATTGACTTTTCATTAATATATAATCCATCCGCGATAAATACCAGATCAAACTTACCCTCTTCTGCTTTTTGCGCTTGCTGCTTATAAAAGTCTAATGACACACTAGCATTTGTTTGTACTTCAGGATGTCTCCAACCAGAAATATTACCGCCAACCCCATGAATCATTGCACCAAACTTAATCTGTCTTTTGTTCGTCATGTGAATACCTCCCATTTCAATTGTTCCATCAGATTATTATCCCTAGTTAACTAATAAGAATAATCTGTTATTTGTGATGAGTATTATCCTAACATCTTTACTTAAGTTAAAGCAATACTTCTCCTGATAGAAAAATTTATTGTTTTGATAGGAAATCTCTATCAATTGTTTGAAATGCTTTTAAAGATGCATCTATATCATCCCAAATTGGAGACATCACAATGTCCTTTTTAGTGTAGGCAAGCAATACATGTTGTTTTATTTCTATCAAGTGCGATACATCAACCTCTAGTAACTCACCATTATCAAGTTCTTTTTTAATGCATAAGTATGGTAAAAAACCTATTGCACATTGACTTTTTATAATAGACTTGGCAACTTCCAAATGGTCTACTTGAAACTCAATCTTTGGCTCTACTTTTTCAACCTCAAACAATTTATGTACGCGATTCCAGTCAAAGGCCCCGCATTCGAAAAACACTATCGGCTCTTTTGCCAATCTACTTACTGTTACATCCTGCTGTTGTAATAGTGGATGCCCTGGGTAAACAACAAGCTTTACTGAATTGTCTAGTGCTTCCCGTTTTTGCAAATCATCATGTGATAAGTTTCGTATAAAAGCTAAATCTACTTGTTTATGAAGTAGTTTTTCTAGCAACATATCATTGGTTCCCGACACAAACTTGAAACGTACATCGGGATTTCTCTTCTTCCATAATGGCAAAGCAAATGGAATAAAATACTGCGATGTTATCACATTGGCACCTATGACTATTTCTTCTTGTTCATTTCGCTCCTTCATTTGTTTTTTTCCTTCTTTATATGTTTGAATAATTTGCTCTGCAAATGGGATGAATGCCCTTCCTTGCTCGGTGAGTATTAGACCTCTCCCTTCTCTACTAAATAATTCAGTACTCAGTTCTCTCTCTAATGTTTTAATCCTAGCAGTAACCGTTGGCTGCGATAAAAACAGTGCATTTGCTGCTTTATGAATACTCTTTAAATGTACAACATACATAAAAGCTTCTAGATGATCAATATTCATTTCCTTACCTCTTTTCACTCATTCTATGTTTTCTCAAAGTTTAAATTTCTTACTTATCATACTAATTCAACTATTCGGACTGGTAAAGTATGATTTATAAATATAGGAAAGAAGAAATAGATTGCAATATACAAATATTCACAATCAAAAACGGGCAAAGTTTCTACCGTTTTCGAAGGCCTATAGACAGACATTTTGCTATATTATTACCGAGTAAATGTTTAGTGATATCTTAATGGCATTTATCTTTCTATCGCACTCCTACACCGATTTTCAAACGAAAAAATGGTATCGAATTGGAAGTCACTTTGCATAACTAGGAAATTAGTGTTATCCTTAACAAAGGAAATATTTATACAATTGATTTTATTTTAAAAAACCAGACGATTTTCTCCTAGTATTTTTCCTATTCACACTCTACGTGAATCCATTCTAAGCTGATAACATTTCAGCACCAATTGCTATTTACTTCTCTCGTCCTAGGTAGTTACCATTTTGATAAAATCACACTTTGAAACATTTGCTGTATGTCTTGGCAATGGCATAGAGACGCCTTACTTTTCCCATACTGGAATCGTAAGTAGTCCTTTTTTTGTGCTCTAAATTTATGTAAATATTTTCCTTTTAAATAACTATTAACCAAGGAGGTACTTATGATTAAATTCGAAAACGTAAGCAAAGTATATGCGGACGGCTTTAAAGCAGTGGATTCTGTTAACTTTGAGATTCCAGAGGGTGAATTTTTAGTTCTAATTGGACCTAGTGGTTCTGGAAAATCCACAACAATGAAAATGATTAATCGAATGATTCCACACACAAACGGAACAATATCAATCGATGGAAATGATATTACCAAATTAAATCCTTCAGAACTACGCCGTAATATCGGATATGTTATTCAACAAATCGGACTTTTCCCCCACTACACAATCGAAAAAAACATCGCAATTGTTCCCGAACTAAAAGGTTGGGACAAAGAAAAAATCAGAGCTCGAGTGAAAGAATTACTTATTATGGTTGACCTTGATCCAGAAGTTTACGGAAGTCGTTATCCTAAAGAACTTTCCGGTGGGCAACAACAGCGTGTAGGAGTGGCAAGAGCCCTAGCATCTGACCCTCGTGTCCTTCTCATGGACGAACCCTTCGGAGCTTTAGATCCAATAACCCGTGATCAACTACAGGACCAAATAATTTCTTTACAAAGAAAACTAAAGAAAACGATTGTTTTTGTAACACATGATATGGATGAAGCTTTAAAACTTGGTGATCGCATTGCGATTATGAAAGATGGAAATTTACTTCAAATAGATACCCCCGAGAAGATATTACAAGAACCTGCTTCAAGTTTTGTGGAGGAATTTATCGGCAAGGACAGAATTATACAAAACCCTGAACTTATGCCTGTTGTCAGTGTAATGACGACAAAAGTAGTTACCTCTCTACTTGGTCGCTCTCCCGAAAAAGCGTTATTGATGATGCGCCAACAAAAAATTACTTCGTTAATCATTGAAGATGAAAATGATGATACCTTCATCGGGCTAATTTCTGCCTATGAATTAATAAAAAAAGTAAATTCTATTCAGTCCATTGAGGAAATTATGATAGTTCCTGAATACACCCTTACTGAAGCAGCCACAGCTAAAGATGCAATTATGATGATGCCAAATGTAAAATACGGGGTTATACCTGTTTTAAATGAAGCAAAAAAAGTAGTTGGAATAGTCACTCGCGGGACATTACTCACTGCTTTGTCCAGTCAATGGACAGAATTGGAGGGTATAAATGAATAATTTGAATATTTGGGAACAATTTATGCAACAAGCAGAAATGCGCTGGTCAGAAGTACTAGAGGCAACTTCCGTTCATATACAATTAGTATTCTTTTCAATGCTAATCGCAATAGTATTAGGAATTGGATTAGGAATTTTAATCACACGAGTTCCAAAGCTCTCAACAGTTGTACTTGGTGGTGCTGGTATTATGCAAACCATTCCGAGTTTAGCACTTTTAGGTTTCATGATTCCAATTTTCGGTATTGGTGTAAACACAGCAATTGCCGCTCTTTTTTTATATTCCCTTCTTCCAATAATCAGAAACACATATACAGGTATTAAAGATGTAAACAAGGCAACTGTAGAAGCTGCAAAAGGTATGGGGATGACTAGTCTTCAAGTGCTACTAAAAGTTGAACTTCCCCTAGCGATTCCAATGATTATGGCCGGTGTACGTACTGCAGCTGTTATTAATGTCGGAACTGCTACACTTGCGGCGTTTATCGGTGCTGGTGGCCTTGGGGATTTCATCTTCCTAGGGATTACTCGCGGTATTGATGGTTTGATACTACTTGGTGCTATTCCAGCTGCGTTGTTAGCAATTGTTTTAGAGATATTCTTCACTTATCTGGAACGTTGGACGACACCGGAAGGGTTAAAATAAGGTGATCATATGACGAGAAAAACAATTATTAAATGCTTAACACTGCTCCTGTTAGTTACTTCACTGTCAGGATGTATATTCAAGGAAGAGGATGCCTTAATCATTGGGTCTAGAAATAATACGGAAAGTATTATTTTATCTAATCTAATGGGGCAATTAATTGAAGAAAAAACAGGCATTAATGTAATCTATAAAGAAAATCTCGGTGGCTCCAACGTCGTTTGGACCGCCATGCTCAACGGAAAAATTGACGTTATTCCAGATTATACTGGCACTATCGTTATTAACTATTATCATGAAACTACTGGTGACGCGGATGAAACGTTAGCGAAAACAAAAGAGTTAGTTTCAGCTGATGGTATCACCGCTCTAGAATCCTTTGGGTTTAATAATACGTATACGTTAGCCCTTGATGAAGATGAAGCTGAATCATTGGGAGTAAAAACATTTAGTGACTTCGCAAAAGTTTCAGATGATTTTATACTAGGCGCAGTATTTGAATTTATCGATCGTCCCGATGGATTACCAGGGTTTCAAAAAGAATACGATCTCCAATTCAAAGATGTAAAAGGAATGGATCATGGGATTATGTATCGCTCCATCAATGCTAAAGAGGTAGACGTTATAAACTCTTATACAACAGATGGTCAGCTACAAATGTATAATCTACGTGTGTTAGAAGATGATAAGGGTTATTTCCCACCTTATCATGCGCTTCCCCTTGTTCGTACAGAAATATTAGAACAATACCCTGAAATCGGAGATGTACTTTTAGAATTAGCTGGTAAAATAGATGAAACAGCGATGCAAGAAATGAATGCAAAAGTGGATAATGAGGGACAGATGGTTGAACTTGTGGCTAAAGAATTTCTTCAAGAAGCTGGATTCATCAGTAAAGAATAGATATGTTAAAAAACCGATTTCCTTTGGGAATCGGTTTTTTAATGCGCCCTGTGTAAAGACACAATTCCGAATAGTATTTTACACAGGGCATAAACCAATAACAAATAGAGAGAATTTTCCGATTATAGGTTATAATATCGTAAAGCTATTTTACAAAACATAAAAAGGGGAATAATACATGATCACCAATGAAACAGATATTCATCCAGAGTTAGCGAGTATAGTGAATTTTGCACCTATATTAAAGCAATTAATCAGTTCAGATGTAGCTTTAATCATTTCTGACTGCGAAAAAATAATTTTTCAGAGCTCCTCTGAAGACTTAGACTTTGGGGATTTTACCAACAACAAGCTAACCGAGCAGGATCCCATCTATACAGTTTTGCGGACTAGAAAAGTTCAGGTAACAGAAGTTCCGAAAGAAATGTATGGAGTACCGTTTAGAGGGGCGATTGCGCCAATCACTTCAAGGGCCGGCGAAGTAATCGGAGGTATTGCAGTAAACACGAGTCTACGCAATCAAACTAATTTAGTAGAGGTTGCTGAAAGGTTTACTATGTCATCAGAAAACATCCAAGCTTCCACAGGTGAACTCTCTAACACTGCAAATGAGCTAATAGAATACATGCAAAACTTATCGGAGGCTCAGGCCGAGATGTTCAAGCAAGTGGAAAATTCATCTAAAATGTTAGAAATTATTAATAATGTAGCAAAAAATACGCGTATTCTTGGATTTAATGCAGGTATAGAAGCAGCAAGATCTGGTGAACACGGAAAAGGATTCAGTGTTGTTGCAAAAGAGATTACAAAACTTGCAGATTTAAGTGCTAAGTCCGTCGAGGATGTACGCCAATTAATGAATCTGTTAAAAGTGAAAGTGGAGCAAATTGAAGAAATCGTTAATGAAACAAACAGTATTTCTAATCAACAATTCAACTCTATTAACGAAATCTCTAAAGCAATGTCTAATTTAACCTTAGTTGCAGAGAATATCGAGGATTTAGCGAAAAAGATTTAATCTACCCTGTGTAGGACACTATTCAGATTAGTGTCCTACACAGGGTATTATTTAATCGTCTCTACAAAATGCTTTAATATTCGAGCAGTCAGACCCCAAATTGTGTATTCTTCATAGTCATAAAACCACTCTTCTATAGCTCGAGGTCTCCATTGATATTTGTCGCCGTTAACAATTTTGTCGTATGGAAAATCCATAGGGGGCATTGGTTGGACAGAGACAGTGTGCATATAGGGTTCATGGTTCAAAAGCCAGCTGACTGGTATAGTGAATACCGCTTCTACTTCTTGTTTGTTGAAGGACTCGATTTGGTGGTGGTCCATAGT
The DNA here is from genome assembly GCF_048572895.1 of Psychrobacillus sp. BM2. Lineage (GTDB taxonomy): Bacteria > Bacillota > Bacilli > Bacillales_A > Planococcaceae > Psychrobacillus. Next base: position 3,478,172 of record NZ_CP183878.1, read on the forward strand.
TGCAACAAATGGATAGACAACAAAGGATGGAGAAGCAATATATGCGCTCATCTGCCCTAAGACTCGGATACATGCCGGATCGACCCCTAGTTCTTCATGCGTTTCTCGAATTGCAGCCTCCATTGGGGATGCATCTGCAGGATCGATTCGACCACCTGGAAAGCTGATATCTCCAGGTTGCTTTCTCATCGTTAATGAACGCACTTCGAATAGGACATGCCATTCATCATCCACTTGCACAAGCGGTATTAAAACAGCAAAACGCAGCGCTGTATCCTCTCCTATAAAAAGCGGTTGTTTATCATGTAGCTCCTTCTTCAGCTTATCCAAAAACACAGAATCTCCCCCAACACTAATTATTATTCTATTATCGTATCATTAAAATTGCTGTCCATAAAATAAATGGCATCTTTCGCTAAACAAAGATATAGTTTTCACTTTTCTCTACTCAAAGCGAAGCATCAAATAATATAAAAAAAGCACTCAGATAAATTATGCTAATCTGAGTGCTTATATTAAGTCAAAATCATGCATTAGGTTTCAATGCTATTCTGAATTCCATCCGAAGTTGGTACTCTAATTAACCGACTTTTTCCTTTTTAAGCTGCTTACTTCTCAACTGGCCACAGGCTGCATCAATGTCTGTTCCATGTTCTTGGCGAATTTTGCAGTTTACGCCTCTTTTTTTCAGCGTGTCATAGAACGAAAGCACAGATTCCTGTTCACTTCTTTGGTACTGGCTATGTTCATCGACAGGATTATACGGTATTAAGTTGACGTAAAGCTGATCTTTTATATCATGAAGTAAATCGGCAAGCTCCTCAGCTACCTCTTTCGTATCATTTACATCCTTTAGTAGAATATATTCAATCGTAATTCTGCGGTTGTTTTTCGCTAAATAGTACTTAAGGGATTCCATTAGCTTTTCGATTGGCATAGCACGATTTATTTTCATAATTCTGGTGCGTAGCTCGTTGTTAGGTGCATGTAAGGATATCGCTAGATTTACTGGGATCTTTGTATCAGTGAATTCATAAATCTTATTAATAATTCCACTCGTTGATACGGTTATTTTCCTAGCTGCTATTGCTAGCCCTTTATGGTCGATAACTACATTTAAAAAGTCTAATAAGTTCGCAAAATTATCGAATGGCTCGCCAATTCCCATCACGACAATATGGCTGACCATGTCTTTTTGTCCTAGTTCATCAAGATGCAATTGGATATTCATAATCTGCTCCACTATTTCCCCACTTGACAAGTCACGACTTTTTGCAAGTAATCCACTTGCACAGAAACTGCAGCCGATGTTGCAGCCTACTTGAGTCGTTACACAAACGGAAATGCCATATTTATGTCTCATCATAACTGTTTCGATTAAGTTTCCGTCCTGCAGTCTAAACAAAAACTTCATCGTTCCATCTGTCGCTTCTTGCTTTATATGTTCTGTTAACGTTTGTATTGTATAGTTATCTTGTAATAATTGAATACATTCTTCATGTACGTCTGTCATGTCGGTGAAATTCGTGACACGTTTTCTATATAGCCAATCCCAAACCTGTAACGCTTTAGACTTTTTGTGGCCATGTTCATGAAGCCACTCTATCAATTGATGTAATGTTAATCCATATATGGACTTTCTATTCATATCTATCCTCTTTTCTTCATACTTAACTTTAATAGCAACCTGATACTAATCCTAGTGCCAGACATTTAGACTTTATTATAACATCTGATGGGTAAAACGTTGAGTAATCAACTAAAAATGATAAAGAGCTGCCGAAATTGTATCGCCGGCAGCTCTTCTTTTTATTTCCCACAGCACTTCTTATATTTTTTCCCACTACCACAAGGACAAGGGTCATTTCGACCAACTTTTCCACCATCTATTACTTGTAACGGAGTAAGAGGCTTCAAGTTTGGCGAGACCATTTGGAGTAGTTCATCGGGAGTATGCCCTCTATTTTCCCAAAGGCGAGTTGTGTTCGCAATTTTCATAACTGCTTGCATGTATTCATTGGCCTGTTTCATATCTATAAATTCAAAGCGACCTAGAAAGGCTTTGACCACTTCTTGAAAATTTACATCATTTTGCAATTCGCCAACCAATTCATCCATTTCATCTTTTATCACTTGTGTATTATTAGGGAAAAAGTCTTTCTTTAGCATAGCCGCTAGATTACGTTGATGTATTGTCTTTTCATAGTAAGCATCGTCCACATAGCGAAGTAGCTCCGTTTTTACTGGAACATAATAGGGCTTGCCATGTACTTCATATCTAAGTTCGTCGTTTTCTAGCCCATACTCCACTGTCTCATGGATTATCTCTCTATAATTATTGTAAGCAAACCCCTTGTTTAAACGATTATTATAGGAGCTATCATTAAGGACTGTCATCAATTCCTTACTAGTAAGGGACGTTTTGTTTTGTGTATTATAAATCTCCATGAACTTCGGATATTCAATTATTCCATACAAATTTCCACAAGCTATCGCATACTGAATAATGAGATCCTTGTTAGGAATTGCATCAATGTCAATAACATCAGAATCACGGTATTTATCTGATATAACATTATAATTTAAATGATGGACAGATTCCCATTCCGTCTTTTTATATTTTACTATTTTTAAAGAATCGTTCACGTCAGCAATATCTAATGGTAGAAACGACTGGCTCTCTGCCCAGCGATACGTCGATAAATAATCCGGATGTGTTGGATCGTTATACATCTTTAAAAACTCCTCATATCCAGGTGGACCACCCACATCCTCTGGTGGAGCCATCCCTTGTCCATCAAGAAGCGTTGGATATCCAAAATAATAATCATCAACGATTCCTTCTAATTCTACCCGTATTTTCCAGTCATCTCCGAAATCATAGCTGTATGTGAAATGTTCATTATTTTCTATATAATTGTCTATTTTAATGCGATTCGACTGTTTGACTAGTTTATTTAGAAACCTTTTCCCTTTATATTCCTCTAAAATATTATCATTATTAGTAATAAATAAATCGTCTATTTCAACTGCAAAGTAATGGTATGGTTCCATTTCACTTTGAAAGTTTGTAACATATTGAATCGTTTCATGTAAACGATTAAATGTTGCACCTGCTGGTAAAATCACGCTTCTCCAAATAGTTGGCGCAATATCTTCAAATATTAATTTCAATTTATACGATTTCATATTCCATCTACTCCTATTTACCAATCATACTTAATCTAAATGCTCTTCACTAGGATTTATTTGAAATAAAGTTTAACCTTTTAGCTATTACTCGACACACAAAAGGACTCTATCCCTTTCTTCAAGCTTTTGTTGCAGAATACCATGCAGCCTTCCGAGTAGAAGATACGAAAGTGTTGTATGAATGGATTGAACAAATGCAAGCTGTTGGTTTTGGTACTTCCGGGTATGCGGATCGCTTCTTCTTTGTCTCTACAACGTTATGTTAGCAACGTCATAACAGCAAAGAAATGCAGGATAGACGCTACCAGAACAAATACATGCCACACTGCGTGATGATACGTAAATCCACGCCACACATAGAAAACAGCTCCTACTGTATACAAGATGCCTCCTATTGCTAATAGTATAAGCCCTTGGGATGATACATTCTCCAGAAGTGGTTTCCATCCAAATACCATTAACCAACCCATTACAACGTATAATAACGTAGAGGTATGTAAAAACCGTTTCACAAAAAAGGCTTTAAACACAGTACCCCCAATCGCAAGGCCCCACACGATACCGAATAACGTCCAGCCTAACGTTCCTTTAATAGCTAGGAATAAGAAAGGTGTATACGTTCCAGCGATAAAAAAGTAAATAGCCGAGTGATCCATAATCTCAAAGAAATCTTTTACACGTCCTGCCGGAAAACCGTGAACCAGTGTGGAGGACAAATATAAAAGGACCATCGATGACCCAAACAATGTAAAACTTACAACATGCCAAGCCGTTCCATGTATTACGGAGGATACGATTAATATCACAAGAGCGGCTATACTAAAAATAGCACCAATCCCATGAATAGTTGCATTAGCTATTTCTTCACGCTTTGAAAATATATGTGTATTGCTCATGTTTTTGCTCATTCCATTCTGATATTCTCTACGTATAATATTATCACTTTTTTTCCATAAAATCTGACATCAGGTGTCTAACACAGTAATGATCTCCAAACTAACTAGCCAGTTCCGATTCAAGGTGTCAAAGGTGCTAGTTTCCTTAGAATGGTTAATGATTCTCATATAATACAGGACAAAAAAAGACATCCTATAAAAGGATGTCTTTTTTTTGCTAACTATGTTTAATTAATCCCGAAGAATTAAAGTTTTACAATGTTAACTGCTTGTGGTCCACGTTGACCATCTTCAACGTCAAATTCAACTTTTTGACCTTCGTCAAGAGATTTGAATCCGTCGCCTTGGATTGCTGAGAAATGAGCGAATACGTCGTTTCCACCTTCAACCTCGATAAATCCAAAACCTTTTTCTGCGTTAAACCATTTTACTGTACCTTGTGTCATGTAAAAAACCTCCATTTATGGTGAATAAAAAAATTCACATATTAGAAAAAGCTACCGAAGACTCACGATTACTTTTTGTAATATGTGAATTCATTGTTTCTATCTAAGCAATTTAATTATTATCTTTACTATATACTATATCCACACAGAAAGCTAGTAAAATGCCACTTATATTTTATTTAAAGTATCTAACGTTTCTAAAACATGTTCAAGAAACATCTCAAGATCGCTTATTTGCTCTTCATTTATCTTCTTTGTAAATTTAACTTCTATCGAGTTTGTATAGCTTGATAGTTCTATTCCGAAAATAAAACTTAGTATTTGCGTTAACTCTATGTCGTCTTCCCAGATGTTTTTAATCGCTTGCTCGATTTCCTCACATTGTAAATCGGGATTTTGAATATTTTTGATGAATTTCAAAGCCAGTGTACAACCTATATTATTATTACCTACTTCCAGTATTTCTCCAGCCAGGTCCTCTAGAGATGCGTCTAAAATAATCTCCGCAGTTATGTCAGATTGGTCAGCTAGAGTAAATTCAATCCTAAAGGTTCTGGCAATAATGGAAAGGTCCATTTGATCTACCCGATTTTTAATGTCTATCTTTCGTTCTATGTTATCTAAATCATACACATGGTTTTCGAATGCCACTTTTAAGTTTTCAAAAATAGTTGGATCATACATCGGGTTTCCTCCTGAGACATAATTTGCTTAATCTTGTCTTTATACTAGCCGTCGGTAAATAAAATTATACCGTCACGTACAAATGATAGGCAATCATTTGTAAAACAGACAATTTTATTGTCAAATTATTTCCCAAGAAATAATGACAGATAGCGTCATTTTTCATCATATTATCTACTGATGGCTGTTTATCTTTATAAAGACAAGAGGTATATACTCTTTACATATAATCTGTCTAACTCAAGCGCCTTAATAAAGAGTACGTTTTTACACGAATTGCTCCTAGGCGCTTGCACTTTTATATCAGTCATACTTAATGTTCAATAATCTGGGTAATTTCTATTTCCACTTTATGTAGATTATCTTGATCCAGTTTGAGTTGCTTCTGTAATAGATCAAATATGTTAGCTAAATCCTGTAGAGTTTGGTACATACGGTCTATTGAATTATTAATTTTAGAATGTGTGGACCATGCCGAAAAGATATCATCGAATACATAATCGGCAAATGTAACAAAGCTATCCCTTTCCACAGATAAATTGTCGGCCTTTATTTGTTGGATATCTAACAGTTCCGTATGAAATTTTTGTAGAGAACGCTGCGCAGCATGAATAGCATCCTCTGATTCGTCGAGCTTACTATGTTTTAAAGAAGTGGCGATTAGTCCACCTCCTAAAAATGTATCCCAAGTAGAGTAATCTTTTGCACCTTCAAGTGATTTTAGTGATCTATTTAAAGCTATTTTAGCTTCATTACCTGCAGTAATAGCTTCTGTTATTTCCCGGATACCCGTTGCTAGAAATGTCTTTTTTTCGTATAACTTATCGAGACGTGATGCCTGTTCCTGATTATTATCGAAAATCCATTGCTCTTTTTCTTTAATCAGCTTATCCCATTCTATATCAATAGAGTCCCAGCTTGCTTGATCTAGTTCCCGTTCATTTGCTTCTATATCTAGTTCTAAATCTATTACTGTTTTTTCAATTTCCCTATATTTCGCTTCTACTGCTGCTAACTCGGCTAATTCCTTCTCTCGAATTTCATCCTGCTTCCCTGTCCAAGTTCGAACCATTTTCAAGATTGAAAACCCATCTAAATTTTCTACATCCTTTTGTTCTTCTTTTAATCGCGTCCAATACTCTTGCTTCTTATGTAAAGCTATTTCTAAATGCTCTTCCAGTGTTTGCTGCTTCCTTTTTACCTTATCTCTCTTATTAATTTCCTGCTTTAAAACCGACTGACGTTGTTGTAATCTTTCCCACATATAAATCCCCTCCTACCTTTTGTACGGATTAGTGGGAATTATGTTTCAATTACAGAAAATAATAGAAAATTTTTTCACTTAATATATCTAAATTTATTACTTCCCAAGCACCTCTATACAAATTTCTACGCCTCGTTTTAAATCCGTATGGGACCAGCTTGGGATTTTCCCATGTTGAATGGCTAACTCATGGGACGCGGGTATATGTATGAATCCAGAGGGTATGTCTAGATTGTTCATTTTGGCATAATGTAAAGCTTCGTACATGACGTTATTGCATAGGTATGTACCTGCAGTATTTGATATGGTAGCGGGAAGACCTTCTTTTATAAGTTCATCCACCATCGAACGGATAGGTAGCGTCGAAAAGTATCCAGGTTCGCCATCTAGCTGGATTGTTTCGTCTAATGGCGTATGTCCCTGATTGTCAGCCGCACCATCTTTCACATTGATCGCAACCCGTTCTGGAGTAATTTTATATCGTCCCCCAGCTAATCCTAAGGATATTACTGCGTCTGGCTTTATCTCCTCTAGGTGATGAATTAGCTGAGCTCCTGACTGCGTGAAGTCTACCGAGAGAACTCTGCTCATTACTTCATAATCACTTATCGTCGTTCCGTCTAATTCCTCTACAATTTTCATGGTCGGATTCACTGTGAATGATAAAAATGGTTCAAATCCAGTTAGCAGTAACTTTTTCATCCTTTATCTCTCCTCTTCCATTCATGTGATTGAAAAAACGCAGACATTTTTTACTTTCCTTTGTCTTCAATCTATAGCTATAAATAGTTTACCAAAAAACGCTATTTGTTTTTCGATATCATTACCAATAAAATAACAAAAAAAAGAGACACTCTCGAAAGAGTGTCTCTTTTTTACAGTATTATCTTTACTTAAAATCCTTGCGAATTAAAGTTTTACGATGTTTACTGCTTGTGGTCCACGTTGACCATCTTCAACGTCAAATTCAACTTTTTGACCTTCGTCAAGAGATTTGAATCCTTCGCCTTGGATTGCTGAGAAATGAGCGAATACGTCGTTTCCACCTTCAACCTCGATAAATCCAAAACCTTTTTCTGCGTTAAACCATTTTACTGTACCTTGTGTCATGTAAAAAACCTCCATTTTGGTGAATAAAAAAATTCACATATTGCAAAAAGCTACCGAAGACTCACGATTACCTTTTGTAATATGTGAATTCATTGTTTCTATCTAAGCAATTTAATTATTGTCCTAACTATATAACACATTTTGGTATTTGTCCAATGAAAAGATTAACAAAAAGAAAATAGTTTCAGACCTATCTCCATTAACTTGTCCTTTATACATATTACTATTACTATGAGAGGGTATGATGGGTAAAATTAATAATGAGAAATTACATTCCCTGGGATCAAATTTGGATTTAAAACGTTTTACATTAAATCTCTCTTATTTCATTGAATATGAGATACATGAGTACTAAGGAGTTCTTTTAGATGAACGAAAACATATCGCAGATTGATTATCGTGAAATAATGGAGTATTCACGTGATCCTTTAATTATTCATACTAATCTTGGAATAATTGATGTAAATCATGTTGCAGAAGATTTTTTTAGAGCAACTAAAGATAAAATAATTGGAGCTAGTCCTTTAGATATTTTTCAGGAAACCTCCAAGGCAGCTATTGAAAAAAGAATAGAATCTGCTTATCTACAGCCAGCTAAAGTTATAGAAGAAACAATTTACCGAATGGATGGGACTACTGTAGAAGTTGAGCTATATTGTCACCCCGTTCAAATTGGAGAGACAAAAGCAATACAAACGTATGTTAGAGATATTACCATGCGAAAAGAAGCAGAACGGAAGCAACATGAAATTATGAAAGAAATCAATGAACTATCTGCTACACTGGTTCCTGTCTTAAATGGAATCGCCATATTGCCTTTAATGGGTTCAATCGATGAGGATCGAGCAAAACAATTACTGGATCAGGTACCATTTAAAGTACAAAAACAAGACATTAATTGCTTAATCATTGATTTTACTGGCATTTACACATTAAACAGTGTTGTGACAGATTATCTATTTAGGATTAATAGCGTCCTGTCATTGCTTGGTGTACGTTCGATTATTACAGGGTTAAGACCAGAATTGGCTCTAACGGCTATACAGTTAGATGATAAGCTAGACTCCATCCCTACCATGTCTACAGTTAAGCAAGCTCTAAGTTCATTAGGTATCAATCAAAACCCAACCATCCCTGTCAATAAAAAATAATAACTAATAAAAATGCAGACTTCCAGTTGACGAAGTCTGCATTTCTATTAATCTTCCTCATTGATAATAAGTTTACGTCCTTTAAGCTTCAACAGTAATGGGATTAACAACCAAGCCGCTGCTGCTACGATAAATACAAGCGATAAGGGCTTTGTCACAAAAATACTAAAGTCTCCGTTTGAAATCGTTAATGCCCGACGCATATTATTCTCAATCATTGGTCCTAACACTAAAGCAAGTACTAAAGGTGCCACTGGGTAGTCATTTTTCGAAAGTAAATAACCTAACACTCCACACCCTAGCAACAAATAAAGGTCAAACGTTGTATACTGTACCGCATATACACCGAAAAATGAAATGGCAATAATCATCGGTAATAAGTACTTTTTCGGTGTTTGAATAATTTTTGCAAAGACCCGAACTAATGGCATATTTAACACAAGTAGCATCAAATTCCCGATGAACATACTAGCTATAAGCCCCCATGCAACCTCAGGATGTTCATCAAATAATAATGGGCCTGGCTGGATATTATACATGATAAGTGCACCCATCAATATCGCAGTCGTTCCTGAACCAGGTATCCCTAAAGTAAGTAGCGGAATCATTGCACCACCAGAGGCGGCATTATTCGCAGATTCTGGACCTGCTACTCCAGCAATATGACCTTTCCCAAATCTCTCTGGGTTCTTACTAAACTTTTTCTCCGTTGTATAAGAGAAAAATGATGCTAATGTTGCTCCTGCTCCCGGTAAAACTCCTATAAAGAAACCGAGCAAAGATCCACGTACGATTGGAACTGTACTATCTTTCATATCCTGCTTCGTAGGTAATATTCGGTTGATCTTTGCTATGGTTCCTGTTTCTTCGTCTTTTTCTAAAACCGTCTTTACAACTTCCCCAAGTGCAAATAATCCAACTGCAATTGTTAAAAACTCCAAACCAGAAAATAAAATAGGCTGATTGTATGTAAATCGAGCAATTCCTGAAACTGCATCTATCCCGATCGTCCCCAACATAAGCCCGAATACCGTCATCATTAGTGCCTTTGTCATCGATTTTCCTGCTAGACCACTAACAGCAGCTAACCCTAACAACATAAGAGAGAAATACTCCGCTGGTCCAAATTTTATCGCAACATTGGACAGTGGCTCCGCCAGAAGTACTAATCCGATAAGGGAAATGATTCCTGCCACAAAAGACCCGATAGCTGAAATAGCAAGTGCAGCACCTGCTCTTCCTTGCTGCGCCATCTGATATCCATCTAAAGTCGTCACGACCGAGGATGATTCTCCTGGTGTGTTCAGTAAAATAGAAGTAGTAGATCCGCCATACATGGCTCCGTAATACACTCCAGCTAGTAAAATAATTGAGCTAGCGGCAGCTGCTCCCGTTGGCATTCCCGAAGTCATCGTTGCTGTTACAGGAATTAGAAGAGCAACACCACTCATCGGACCGATTCCCGGTAAGACACCGACAGCCGTACCAATAATAACTCCGATTAATGCGAACAGAATATTATGCCACTGAAACGCAATTCCGAAGCCATCCGCTAAAAATTGTAATGTATCCATTGCTAAACCCCTTCCCTAAAACAGTGGAAACTCTGGTAACGACCCACCCAGAAGCTCCGAAAACATATAATAAACACCTACAGAAAAAACAGTAGAAATAATGATGGAATAGATTATTTTGCCGCGTTCTAATGTTTGGAACGCAATTAGTAAGAATACAAATGTAGAAACGACATATCCTATCTTCTCCAAGAAGAATGCATATAAAAGTGCACTCCCAAAAATAATAAAAAACTTCTTATACTGTAATTTTTCCTTCGCCGTTTCTTCTGTTTTATTCTTAAAAGTTTCATATAGTAATCGAATACTTAGCGCTGTCAAAATAATTCCAAGACCCATTGGGAAAATCTTCGGTCCAACAGATGAACCATATGCACTATCTGAAATCTTTTGACTTTCCACGAAAAAAAGTATTCCGATTAATAAAAATGCAATTCCCGCAATTTTATCAAATTTCTTATTCAAGGCTATTCCTCCTAACAGAAAAGGCGACTGTTATAGCCGCCTACAAACTATTATTTCTGCATTCCAAGTGCTGTTAATAACTCGACGATTACTTTATCCTGATCTTCTAAATAAGTAGTAAATTCTTCTCCATTACGGTATTCGCTTGCCCACCCGTTTCTCTCAAGCTCTGCTTTCCATTCGTCCGTTTCAACCATTTTAGCGATTTTTTCATTCCAATAATCTTTAGCATCATCGGACATTTCTTTCGGTCCGAAAATACCACGCCATATTGTAAACTCTGCATCGATGCCTGATTCTTTAAACGTTGGTACGTCAGAAAGCTCACCTTCTAAACGATCAGCAGAACTAACCGCTAACACACGTACATCTCCTGATTTTACATACGTTGCAATCGTAGAAGCATCTGTTGCAATCACATCCGCATTATTACCTAAAAGTGCAGCAATTGCTTCTCCGCCACCGTCATATGAAACGTATTTCACAGATTTCGGATCAATTCCAGCTTCAAATGCTGGCAAAACCCCTACTAAGTGGTCCATTGAACCCGGTGCTGATCCACCTGCTAATGTAACGGATGTTGGGTCCTTTTTAATAGCATCAAGAACATCTTGTAATGATTTAAACGCTGAATCATTTTTAACTACTATTGCACCGTAGTCACGTGTTAGCTGTGCAAGCGGTGTTGTATCCTTATAACCATAAGGACTGTTTCCTTCAGCCTTATTGTTGTTTATCAGAATAGGTGGAGATTTCACCATAAGCATATAGTCGTTCTTTACTTCTTTCGTAGCAAATTCAGCCATATATACTGCTCCACCGCCACCTGGTTTGTTTTCTACGGTAATAGCTTTGTCTACTAGTTTTGTATCATTCATTATTTTAGCAACTGAGCGGGCCGTTAAATCCCACCCTCCCCCAGCACCCGACGGAGCAACAATTGTAATATTTTTTTGGGGATAATCTGATCCCCCAGACGATGACGATGCACCTTTACTATCCCCATCACTTGAAGAACAAGCAGCTAACCCCAATGCTAAAGTTGCCGCAAAAGCAACCGACGTGATTTTCTTCCACATTTTCATAATCCCCCTTATACCAAATGTTTTGACAGCGTTTTCATACGCCTGTATATAATTTATCAAAACATTCGCTATTTTCAATGCTTTTGGTAATAAGTTAGATAATGATTTTAAAGTGCATTTTGTTCATAAAGTTCACGATGATTTGATGAAATATCTGCGTTCAGGCCTGCCAACGGTTCCATATATTAATTCAGCATAAACAAGTTTCTCGGATGCTAGATATTCCAAGTAGCGTCTTGCTGTTGAACGACTTATCCCAACAGCTACTCCAAGAGATTCAGCAGTGATACCATCTTCTAATTTTTTTATATAGTCCACTACCTTCTCTTTCGTTATTGGATCTATTCCTTTAGGAGGTGTTAAGTCGGAAAATAATGTGGGAGTCATTGTTTTATTCCATAGGGACTTGATCAAGTTTTCCTCGACACTTCCCTCTGCCGCTAATATTTTCCTTTTAGATTTATATCCGAGGAGACTTTCCTTAAACTTTTCAAAAGTTAACGGCTTTAAAATATAGTCTGCAACTCCACTTCGAAATGCTTTTTTTACAATTTCTGATTCTGCAGCTGCTGTTATAAAGATAATATCCGTTTCTGGACTATGTGATTGAATGATTGCTAATAAATCTGTCCCAAGCGCATCTGGTAAATAAACATCCAAAAGTATTAAATCTGGTTTGTAAGATATAATCCAATCCTTTGCTTCTTCTGCCGTGTTCGCTGCACCAATTACTAGGAAGCCCTCCAGTTTCTCAATAAATCGTCGATGTATATCCGAAATTCTTTTATCATCTTCTATGATCAATATTTCGATTCGCTTTGTCATACAAGTACCCCCCTTTTGGTATTGAAACGATAAACAGTGCTCCCCCCAAATCACCTGTTTCTAATGCAATAACTCCACCCAAATCATTTACATTTTCCTGAACCTTCAATAATCCATATCCTCGATCGTACTCGTTTTTAGTCGATACTTTCTCCAACAACACTCTCTGAAATAAATTATCTGCAATTCCCTTACCAGAGTCTTCCACTTCAATTAGTATTTCTTCGTCTGTCTCCACTATTAATAGGCGAACAATTCGCTGCTCCTCTAGAAAACTTTCAATTGCTTCAAACGCATTCGTTACTAAGTTTCCAATGATTGAAACTAATAAATTTTTTTGAAGGTGTTTTGGTAAGCGCTCTAAATTGCTATCTTCATCTAAAATAAACCGTACCTTTAACTCTTTTGCACGATTGAAAAACCCAATTACGATCCCTCCTAGGAAAGGATCCTGCAAGCGTTTTGTCATAAATTGTATAAGTGATTGATGCTCCGCAGTTTCTATGTGAATCATATCTAGTGCCTCTTCGTATGATTGCAATTGAATAAGCCCAGAAATTGTATATAAAGAGTTGTTATACTCATGTGTTTGGGCACGCAGCGCCTCTGTATATTGTTTCACCTGCGATAATTCCTCCGCCAAGCGATCGAAATCTGACTGTAAACGAAAACTAGACACTGCTCCGACAATTTTATCTCCCATACGTATTGGTATACGATTGACTATCGCTTTTTTACCTCGTATCTCCATAGGACGGTCTAACTGACCCTCCCCCGATTCCATTACCTGTGGCAGGCTTGAATTCGGAATAACTTCCATAATGTTGCGACCAATTAACTCTGTACGGGTAGGCAGCGATAATATCTCATATGCCGCGTTATTTACCATTCTAATAATCCCATTAGCATCTACTGTAATAATTGCTTCCCGGACAGACTCTATCAATGCATTTCGCTCGGTAAAAAGATTTGCTATCTCTGACGGCTCCAAGTCAAATAATTCTTTTTTTATATTGCGTGCCAATATACTCGACCCAACAGTACCTAGAATAATAGCGATAAGTACGATATAAACAATGTTATTTATATATTGAGCAAAGATATTTGAAATTTTATCGTTTAAAAAACCAACCGAAATTATCCCAATAATTTGACCATTTTCATTTATAACAGGTGCCTTTCCTCGCAAAGCTTTTCCTAAGGTACCAGTTGCTTCGGATATGTATGATTTACCTTGAATAAGTGCTTGTTCGTTATCGTCACCGACCATTTTTTGACCTAATCTTTCTGCTACAGGATGTGCATAGCGAATCCCGTCTTCATTTCCGATCACTACATACTCTGCTCCTGTTTTCTCCTGTATGGCTAATGCAATCGGCTGAAGTACTAACGTTGGATTTGCTGCCTGAAAACCTGCCAAAATATCGGGACGCTCTGCAGTCGTTTTCGCAATACTAAGTGCCCGTTCACCCACCTGCTGCTCCACCGCATGTGAAACGATAAAGTAAAAGGAAATCCCGATAACAATTGCAACGAGCGATACAAATACAGCTCCAAATAAGAAAATACGTGATTGTAACGACATCTTTTTCATACTTACCACTCTCTATCCCCATAAAATAGTTGAAATGTAAATCACAATAGTTACCGTTATACAGCTCATAATTGTAGAGAACAATACAATTTGCGCGGCTAAGTTTGCCTCCACATCATACTCTAGTGCTAGTGTTGAGCTATTACGAGATGTTGGAAATGCACTTGCGATAAACAATGACTGAGCTACTACTCCGTCAAACCCCATTAACAGGATTAATCCAAAAGCTAATGTTGGTCCAATTATTAATCGACCAACTGTACTAGTAAAAATAACTTTGTTAAATATTGTTTTTAACTCTAACTGAGCCAGCTGGGCGCCTAGTGTAATAAGTGCTATGGATATAAAAGCATTCGCCAAGTATTCGATCGGAATTCTAAATGTAATAGGAAGACCTATATTCCAAAAGTTCATTATTGCACCAATTATTAATGCATGAACAATCGGCAAACGTAGCAAGCTGCGAAGTATGTCCAAACCAGATTTTGTTGAGGAGATTAAATTATATAAACCATATGTATAGGTAATAATATTTTGGAAAATAACGATGATTACTTGAATCGATGTCCCAAGTGGATTGGCCACAAACAGCATTTGACTAACCGGGATCCCATAATTTCCTGAGTTTATCAAAACAATACTATTATTAAAGATTGCTGCTTGGCTTCTATTAAGCTTTAATAATTTACTAAATAACCAACTAATAATCATAAGACAAATACTAAAAATAAGTAAATAAACGATAATACTACCTAGGACTTTTGCATTTACTTGGGTCTCATAAATATTAATAAATACCGCTGCGGGCATTAAGCAGTATGTGATTAAATTAGATAATGCTTTTAAGTTAAAACGGAACTTAAGTTGGAGAATTGCTCCAATCACAAGCATTATTAAAATCGGTCCAACAACCTGGAAAAATACCATACTTAAATAAACCACATTACTCACTCCTGTTCAAAGTACTTCGAAACATATTATCCCACTATTTAAAATTTTCCGCCATATACTTTTTTCTTCCTCTGCAACTGACCTCCCCTTTTCTGCAAGTTGCTCTCCTATTCATACATCTCACCTTGATACTGCTGACCATGAACGTATTAGTGACATACACTTGGTGTACAAAGAAGTTACAGGAGGAATCACCATGAATATAGTGGAAGTGCATAATTTGGAAAAGGCGTACGGCTCTAATCATGTTTTAAGAGGAATAAATTTTCAAGCACAGGCAGGGGAAATAATCGGAGTGATTGGAAAGAACGGAGCTGGGAAATCTACATTTTTGGAAATTCTAATGACTATTAAAGAATATGATGCAGGTCATGTAGTTTTATTTCAAAAAGATATTCAAAAGAACAATTTAGAGCGAATTCGAAAACAAATTTCAGTCGTTCTACAGCCTACTCAATTTTATAAAACCTTAAAAGTGGAAGAACTATTGAAATTATTCAAAGCCTATTATCAATCCGATGTAGAGATTCACCGGATTATTATGGACTTCCAATTAGAGCCACATCGAAAGAAATATTTTGACAAGCTATCAGGGGGATGGAAGCAAATTGTGAGTTTAGCGATTGCCTTTTTATCTGATCCAAAGTTGCTGATTTTGGATGAGCCAACTACGGGGTTAGATCCACATATGCGTAATATGCTTTGGACCTATATAACTAACTACAATACTCGTACTGGCGGAACAGTCATTTTGACTACTCATAATATGGAGGAAATTGAGATGTACTGCGATAAAGTAATGCTTATTAATAATGGGGTCAATGAAGTTTTTGATACGACCGCTGGAATCCTTGCTTCTGGCTTTCCGTCTGTCCATGAGTTTTATCTTCAGAAAGTAACCATAAAGGAGGAAATTATATGCTAGTGACTCAATTGAAATATGACTTACTGATGTTTTCAAGAGAATTATTTTACTTAGTATTCACAATCGTCGTTCCACCAGTTACGTATTTATTCATGGGGCAATTATTTGGGGACCAAACTTATGCCGGTAATTTAAATTACGCCGAAACTTATACCCCATCCTTTATATTAGTTATTACGTTCACGGTTGTATTTTTCGCCTTTGGATTTGATCAAGTAATGCAGCGCACTACCGGAGTGGAGAAACGTATCAGCATTTCTCCTGTTTCAAAAAATATGCTGCTCCTTTCTAGTATTATTCGCGCTATTATCATGACTAGCTTTGGCTTTGTACTAATTTCACTTATCGGTTTTCTTATGTATGACTTACAGCTTAGAATTTGGAGTGTCATATTATCATATGGATTTTTCATTCTATTAAATGCAGTTATGCTCATTCTGGCTTCAGCTATTTACTCTTTCTTTCAACGTATGAACAGTGCATTGGTGTTCTCTATAGTTATTTTTCAGGTCGTTATTTTCACAGGTGGATTGGCTATGCCTATCCGACTAATGCCTAACTTTATACAAGTAATCGCAGACTTTAACCCTCTATACCATATGAATAATCTCTTTATCGCTATTTGGAATGGACAGTTTTCGTTGGATTCACAGACACTTCTCTCTGTTGGTTACTTAGCGGTACTTGTAATAGTAGCGTTGATTTGTCTCTATATTCAAAACAAACGAAAAATAGGATAGCCTCCCCACAGCGAAACGATTACACTTAATTTAAAGAGGGGTGTGAGCTGAAATGAAGGTTTTACTAGATATTGATCGTAATTATAAAGAAGCAAAAGTAATTATAGAGACACCTGCATTAGATGATTCCGTGCAAGAGGTGTTAGATTTTATAAATGGGAGAGAAACAGAATTTTTAGTCGGAAAAGTGGATGAAATGCAACATATACTAAAGCCCCAAGACATCCACTTTTTTCATACCGAAAATGATTCTGTTTTAGCAGTCAACGCAAACGGTTCCTATAAATTAAAAGAAAAACTATACGAGCTAGAGGATATTCTGCCCTCCAATAAGTTTATACGACTTTCTAAATCAGTCATTGCCAATCTACATGAGTTAAGCAGGTTTGAGGCATCCTTTAACGGAACATTATGTGTATATTTTAAATCTGGTGTAAAAGAATATGTATCCCGTACTTATGTTAGTGCCATTAAAGAGGCGTTAAAAATGAACAGGAGGAAAAACGGATGAAAACCTTCCTATTTAGAAGTATGATTGGTATTTTCTTCGGAGCGTTTATCGCAGTTTTATTGACCAATTCGGTTGTCTTATTTAGTGAGAAAGATACGCTAGATAGTGCATTATTTCTGAAAAACTCGCTAGGATCTGTCTTTTGTGGATGGTTCTTCACTGTAAGTCCTCTATATTTCGAGAATAAAAAGCTCCAGTTATGGCAACAAACAATCCTCCATTTTCTGACAGTTGTTGTACTCTATTTTTTACTTGCCTTTGGGATAGGCTGGGTGCCTTTTAACCTTTCTAGTTTTTTAATAGCGATGGGATTATTCCTAGCATTCTATTTAGTTTTTTGGATTTGCTTTTATATATATTTTAAACAACAAGTGAAGAAATTGAACGATGAACTAGGCCTGTTATAAAAGTGAAACTTTCCTTACTCTTACATCGTAACTAAAGGGACGGAAGGAAGTGTATGTATCATAGATTATTTTTTAGTATTTTTGGGAGCAGCCATTCCGTGGATCGAATTGGGGCTGGTCATTCCACTTGGTATTATTTCAGGGTTGAATCCTATAACGGTGATTATCGTCGGTTTTGTAGGAAATATGGTGACTGTACTTGCCCTTATTATAGGCTACGACAAATTTAAACTATGGCTTGTCAAACGAAATGAAGGAAAAGAGAAAAAAGAATCGAAGCGAAGCGCACGTGCGAGAGAGCTTTGGGATAAATACGGTTTGCCTGGGATGCTCATGCTCGGACCTATTTTAATCGGCACTCATATTGCCGCATTTATAGGAATGACGCTTGGGGCATCTAAAGTAAAAACACTCGTTTGGTCGACAATCAGTATTGCTGCTTGGGCAATTATATTTGGTGTTGTGACTTCCCTCGGTTTTGACTTTTTTGTACGTGAGTAGACATGCAAAGCGATCACAGTTAAATACTGTGGTCACTTTTAATTTATTCGTTTATAGGTACATATCAATGCAAGGATATACACCAATGAAGTTAATAAAGAGAATGTTTCATAATTAATGTCCAAAAGAGAATTTATTCCAAACAACGGGGTTGTGAAAACTAAATACAATGGATACTGTATTGAAGTTATGATATCCAAAGCAGCATAATTCATCATGATATGATCAAAAGTTTTAATGCTATAAACTATTATTCCAGAGAGAAAACCGAGTATTAAGTATACCTTTAGATATTTATTATGGGATGACATCTTCCTTATGAATACTAGCATTCCAATTATAAATAAACCCGAAGTAAGTAAATTTATAAAACTCATATTAGAATCTGGGTGTTTTAACGCCGGGATCAAATTTACCGAGAAAGCTAGTATGAAAGAAATTAACCATGTTATCTTCAAAAGCATTTCCTCCTAATTAAACTGAGGTTTACTTGCTCAAAATGGAGTTTAGGGCTTTTAATTTTTGTTAGGTACATAGCCTACTTTTTCCACAAGTGCTTGCCCCTGTTCTGATAAAATCCATTCTATCAATGGCTCCACATTCGGATTGTCCGTTCCAGCCGTTACAATATAGAATTCAGATGCTATTGGATAGATATCTGCTCGAATATTCTCTTTCGTCGGTGCCACTCCATTTATTTCTAACAACTTGATCTGATCATTATCGACCATTTCTTTGGAATAAAACCTAAATGTAAAGCCAATTGCATTTTTATAATTTCTATACTGAGATACCTCACTTATGATTCCGTCCATTCCAGTAACGATATCCTCTGAAGGTGGCTTCATCATTGGCATTCCCTTCATAAGTGATTGAAGCGCAGATTGTGAGCCACTGTCTTCTGGTCGTTGGAAAGCTCGAATTGTATCATCCTTGCCCCCAAGCTGCTCCCAATTGGTCACCTTCCCCATATATATATCTGTTATTTGATCAACTGTAAGGTTATTAACAGGATTTTTTTGATTGACGAAAAAGACAAATGCTTCTCGACCAATAGGTGTCATAGTAAGCTCCAATCCTTTTTGCTCTGCGGTTTTCTTTTGAGATGCCGAAGGAGCTGCAGCGAAAATCATGTCAACCTTTCCACTAAAGAGATTCTCATAAGCATACGGTGTTGTACTCACCATTACTTCACTATCGTAAGATGGATACGATTTTTCAGGATACGTTGCTTCTGCAATTGCAGCGTATAATGGATACAGCGCAGTTGCACCATCCAATTTTGGTAGGTCTTCCGTAAGCTGAAGTGTCGCCTTCTCTTTTAACGTAGTAACTTTGCCAAATTGTGAAAATGGTTCATACTTACTTATATCCACTTCGGCATCTACAGTCGGTATTAAGTGAGTATATACATCTTTTAATGGCGCAATTGTACTTATTAATATTGCTGCTCCTGCGATACTTCCGAAGATAATTTTCCTTTTTTTTGTTTGAAAAAAATGAAGTATATTAAATACAATCAATAGATATAACACGATTCCGACAGTTATTAGTAATGCAATATAGTCGATCTTCCCCATGAGGAGCAGAAAAAACGCACCGAAACCTACAAAGAACACCATTCCAATTAAAGCAAAAATAGAAAGTAATACCCCAGCAAATTTTGACTCTGCTTTCATCCCAATTCCCCCAGTTGTTATTCAGTTTTGAATAGTTCATTTAGCCGGATAGCCGTTTCCTCTTCATCAAACGAACTAAACCAACGATAATTTTTGTCATCTAAAATTCGATAATGCTGACTGATGATATTTTGCTGCATTCGGAAATTCCCCTTTGAATTTATTTCCTTCCACCATACACGACCACCCATCGATTTGTCCTTTGGTCGATTAATGCCATCATGTGCAATTGTTTCGATTACTTCTAATGGCTCATCTCCTAACACAGACTGCAATATTTCACTATCACGAAACAATGCACAAACCGCGATTACACTTGTCCACCCTGCTAGCACTCTTTCTTTTTCTATTTGGACAAGCGTTTTCTTCGAGATTCCCATAATACTTGCCATTTTATCCTGTGAATAGCCTTTTTCAAGTCGAATCATTCGGATCCTCAAAGAAATAAGCTGAATTACATATTCTTTGTCCATTGCCATACACTACCCCTTTAAAAATGAATTTTCGTTCCAATTAGTGTAATTTTACACTAATTGTGTAAATCGAACAATACATTTTGTGTTTTTTCTTTTATTTATAGGGAATAAAGTGAATTAGAATATTAAAAAGTATTGATATTAAGCGATTATTGTCGTTTAATTATCTAGTTGTAAAAAAAATTGTAAAGGACTGTGATACATGAACAAGATTATGGGAGGATTAGCAGCAACATTGTTAATCACTTTAACATTAGGAGCTTGTACTCCTAAAGAAGAGGCTGTGCCTGAGAAGAAATTGATCGACGGAAATGAAAAATATCTATCCGCTGTGGATGTCGATTATGCTTTTGAGTTCACGAAGAGCCTAGAAGAATTTAAAACGAATGAAAAGCTTGGTTATCGAACTGCTGGATCAGGGGCAGAGCTGAAGACTGGGGAAAAAATTGCTGAAGAAATGAAGAAAATTGGACTTACTGAAGTGACAAAGGACGAGTTCACCTTAGACACATGGGAATTTGAAAAAGCTGACCTAACGTTCGTGGATGAAAACGGCGAAGAGCATCTGGCTGTTTTAGGGGCTTACCAAGTAAATTTCGATACGGATGGTGTGAAGGATCTTGAAATTGTCTACGGTGGTAAAGGGACTGCTGATGATTTAGCAAATCTCGATGTCGAAGGTAAGCTAGTTTTAGTTGACATAAATCAACGTGAGGAGTGGTGGATTAACTACCCTGCTTATCAAGCACATTTAAAAGGAGCCGCTGCAGTAATCGCAGTTCAGGAAGCTGGATATGCGGAAACGGATGAAGATGCGCTTAATGCTCAGGATGTCTGTGGACCAGATGATGCTCCTGCCTTTTCTATGTCTCAAACAGATGCAAATCAACTGAAGAAAGCTTTAGAATCTAGTGAGAATGGTACGATGACTGTAAAATTCGATGCTAAATCTACTGTAAAAATGGATGGAAAGTCGTATAACTATTACGGAAAAATTATCGGTAAAGACCCAGAGTCATATATCATTTTGTCTGCTCACTACGATTCTTACTTCACAGGATTCCAGGATGACCATGCAGCTATCGGATTAATGATGGGTGTAGCTAAAGGTCTAGTAGACAGTGGGTATCAACCAGAAAAAACTATTATTTTCAATGCACTTGCTGCGGAGGAATGGGGAGTTTCTAACTCTCGCTATGACTGGTCAACCGGTGCGTACAATCAGATATTCAATATCCACCCTGAATGGGTTGGAAAAGCATTTGCTAATATGAACTTTGAGCTTCCAGCCTATGAGCATACAACGCAAGATGAAATACGTTCTGTCTACGAATTGGATAATTATTTAACGGAATTCGCAAAAAATGTACCGAGCGTGGATGGTGTCTATAACGATGGCATTTCCGTCGTTTCTCCGCTACGCACATGGTCAGATGATTTCTCATTTGGTATTGCTGGTGTGCCAGCCCTTCGCAACGATTTCCAAGACAGTGATTTCATGCGTACTCATTATCATTCACAATTTGATAACGAGGACACATATAATGCGGAAGCATTTAAATTCCATTTGAATCTATACGGATTACTTTCCATGCATTACGATCAAACAGCAGTCGTTCCATTAGATTTCACAACACGTTTGACGGAAATGAAAAAAGTAATTGACGCTGATGCATATGGACAAGCCTATGTTTCTTCCGAACAATTAGTTGCAGAGATTGACAAAGCAATTGCTCTTGCAGAAGAAGTAAATACAAAGGTTGCAAAAGTAAATGACGAATATCTTGCTGCTTTAACTGAGGAAGATACAGAAGCAGCACATAAATTATATGAAGATAGCCGTGAATTGAATAGCGGTCTCCTCGCTGCTTTCAAATATGCTGAGGACCAATTCGTTCGCTTAACATGGGAGGATGTACAAATATTCCCACACGAGCATTCACAACACAATATTACCAACCTTGCACTAGCTATTGATGCTTTAAATGAAGGCGATATAACTACTGCGATTGATGAATATCTATGGGCTATCGATAACAATTGGTACGCATACGATTTTGATAAAGAAGTATTCGATTATTTCACAGACTATGTGCTAGAAGCTCCTAAGGAAAAACTTATGTGGGGTGAAGGCAGAATTGTCGGTCATGAAGACTTATTCGATCCAATAAACTCATTGATCGAAAAAAGTGAACAAGAAGGTGCTGATGTATCCGCTGAACTAGCGACTCTAAACGAAGCACTTGAAAGACAAAAAGCATTACTGCAAACAACTACAGATGAAGAAACAATCGCTGTACAAGAGCTTGGTAAACAACTAGAAGCATTAAAATAAAATAGAAAAAGGCTATCTGAGTGTTATAAACTCGGATAGTCTTTCTTTGTCTATATATTTAATTTAAGGAACGAATTACTTGTCCATCCAAGTACCCTTCAATATCTTCTATTGCTTCACGGAAATACGTCGTGTAGTTTTTTCCTGTTACATATCCTAAATGTGGAGTGGCTAATACGTTAGGCAATGTTCGGAATGGATGGTTCGTTGGTAGCGGCTCGATATCGAATACATCTAATCCGGCTCCAGCAATCCAGTTTTCATGAAGCGCTTTTAGGAGTGCCTGTTGGTCAACTATGCCCGATCGAGAGGTATTAACTAAATAAGCTGAGCCTTTCATGTGTTGTAAGTCCTTTTCACTTATAAGCCCTCTAGTTCTATCGCTTAGCACTAGATGAATGGTGACGTAATCACTCGTCTTTAACAACTCTTCTTTCGAACTCGCCAACTGAACACCTAGCTTATCTGTCTGCTCCTTCGTTAAGTTTTGACTCCAAGCAATAACATCCATCCCAAAAGCTTTCGCTATAGTTGCCATTCGACCGCCTATTTTTCCTAGCCCAAGAATACCTAGACGCTTCCCATATAAATCCGTCCCAATCGTACTCTGCCATAACCCATTATTACGAAGGCTATCGTTTTCTTTCCTTATTTGACGTGCTAAGTTTAGTATTAAAGCCCAAGTTAACTCTGTGGGTGGCTCTGAAGAACTCGCAGTCCCACAAACAGCGACCCCATGAGCAGATGCAGCCACAAGGTCAATCGATGCATTTCTCATTCCAGAAGTAATCAGCAATTTAAGCTTCGGTAGCTTTTCAAAAAGAGTTACTCCAAAAGGTGTACGCTCTCGCATAACAATTACTATCTCCGCATCACGAATGGATTCTACTAGTTCATTTTCATCATTAAAGTGCTGAGAAAACGATACAATCTCGACCTTCTTTGTAATAGCTGACCAGTCTGCAATTTTTAAGGCAACTTGCTGGTAATCATCTAAAATAGCACAGCGTATCCTCATACTAACTCCTCCTTTATTTCAAATAGTCCACTACAATTTGCACTATAAGTAATATGGTAACCACTCGTAATAATGGCTTAATATGCTGCGCTTTTAATTTCCTTGCTAGGCGAAGTCCAAGCTGAGCACCTATTATTGCACCTAGCATTAATGCAAGTGTAACTGGCCACAATATTTTACCAGTAGAAATATAAGTAATTGATGCACCAAAGCAGCTAGAAAATACACCAATTCGAGCAAGTCCCACAGCCCGTATATATGCAATTTTTTCACTTGCGTACAAGTACAGTGCTAGAGTACTGCTCCCTGGACCAAACATGCCGTCGTACATTCCAATCCCTAGTAATGCTGGCGCTGTTTTTTTATTTAGCTTGAAGGTTTCAGTTCCAGCAAAATTCCCTTTTCCCATAAAGGAGGTAACAAAGGCGAAGCTCAATAAAATAATAGCAATTATCATTAGTACCTCTCCACTTAGAAAAGATGCAATGAGCCCTCCTATTATTCCTCCTCCTAAACAAAATACCAATACCGAGATTGCCTCTTTACCGGTTACCTCTTTTTTTGTGAAGATCACTAGGAAACTCGAAAGCGAGCTAACTGTATTAGATACTTTATTTGCCCCTATGGCAGAGTGCACTGGCAACCCCATTAATAGCATCATCGGCAGGCTTATAAGCCCCCCACCTCCAACTAAGGTACCAACTACATTCCCCACAATTCCTATAATGAAAAATATTAAAAACTCCATATAAATGCCTTCTTTCTATTCATTTAGCATACCTCGGCTCCTATCATTAGTAAATTCGATAGTTATTATCGTTTTCCATATGAAAAACTTATCATATTTGAAAGGATTATTTGTCCTCATAAGGGAAGAAGTAAAAATCTGTGAAAGTAATGAAAGTGAAACTGGCAAGGTCGAGCAATCGATATCAGGATTTGGGCGAGTTTCACCCCCCTATCATTGATCGTTTCTAAAAATAAATCCTCCTTTTCAGGAGGATTATATTTTTCTTTTGTATTTTAATGAAACCGCATTATCTTCCGCTTCGTTTTCATAAGCCTGTAATTCATATTGAAAAGTAAATTCCCGCGCTTCATAAAACGGTATACCCATTTGATTTCCTTTTGTGACAGAAACCCATTGTTCATGTGCTTCGTACTCAGTGCGTTGTACATCTGTTAAATAATCAAGTAATTTCGTCCCAATACCTTGACCTCGTTTTGCTGGATGCAAATAAAGAACATAAACCTCAGCTACTCCATCTTCATCTACTCCACCACCGATTGCGCCGACAATTTCATTATTCAACAATGCTACAAAATAGCCATTCCAATCTCTATTTGTATCTTTAATTTCCTTTGAAATCCTCTCCACAGTATAAAATTTCTCTATAACTCTTTCTATGTAATCATTTGAATATAAATTTCTATACGTATTCCATTGAGCAGCTACACAAACATCCACAATCCCTTGTTCATCACCAGATTGTGCTTTGCGAATCTCCATAATATCTAATGAAAGTGACATAGCAATTTGTGTACCAGATCTTCCATTAAACCGTCTAGCCTCATCGATAAAACCAGATTTTGCATATACAGCCTGTGCCACTTTGTTTGCTTCATTCACTCCAAGTACAATTCTTTTTACATTTAGAAAGTGCTTAGCTACAAAGGCATGTAGTAGCTTCATAGACTTTTGCGCAATTCCCCTCCCCTGGTAAGCAGGATGTATAGAATATCCTCTAAGTAAAATACTCTCTGCCAAATCTGTATAATTGAATTTATCCTCGCCGGTATCTAGCACGAAAAAGCCGGCAACTTGATCGTCTTCCGTTATAATAATAGAAGTATACGTTGCATTTGTTTGAGCTCTTCCTAGTAATTCTAATGGATGTCCAGTGAATGAAAGATGCTCTTCCGATAATGGATAATTCTCTAACGATTTACGATAACTGTCATTATAAATAGTAAGCCTAATCATATTCCACCCCTTTTAAATTAGAATATCACAAGAGGAGGAGGTATTACCAAATGAAAATAGCAATAATAGGTGGTGGTATCGGGGGACCCTGTGCTGCCGTTACTTTACAAAAACAAGGACTTTCTGTTCAAGTATTTGAGGCAAGCTCTACCTTTCAGCCAGTTGGTGCCGGTATTGGAATAGGATCTAACGCTTTGCAGGCACTGATGGAAATTGGTGTTGGAGAAGACGTAATCACGAATGGCCATGTACTTCATACACAGGTGTTTCAAGATCAATATGGGAAATCTTTAAATACGATTGATTTCACCGTTCTAAAAAAGCTTTATGGACAAGAAAATATTACTATTCATCGTGCTGATTTGCATAGATCTTTTCTTAAAGCACTTAAACCCAATACACTTCATTTCAATAAAAAATGCATATCTGTCGACCAAAACAATGCTCAAGTAACCATCCATTTTGATAACGATACTACAGTGACCGCCGACTTACTTATAGTCGCCGACGGTATCAATTCATCTATCCGTCAACAGTTTGTTCCAGGTTCCATTCCTAGGTTCGCTGGCTATACATGCTGGAGAGGCATTACAGAAAACAAAGGAAGGGTCGATGAATACACCTCCACCGAATTATGGTCTACTAAAGGACGATTTGGAATGGCTCCTATGAAAAACGGATTAGTATATTGGTTCGCTTGCATTAATACAACTGCAAGAAATTCACAATTTCAAAATCTCTCTTCTCAAGAAATCGGGGAATTATTTGACCATTTTCCGGAGGTTGTACAAGATATAATAACTACTACAAATCTTGAAGACATTCTTCTTCACGATATTTCTGATATTAAACCGCTACGTCAATTTGTTTTCGGGAGAGTTGTTCTATTAGGGGATGCCGCTCATGCTACTACCCCGAATATGGGACAAGGTGCAGGACAAGCAATTGAAGATGCCATTGTTCTGGGAAATGGCTTCAAACAATTTGAACATGTGGATAAGGTGTTAGCATTTTACGAGGAAAAGCGAGTTACCCGCACTGCAAAAGTAATCCGCCTTTCTCGTCAAATAGGTGCAGCAGCCCAAATTCAATCCCAACCACTCGCTGCCACACGAGATTTTTTATTCCCTTTTATCCCCTCAAAATTTTTAATGGGTCGATTGAAATTCTTATTTGACGTGAAATTAAAATAAAGTGCCTTGCATATAGTGGGCACTTTATTTTTTATTAATATATTTGCAGTCCTAATGGGTCCACAATTTCTATATGTTTCGGGACTTTTAAGTGAATATATGTGAAACCTCTTACCATTCTAATTTCCTCATCAAGTAATGACTGTTTTAAAGAATACAATTCATTTGAAAACAATTCTAAATTAAGCTCTTGCCCGTGAGGCTCATGAATGACTAACTGATCTCCATTCCAGTCCAATTCATTAAGTGGAATTCTGTCCTCAATTTTTAGTCCATATACATTTATATGAGTTCTATATTCTATCCCTTCTACTTTAAGATCAGTAGAATCTATCCATTCCACTACCACTTTTGTTGAGTATGGATCATTTCCTTTATATTCGAGAGTTAATGTATTTCCACGCAATTCATGAGACCATTCTTCCTTAAGAAACTTCTGATTCAATTTATTTTCTTCTAGTTTAAGTAAAGATTTTTGAAAAGAATTATTTTCCGTTTGTAATTGTACTAACTCTTCAACTGATAATTTTTCTAACATATTTTCTTTTGGTAAAAGTTCATATACAACACCTGAAGCGATTAGTATACCGACATAGACAGTTATAATAATTTTATTTAGACGTAAGTTCCCTTTATATTTTACTTTTTTCGTTAGATAAAGAACAATGATTATTCCGATGACTATAGGTATTAATCCAATAAATAGAATCAGCCATGTATTACTCATGCTCTAACCCCCAAACGATTTGAGATTGCAGTGGATGTCGCAAAGAGCAATATCGTTATGACGAAAATCTTTATAACAAGTATCAGTAATGAACCGTTCTCAACAAAAATAGATTCTGATATCCTAATCCAAATACCAGTTATTAACAACAGAACAATAATTACTAGTGCACCAAAGAACAGTAGCTTATGCTTTTGAAACAAAGTGCCAGCTATATATCCTATGGAGCTGAACATCCATAAAAGAATTATCATTGCTAGAATAGTTAGGAAAGAATTAATAGGATCCCCTAGTATAGTAGTACCTTCTACAATTTCATTATTGCTATTGAAAGTTAAAAAGATACGCATTAGATAACCTGATAGGAAAGTAGTTACACCTGCAAAGCAACTAAAAATTAATAGAACAATACAATTAGCAATACTACTGCTAAGACGAGTTGCCACAAACGAAAAGTCATCATATCGATACGCTTTAGTTGTAATTAGGTTTCCCACTGAAATAGCTAGTAATGAAACAAAAAGAAAACCAATATCAATCGAGGATATATTGACACTAATAGAAGTATTATTAAGAGACGTTCCACTACCTCCTGCTTCGCCTGCGAAAAGTATCCCTAATATTTGTAAAATTATTAACGAATAAACTAATCCGTTATATGCATTGAGTTTAAACTTTACTTGTGCTTTTACAACACTAGCTAAGCTACTATTACTTAAAAACATCATCGATTCCGCCTTTCGCTTCATTCGTCATATGCATGCATACTTCACTAGCAGATAACTCTTGAATGACGGCACCCTCTAAACGAGCTCTCTCCAGCTTAGAGTTATTCTTAACCACTACATACTGCCTTTGCCCATCAACTCTTTTTGAGTGAAGAATTTCTTCCCCCACTGTCCATCTTTCCACATCAGCAATTGGTCCCTGAACAGCTACCGCATATTCCTTCACTTCATCGAAAGATTGATGCAATACAACCTTCCCATTATGAATTAATAAAATATCCTCTAGTAGATGCTCTATTTCTGCTAAATGGTGGCTAGAGATTAAAATAGAACGAGGATGTGCAATATAATCCTTTAGTAAAGCTCTATAAAAGTCTTTCCGAACCGCTTCATCCATTCCGTTTGTTGGTTCATCAAACATCGTTAACTCACATCGGGTTGACAATCCAAAAATCATATTGAATGTAGCCCTTGCACCTTTGGATAACTTACAATGCTGTTGCTTGGAATTCAACTTAAAGTATTGAAATAATCGAGCAGCAAGCTGTGCATCCCACCTTTTATAAAAAGCTGGAGCACTTTGTAATATCTCATCTAAAGAAAGGGAGTCTGGAAAAGTCATTTGATCATCCACCAAAATACTGTTTGCGGAAACCATTAAGTTATTATAAGGGTTTTTCCCAAAGACGCTCACTTCACCCACCTTATGTTTAGTTAAGCCTGCCAGTATTTTAAGCAAAGTGGTCTTCCCGGCACCATTGCGTCCAATAAGCCCAGTAATCTTTTGTTCTGTCAGTTGAAACGTTATTTCCTCTAAAGCATTAGTCCGTCGAAAACCTTTACTTAACTTTTGACAATCTATCACATTCATTAGATCTCCTCCTCGCAATTATGGATGAGTTGTATTAGTTCCTCTTTTGTTACCGATAACCTTTTTGCTTCTAAAACGATGTCTGTCACCATTTTTGTCAATGTCTCATTTCTTCGTTTTTCCAGAATCATCTTTTTAGCTTCTGGTGCTACGAACATCCCAAGTCCCCTTTTCTTATATAAAATATTATCTTCAACTAGTATTGTTAGTCCTTTAGCAGCTGTAGCCGGATTAATATTAAAAAGCTCAGCCAGCTGATATTGCGAATATACTTTTTCGACATCTTTAAAACGCTCTGCTATGATCTCATTTTCCAGCCACTCCGCAATTTGCACATATATCGGCTTAGTACTATCGGTATTTATAATCACCTGAGGTTAATCTCCTCTCATTTGAAAATTAGTGCATTAGTGTTGTAATGTAGTATATAATATCAATTGAAAATTGTCTAGTTTAATTTGGAATTATAATCCACTTCCATTTGCTTACATTGTCCTTTAAAAAGGAATTTACAAAGTAATAGAGAATAAATATATATAAGAAATGAGGGATATAATTTATGAAATTAGGACAAGTCGCAGTAAATGTAGAAAACGTAGAACGAGCTGTTTCATTTTATAAGGATGTTATTAAATTATCCTTATTATTTGAAATGGATGGTCTAGCACTTTTTCAATGTGGAGATACAAGACTTCTATTAAGTAGACCTGAAATGGAGGAATTCAATCATCCAAGCTCTGTCTTGTATTTTCAAGTAGATGATTTAAATAGTGAAGTTTCTAGAATGAAGGATGCAGGAGCTACTTTTATAGATGAACCACATATGGTTGCAAAGGTCGGGGAGACTGAGACATGGATGGCTTTCTTTAAAGACACTGAAGGTAATACACACGCCTTAATGAATGAGAGTTAAATAAAAAAGGTTCAGTACAGTAATTGTGCTGAAACTTTAGGAAGAGTTGTCTTCGTTTTTTTCTAAAACACAAAAAAGCCGCTACCGATATAACCGATAACGACTTTTTATTTGGTGCCCAGCGACGTCCTACTCTCACAGGGGGAGACCCCCAACTACCATCGGCGCTGAAGAGCTTAACTTCCGTGTTCGGTATGGGAACGGGTGTGACCTCTTCGCCATCATCACTAGACTCTTCGGCTTTCAATACACATCGTACTTCTTCGTCAACTGCATTCGTTCGGTCAGTCACATACCTTAGTATGCTCCTTTCCTCTCTCAATTGTTTCCTCGAATTACTCGTGTCTTGAAACCCTCATATATAGAGTGCTTGTTCACTCAAAACTGGATAAACGACATTGGAACTGAAACAAATTTGGTTAAGTCCTCGATCGATTAGTATTCGTCAGCTGCACGTGTCGCCACGCTTCCACCCCGAACCTATCTACCTCATCGTCTTTGAGGGATCTTACTTACTTGCGTAATGGGAAATCTCATCTTGAGGGGGGCTTCGTGCTTAGATGCTTTCAGCACTTATCCCGTCCACACATAGCTACCCAGCGATGCTCTTGGCAGAACAACTGGTACACCAGCGGTGTGTCCATCCCGGTCCTCTCGTACTAAGGACAGCTCCTCTCAAATTTCCTACGCCCACGACGGATAGGGACCGAACTGTCTCACGACGTTCTGAACCCAGCTCGCGTACCGCTTTAATGGGCGAACAGCCCAACCCTTGGGACCGACTACAGCCCCAGGATGCGATGAGCCGACATCGAGGTGCCAAACCTCCCCGTCGATGTGGACTCTTGGGGGAGATAAGCCTGTTATCCCCGGGGTAGCTTTTATCCGTTGAGCGATGGCCCTTCCATGCGGAACCACCGGATCACTAAGCCCGTCTTTCGACCCTGCTCGACTTGTAGGTCTCGCAGTCAAGCTCCCTTCTGCCTTTACACTCTTCGAATGATTTCCAACCATTCTGAGGGAACCTTTGGGCGCCTCCGTTACACTTTAGGAGGCGACCGCCCCAGTCAAACTACCCGCCTGACACTGTCTCCTACCCGGGTTACGGGTATGGGTTAGAATTTCAATACAACCAGGGCAGTATCCCACCGACGCCTCCTCCGAAGCTGGCGCTCCGGGCTCTAAGGCTCCTGCCTATCCTGTACAAGTTGCACCAAAATTCAATATCAAGCTATAGTAAAGCTCCACGGGGTCTTTCCGTCCTGTCGCGGGTAACCTGCATCTTCACAGGTACTATAATTTCACCGAGTCTCTCGTTGAGACAGTGCCCAGATCGTTACGCCTTTCGTGCGGGTCGGAACTTACCCGACAAGGAATTTCGCTACCTTAGGACCGTTATAGTTACGGCCGCCGTTTACTGGGGCTTCAATTCGCACCTTCGCTTGCGCTAAGCACTCCTCTTAACCTTCCAGCACCGGGCAGGCGTCAGCCCCTATACTTCACCTTACGGTTTTGCAGAGACCTGTGTTTTTGCTAAACAGTCGCCTGGGCCTATTCACTGCGGCTCTTCTAGGCTATGCACCCAAAAGAGCACCCCTTCTCCCGAAGTTACGGGGTCATTTTGCCGAGTTCCTTAACGAGAGTTCTCTCGCTCACCTTAGGATTCTCTCCTCGACTACCTGTGTCGGTTTGCGGTACGGGCACCTATCACCTCGCTAGAGGCTTTTCTTGGCAGTGTGAAATCAGGAACTCCGGACATACGTCCTCGCCATCACAGCTCAATGTTAGAGAATGCGGATTTGCCTACATTCACACCTTACTGCTTGGACATGCATAACCAACAGCATGCTTACCCTATCCTTCTGCGTCCCCCCATTACTCAAACGGTGGTTTGGTGGTACAGGAATATCAACCTGTTATCCATCGCCTACGCCTATCGGCCTCGGCTTAGGTCCCGACTAACCCTGAGCGGACGAGCCTTCCTCAGGAAACCTTAGTCATACGGTGGACGGGATTCTCACCCGTCTTTCGCTACTCATACCGGCATTCTCACTTCTAAGCGCTCCACCAGTCCTTCCGGTCTGACTTCAACGCCCTTAGAACGCTCTCCTACCACTGATACCATAGGTATCAATCCACAGCTTCGGTGATTTGTTTAGCCCCGATACATTTTCGGCGCAGCGTCACTCGACCAGTGAGCTATTACGCACTCTTTAAATGATGGCTGCTTCTAAGCCAACATCCTGGTTGTCTAAGCAACGCCACATCCTTTTCCACTTAACAAATACTTTGGGACCTTAGCTGGTGGTCTGGGCTGTTTCCCTCTTGACTACGGATCTTATCACTCGCAGTCTGACTCCCAAACATAAATCATTGGCATTCGGAGTTTGTCTGAATTCGGTAACCCGGGATGGGCCCCTAGTCCAAACAGTGCTCTACCTCCAAGATTCTAACGTTTGAGGCTAGCCCTAAAGCTATTTCGGAGAGAACCAGCTATCTCCAGGTTCGATTGGAATTTCTCCGCTACCCACACCTCATCCCCGCACTTTTCAACGTGCGTGGGTTCGGACCTCCAGTAAGTGTTACCTTACCTTCATCCTGGACATGGGTAGATCACCTGGTTTCGGGTCTACGACCACATACTCATTCGCCCTATTCAGACTCGCTTTCGCTGCGGCTCCGTCTTCTCAACTTAACCTTGCATGTAATCGTAACTCGCCGGTTCATTCTACAAAAGGCACGCTATCACCCATTAACGGGCTCTAACTACTTGTAGGCACACGGTTTCAGGATCTATTTCACTCCCCTTCCGGGGTGCTTTTCACCTTTCCCTCACGGTACTGGTTCACTATCGGTCACTAGGTAGTATTTAGCCTTGGGAGATGGTCCTCCCGGATTCCGACGGAATTTCACGTGTTCCGCCGTACTCAGGATACACTCAAGAGAGAATGAATTTTGGACTACGGGGCTTTTACCCTATCCTGCGGACCTTTCCAGATCGCTTCGTCTAACTCATTCCTTTGTAACTCTATGTAGAGTGTCCTACAACCCCAAGAGGCAAGCCTCTTGGTTTGGGCTATTCCCGTTTCGCTCGCCGCTACTCAGGGAATCGATTTTTCTTTCTCTTCCTCCAGGTACTTAGATGTTTCAGTTCCCTGGGTGTGTCTCAGATGCGCTATGTATTCACGCAAATGTACTGCTCCATTACGAACAGTGGGTTTCCCCATTCGGAAATCTCCGGATCAAAGCTCACTTACAGCTCCCCGAAGCATATCGGTGTTAGTGCCGTCCTTCGTCGACTCCTAGTGCCAAGGCATTCACCGTGCGCCCTTATTAACTTAACCTAAAAGTTAAAAAGTCTTACACGTTGTGATTACGTAAATAATCACAACAGAATTTCTTGTTGTTTATTGTTTCAATGTCGTTTTATCCAGTTTTCAAAGAACAAGTATCGAATCTTCATATAAAATGAACATTCAAAACTGAACTGCAAAACGTTAAGATACAGATAAAAATCTGTATTCCGATATTATCCTTAGAAAGGAGGTGATCCAGCCGCACCTTCCGATACGGCTACCTTGTTACGACTTCACCCCAATCATCTGTCCCACCTTCGGCGGCTGGCTCCCGTAAGGGTTACCCCACCGACTTCGGGTGTTACAAACTCTCGTGGTGTGACGGGCGGTGTGTACAAGGCCCGGGAACGTATTCACCGTGGCATGCTGATCCACGATTACTAGCGATTCCGGCTTCATGTAGGCGAGTTGCAGCCTACAATCCGAACTGAGAACGGTTTTATGGGATTTGCTCACCCTCGCGGGGTTGCGACCCTCTGTACCGTCCATTGTAGCACGTGTGTAGCCCAGGTCATAAGGGGCATGATGATTTGACGTCATCCCCACCTTCCTCCGGTTTATCACCGGCAGTCACCTTAGAGTGCCCAACTGAATGCTGGCAACTAAGATCAAGGGTTGCGCTCGTTGCGGGACTTAACCCAACATCTCACGACACGAGCTGACGACAACCATGCACCACCTGTCACCGCTGTCCCCGAAGGGAAAACCCTATCTCTAGAGCGGTCAGCGGGATGTCAAGACCTGGTAAGGTTCTTCGCGTTGCTTCGAATTAAACCACATGCTCCACCGCTTGTGCGGGCCCCCGTCAATTCCTTTGAGTTTCAGTCTTGCGACCGTACTCCCCAGGCGGAGTGCTTAATGCGTTAGCTGCAGCACTAAGGGGCGGAAACCCCCTAACACTTAGCACTCATCGTTTACGGCGTGGACTACCAGGGTATCTAATCCTGTTTGCTCCCCACGCTTTCGCGCCTCAGCGTCAGTTACAGACCAGAAAGCCGCCTTCGCCACTGGTGTTCCTCCAAATCTCTACGCATTTCACCGCTACACTTGGAATTCCGCTTTCCTCTTCTGTACTCAAGTCCCCCAGTTTCCAATGACCTTCCACGGTTGAGCCGTGGGATTTCACATCAGACTTAAAGGACCGCCTGCGCGCGCTTTACGCCCAATAATTCCGGACAACGCTTGCCACCTACGTATTACCGCGGCTGCTGGCACGTAGTTAGCCGTGGCTTTCTAATGAGGTACCGTCAAGGTACGAGCAGTTACTCTCGTACTTGTTCTTCCCTCACAACAGAGTTTTACGATCCGAAAACCTTCTTCACTCACGCGGCATTGCTCCATCAGACTTTCGTCCATTGTGGAAGATTCCCTACTGCTGCCTCCCGTAGGAGTCTGGGCCGTGTCTCAGTCCCAGTGTGGCCGATCACCCTCTCAGGTCGGCTACGCATCGTCGCCTTGGTGAGCCGTTACCTCACCAACTAGCTAATGCGCCGCGGGCCCATCCTGTAGTGACAGCCGAAACCGTCTTTTAACATCTCCCCATGAGAGGAAATGGATTATTCGGTATTAGCCCCGGTTTCCCGGAGTTATCCCAATCTACAGGGCAGGTTGCCCACGTGTTACTCACCCGTCCGCCGCTAAATCAGAAGAAGCAAGCTTCTTCGTCATTCGCTCGACTTGCATGTATTAGGCATGCCGCCAGCGTTCGTCCTGAGCCAGGATCAAACTCTCCATAATAGAGAACTTAAAAAGCTCATTTGTTTTGCTGGCATCATCATTAAATGATGTCAAAAATTGTTTTGCTATCGAACTAACAAGTTAGTTGATAAGCTGTATTTCTTAACGTTTTGCATGTTCAGTTTTCAATGTTCACATTGTTATGATGTCGTTTTGACAACTTATATATCATATCAAACCCTGATATCTTTGTCAACAACCTTTTTTAATTGTTTTTCGTGTAGGCCACTAATCAAAATGACAACTTGATAACTATACCACTTATTTTTAACCTTGGCAAGGGAATTTTAATTTTTTTTGAGAACTTCGTATTTAATATAAAGAAGACAGCTGTAATTTTAACCTTATTATAAGTAAACTACATCCTATTCAATTTTATTAGCACAAAGTAAGATCTTCGAGTTCAACACAAAAACAATACGAATTACCGATTATTAAAATGAGTGATCTGGTACACGCTCGCTCCGTGGTCTCTACTTACTCCCTCAAACTTTTGCAGTTCTACTCAAATACCTTTATATAGAGTGAAGTTGCCTTCGGCATTATTATGATTCCTTTATATCTTATTGATATTACCATGCGTTTAAATGAAATTAATCCTGTAGATGTGTAAATACACGAAATCCTTCTTAGGTTGAATAAAAATACTTTACCACTATTCACTCTTTTTATTCGATTTCTCTTAGTATCTTGACGCAAATCAATAGCATTATTCCAATTTCTTTATAAACACACAAAAAAGCCGCTACCAATTTTACTCGGTAACGACTTTTTTTTGGTGCCCAGCGACGTCCTACTCTCACAGGGGGAGACCCCCAACTACCATCGGCGCTGAAGAGCTTAACTTCCGTGTTCGGTATGGGAACGGGTGTGACCTCTTCGCCATCATCACTAGACTCTTCGGCTTTCAATACACATCGTACTTCTTCGTCAACTGCATTCGTTCGGTCAGTCACATACCTTAGTATGCTCCTTTCCTCTCTCAATTGTTTCCTCGAATTACTCGTGTCTTGAAACCCTCATATATAGAGTGCTTGTTCACTCAAAACTGGATAAACGACATTGGAACTGAAACAAATTTGGTTAAGTCCTCGATCGATTAGTATTCGTCAGCTGCACGTGTCGCCACGCTTCCACCCCGAACCTATCTACCTCATCGTCTTTGAGGGATCTTACTTACTTGCGTAATGGGAAATCTCATCTTGAGGGGGGCTTCGTGCTTAGATGCTTTCAGCACTTATCCCGTCCACACATAGCTACCCAGCGATGCTCTTGGCAGAACAACTGGTACACCAGCGGTGTGTCCATCCCGGTCCTCTCGTACTAAGGACAGCTCCTCTCAAATTTCCTACGCCCACGACGGATAGGGACCGAACTGTCTCACGACGTTCTGAACCCAGCTCGCGTACCGCTTTAATGGGCGAACAGCCCAACCCTTGGGACCGACTACAGCCCCAGGATGCGATGAGCCGACATCGAGGTGCCAAACCTCCCCGTCGATGTGGACTCTTGGGGGAGATAAGCCTGTTATCCCCGGGGTAGCTTTTATCCGTTGAGCGATGGCCCTTCCATGCGGAACCACCGGATCACTAAGCCCGTCTTTCGACCCTGCTCGACTTGTAGG
Source organism: Psychrobacillus sp. BM2 (assembly GCF_048572895.1). Taxonomy (GTDB): domain Bacteria; phylum Bacillota; class Bacilli; order Bacillales_A; family Planococcaceae; genus Psychrobacillus. The sequence goes on from NZ_CP183878.1 coordinate 3,515,134, forward strand.
TCTCGCAGTCAAGCTCCCTTCTGCCTTTACACTCTTCGAATGATTTCCAACCATTCTGAGGGAACCTTTGGGCGCCTCCGTTACACTTTAGGAGGCGACCGCCCCAGTCAAACTACCCGCCTGACACTGTCTCCTACCCGGGTTACGGGTATGGGTTAGAATTTCAATACAACCAGGGCAGTATCCCACCGACGCCTCCTCCGAAGCTGGCGCTCCGGGCTCTAAGGCTCCTGCCTATCCTGTACAAGTTGCACCAAAATTCAATATCAAGCTATAGTAAAGCTCCACGGGGTCTTTCCGTCCTGTCGCGGGTAACCTGCATCTTCACAGGTACTATAATTTCACCGAGTCTCTCGTTGAGACAGTGCCCAGATCGTTACGCCTTTCGTGCGGGTCGGAACTTACCCGACAAGGAATTTCGCTACCTTAGGACCGTTATAGTTACGGCCGCCGTTTACTGGGGCTTCAATTCGCACCTTCGCTTGCGCTAAGCACTCCTCTTAACCTTCCAGCACCGGGCAGGCGTCAGCCCCTATACTTCACCTTACGGTTTTGCAGAGACCTGTGTTTTTGCTAAACAGTCGCCTGGGCCTATTCACTGCGGCTCTTCTAGGCTATGCACCCAAAAGAGCACCCCTTCTCCCGAAGTTACGGGGTCATTTTGCCGAGTTCCTTAACGAGAGTTCTCTCGCTCACCTTAGGATTCTCTCCTCGACTACCTGTGTCGGTTTGCGGTACGGGCACCTATCACCTCGCTAGAGGCTTTTCTTGGCAGTGTGAAATCAGGAACTCCGGACATACGTCCTCGCCATCACAGCTCAATGTTAGAGAATGCGGATTTGCCTACATTCACACCTTACTGCTTGGACATGCATAACCAACAGCATGCTTACCCTATCCTTCTGCGTCCCCCCATTACTCAAACGGTGGTTTGGTGGTACAGGAATATCAACCTGTTATCCATCGCCTACGCCTATCGGCCTCGGCTTAGGTCCCGACTAACCCTGAGCGGACGAGCCTTCCTCAGGAAACCTTAGTCATACGGTGGACGGGATTCTCACCCGTCTTTCGCTACTCATACCGGCATTCTCACTTCTAAGCGCTCCACCAGTCCTTCCGGTCTGACTTCAACGCCCTTAGAACGCTCTCCTACCACTGATACCATAGGTATCAATCCACAGCTTCGGTGATTTGTTTAGCCCCGATACATTTTCGGCGCAGCGTCACTCGACCAGTGAGCTATTACGCACTCTTTAAATGATGGCTGCTTCTAAGCCAACATCCTGGTTGTCTAAGCAACGCCACATCCTTTTCCACTTAACAAATACTTTGGGACCTTAGCTGGTGGTCTGGGCTGTTTCCCTCTTGACTACGGATCTTATCACTCGCAGTCTGACTCCCAAACATAAATCATTGGCATTCGGAGTTTGTCTGAATTCGGTAACCCGGGATGGGCCCCTAGTCCAAACAGTGCTCTACCTCCAAGATTCTAACGTTTGAGGCTAGCCCTAAAGCTATTTCGGAGAGAACCAGCTATCTCCAGGTTCGATTGGAATTTCTCCGCTACCCACACCTCATCCCCGCACTTTTCAACGTGCGTGGGTTCGGACCTCCAGTAAGTGTTACCTTACCTTCATCCTGGACATGGGTAGATCACCTGGTTTCGGGTCTACGACCACATACTCATTCGCCCTATTCAGACTCGCTTTCGCTGCGGCTCCGTCTTCTCAACTTAACCTTGCATGTAATCGTAACTCGCCGGTTCATTCTACAAAAGGCACGCTATCACCCATTAACGGGCTCTAACTACTTGTAGGCACACGGTTTCAGGATCTATTTCACTCCCCTTCCGGGGTGCTTTTCACCTTTCCCTCACGGTACTGGTTCACTATCGGTCACTAGGTAGTATTTAGCCTTGGGAGATGGTCCTCCCGGATTCCGACGGAATTTCACGTGTTCCGCCGTACTCAGGATACACTCAAGAGAGAATGAATTTTGGACTACGGGGCTTTTACCCTATCCTGCGGACCTTTCCAGATCGCTTCGTCTAACTCATTCCTTTGTAACTCTATGTAGAGTGTCCTACAACCCCAAGAGGCAAGCCTCTTGGTTTGGGCTATTCCCGTTTCGCTCGCCGCTACTCAGGGAATCGATTTTTCTTTCTCTTCCTCCAGGTACTTAGATGTTTCAGTTCCCTGGGTGTGTCTCAGATGCGCTATGTATTCACGCAAATGTACTGCTCCATTACGAACAGTGGGTTTCCCCATTCGGAAATCTCCGGATCAAAGCTCACTTACAGCTCCCCGAAGCATATCGGTGTTAGTGCCGTCCTTCGTCGACTCCTAGTGCCAAGGCATTCACCGTGCGCCCTTATTAACTTAACCTAAAAGTTAAAAAGTCTTACACGTTGTGATTACGTAAATAATCACAACAGAATTTCTTGTTGTTTATTGTTTCAATGTCGTTTTATCCAGTTTTCAAAGAACAAGTATCGAATCTTCATATAAAATGAACATTCAAAACTGAACTGCAAAACGTTAAGATACAGATAAAGATCTGTATTCCGATATTATCCTTAGAAAGGAGGTGATCCAGCCGCACCTTCCGATACGGCTACCTTGTTACGACTTCACCCCAATCATCTGTCCCACCTTCGGCGGCTGGCTCCCGTAAGGGTTACCCCACCGACTTCGGGTGTTACAAACTCTCGTGGTGTGACGGGCGGTGTGTACAAGGCCCGGGAACGTATTCACCGTGGCATGCTGATCCACGATTACTAGCGATTCCGGCTTCATGTAGGCGAGTTGCAGCCTACAATCCGAACTGAGAACGGTTTTATGGGATTTGCTCACCCTCGCGGGGTTGCGACCCTCTGTACCGTCCATTGTAGCACGTGTGTAGCCCAGGTCATAAGGGGCATGATGATTTGACGTCATCCCCACCTTCCTCCGGTTTATCACCGGCAGTCACCTTAGAGTGCCCAACTGAATGCTGGCAACTAAGATCAAGGGTTGCGCTCGTTGCGGGACTTAACCCAACATCTCACGACACGAGCTGACGACAACCATGCACCACCTGTCACCGCTGTCCCCGAAGGGAAAACCCTATCTCTAGAGCGGTCAGCGGGATGTCAAGACCTGGTAAGGTTCTTCGCGTTGCTTCGAATTAAACCACATGCTCCACCGCTTGTGCGGGCCCCCGTCAATTCCTTTGAGTTTCAGTCTTGCGACCGTACTCCCCAGGCGGAGTGCTTAATGCGTTAGCTGCAGCACTAAGGGGCGGAAACCCCCTAACACTTAGCACTCATCGTTTACGGCGTGGACTACCAGGGTATCTAATCCTGTTTGCTCCCCACGCTTTCGCGCCTCAGCGTCAGTTACAGACCAGAAAGCCGCCTTCGCCACTGGTGTTCCTCCAAATCTCTACGCATTTCACCGCTACACTTGGAATTCCGCTTTCCTCTTCTGTACTCAAGTCCCCCAGTTTCCAATGACCTTCCACGGTTGAGCCGTGGGATTTCACATCAGACTTAAAGGACCGCCTGCGCGCGCTTTACGCCCAATAATTCCGGACAACGCTTGCCACCTACGTATTACCGCGGCTGCTGGCACGTAGTTAGCCGTGGCTTTCTAATGAGGTACCGTCAAGGTACGAGCAGTTACTCTCGTACTTGTTCTTCCCTCACAACAGAGTTTTACGATCCGAAAACCTTCTTCACTCACGCGGCATTGCTCCATCAGACTTTCGTCCATTGTGGAAGATTCCCTACTGCTGCCTCCCGTAGGAGTCTGGGCCGTGTCTCAGTCCCAGTGTGGCCGATCACCCTCTCAGGTCGGCTACGCATCGTCGCCTTGGTGAGCCGTTACCTCACCAACTAGCTAATGCGCCGCGGGCCCATCCTGTAGTGACAGCCGAAACCGTCTTTTAACATCTCCCCATGAGAGGAAATGGATTATTCGGTATTAGCCCCGGTTTCCCGGAGTTATCCCAATCTACAGGGCAGGTTGCCCACGTGTTACTCACCCGTCCGCCGCTAAATCAGAAGAAGCAAGCTTCTTCGTCATTCGCTCGACTTGCATGTATTAGGCATGCCGCCAGCGTTCGTCCTGAGCCAGGATCAAACTCTCCATAATAGAGAACTTAAAAAGCTCATTTGTTTTGCTGGCATCATCATTAAATGATGTCAAAAATTGTTTTGCTATCGAACTAACAAGTTAGTTGATAAGCTGTATTTCTTAACGTTTTGCATGTTCAGTTTTCAATGTTCACATTGTTTGATGTCGTTTTGACAACTTATATATCATATCAAACCCTGATATCTTTGTCAACAACCTTTTTTAATTGTTTTTCGTGTAGGCCACTAATCAAAATGACAACTTGATAAGTATACCACTTATTTTTAACCTTGGCAAGGGAATTTTAATTTTTTTTGAGAACTTCGTATTTAATATAAAGAAGACAGCTGTAATTTTAACCTTATTATAAGTAAACTACATCCTATTCAATTTTATTAGCACAAAGTAAGATCTTCGAGTTCAACACAAAAACAATACGAATTACCGATTATTAAAATGAGTGATCTGGTACACGCTCGCTCCGTGGTCTCTACTTACTCCCTCAAACTTTTGCAGTTCTACTCAAATACCTTTATATAGAGTGAAGTTGCCTTCGGCATTATTATGATTCCTTTATATCTTATTGATATTACCATGCGTTTAAATGAAATTAATCCTGTAGATGTGTAAATACACGAAATCCTTCTTAGGTTGAATAAAAATACTTTACCACTATTCACTCTTTTTATTCGATTTCTCTTAGTATCTTGACGCAAATCAATAGCATTATTCCAATTTCTTTATAAACACACAAAAAAGCCGCTACCAATTTTACTCGGTAACGACTTTTTTTTGGTGCCCAGCGACGTCCTACTCTCACAGGGGGAGACCCCCAACTACCATCGGCGCTGAAGAGCTTAACTTCCGTGTTCGGTATGGGAACGGGTGTGACCTCTTCGCCATCATCACTAGACAGATGAGTTGTTCACTCAAAACTGGATAAACGACATTGGAACTGAAACAAATTTGGTTAAGTCCTCGATCGATTAGTATTCGTCAGCTGCACGTGTCGCCACGCTTCCACCCCGAACCTATCTACCTCATCGTCTTTGAGGGATCTTACTTACTTGCGTAATGGGAAATCTCATCTTGAGGGGGGCTTCGTGCTTAGATGCTTTCAGCACTTATCCCGTCCACACATAGCTACCCAGCGATGCTCTTGGCAGAACAACTGGTACACCAGCGGTGTGTCCATCCCGGTCCTCTCGTACTAAGGACAGCTCCTCTCAAATTTCCTACGCCCACGACGGATAGGGACCGAACTGTCTCACGACGTTCTGAACCCAGCTCGCGTACCGCTTTAATGGGCGAACAGCCCAACCCTTGGGACCGACTACAGCCCCAGGATGCGATGAGCCGACATCGAGGTGCCAAACCTCCCCGTCGATGTGGACTCTTGGGGGAGATAAGCCTGTTATCCCCGGGGTAGCTTTTATCCGTTGAGCGATGGCCCTTCCATGCGGAACCACCGGATCACTAAGCCCGTCTTTCGACCCTGCTCGACTTGTAGGTCTCGCAGTCAAGCTCCCTTCTGCCTTTACACTCTTCGAATGATTTCCAACCATTCTGAGGGAACCTTTGGGCGCCTCCGTTACACTTTAGGAGGCGACCGCCCCAGTCAAACTACCCGCCTGACACTGTCTCCTACCCGGGTTACGGGTATGGGTTAGAATTTCAATACAACCAGGGCAGTATCCCACCGACGCCTCCTCCGAAGCTGGCGCTCCGGGCTCTAAGGCTCCTGCCTATCCTGTACAAGTTGCACCAAAATTCAATATCAAGCTATAGTAAAGCTCCACGGGGTCTTTCCGTCCTGTCGCGGGTAACCTGCATCTTCACAGGTACTATAATTTCACCGAGTCTCTCGTTGAGACAGTGCCCAGATCGTTACGCCTTTCGTGCGGGTCGGAACTTACCCGACAAGGAATTTCGCTACCTTAGGACCGTTATAGTTACGGCCGCCGTTTACTGGGGCTTCAATTCGCACCTTCGCTTGCGCTAAGCACTCCTCTTAACCTTCCAGCACCGGGCAGGCGTCAGCCCCTATACTTCACCTTACGGTTTTGCAGAGACCTGTGTTTTTGCTAAACAGTCGCCTGGGCCTATTCACTGCGGCTCTTCTAGGCTATGCACCCAAAAGAGCACCCCTTCTCCCGAAGTTACGGGGTCATTTTGCCGAGTTCCTTAACGAGAGTTCTCTCGCTCACCTTAGGATTCTCTCCTCGACTACCTGTGTCGGTTTGCGGTACGGGCACCTATCACCTCGCTAGAGGCTTTTCTTGGCAGTGTGAAATCAGGAACTCCGGACATACGTCCTCGCCATCACAGCTCAATGTTAGAGAATGCGGATTTGCCTACATTCACACCTTACTGCTTGGACATGCATAACCAACAGCATGCTTACCCTATCCTTCTGCGTCCCCCCATTACTCAAACGGTGGTTTGGTGGTACAGGAATATCAACCTGTTATCCATCGCCTACGCCTATCGGCCTCGGCTTAGGTCCCGACTAACCCTGAGCGGACGAGCCTTCCTCAGGAAACCTTAGTCATACGGTGGACGGGATTCTCACCCGTCTTTCGCTACTCATACCGGCATTCTCACTTCTAAGCGCTCCACCAGTCCTTCCGGTCTGACTTCAACGCCCTTAGAACGCTCTCCTACCACTGATACCATAGGTATCAATCCACAGCTTCGGTGATTTGTTTAGCCCCGATACATTTTCGGCGCAGCGTCACTCGACCAGTGAGCTATTACGCACTCTTTAAATGATGGCTGCTTCTAAGCCAACATCCTGGTTGTCTAAGCAACGCCACATCCTTTTCCACTTAACAAATACTTTGGGACCTTAGCTGGTGGTCTGGGCTGTTTCCCTCTTGACTACGGATCTTATCACTCGCAGTCTGACTCCCAAACATAAATCATTGGCATTCGGAGTTTGTCTGAATTCGGTAACCCGGGATGGGCCCCTAGTCCAAACAGTGCTCTACCTCCAAGATTCTAACGTTTGAGGCTAGCCCTAAAGCTATTTCGGAGAGAACCAGCTATCTCCAGGTTCGATTGGAATTTCTCCGCTACCCACACCTCATCCCCGCACTTTTCAACGTGCGTGGGTTCGGACCTCCAGTAAGTGTTACCTTACCTTCATCCTGGACATGGGTAGATCACCTGGTTTCGGGTCTACGACCACATACTCATTCGCCCTATTCAGACTCGCTTTCGCTGCGGCTCCGTCTTCTCAACTTAACCTTGCATGTAATCGTAACTCGCCGGTTCATTCTACAAAAGGCACGCTATCACCCATTAACGGGCTCTAACTACTTGTAGGCACACGGTTTCAGGATCTATTTCACTCCCCTTCCGGGGTGCTTTTCACCTTTCCCTCACGGTACTGGTTCACTATCGGTCACTAGGTAGTATTTAGCCTTGGGAGATGGTCCTCCCGGATTCCGACGGAATTTCACGTGTTCCGCCGTACTCAGGATACACTCAAGAGAGAATGAATTTTGGACTACGGGGCTTTTACCCTATCCTGCGGACCTTTCCAGATCGCTTCGTCTAACTCATTCCTTTGTAACTCTATGTAGAGTGTCCTACAACCCCAAGAGGCAAGCCTCTTGGTTTGGGCTATTCCCGTTTCGCTCGCCGCTACTCAGGGAATCGATTTTTCTTTCTCTTCCTCCAGGTACTTAGATGTTTCAGTTCCCTGGGTGTGTCTCAGATGCGCTATGTATTCACGCAAATGTACTGCTCCATTACGAACAGTGGGTTTCCCCATTCGGAAATCTCCGGATCAAAGCTCACTTACAGCTCCCCGAAGCATATCGGTGTTAGTGCCGTCCTTCGTCGACTCCTAGTGCCAAGGCATTCACCGTGCGCCCTTATTAACTTAACCTAAAAGTTAAAAAGTCTTACACGTTGTGATTACGTAAATAATCACAACAGAATTTCTTGTTGTTTATTGTTTCAATGTCGTTTTATCCAGTTTTCAAAGAACAAGTATCGAATCTTCATATAAAATGAACATTCAAAACTGAACTGCAAAACGTTAAGATACAGATAAAGATCTGTATTCCGATATTATCCTTAGAAAGGAGGTGATCCAGCCGCACCTTCCGATACGGCTACCTTGTTACGACTTCACCCCAATCATCTGTCCCACCTTCGGCGGCTGGCTCCCGTAAGGGTTACCCCACCGACTTCGGGTGTTACAAACTCTCGTGGTGTGACGGGCGGTGTGTACAAGGCCCGGGAACGTATTCACCGTGGCATGCTGATCCACGATTACTAGCGATTCCGGCTTCATGTAGGCGAGTTGCAGCCTACAATCCGAACTGAGAACGGTTTTATGGGATTTGCTCACCCTCGCGGGGTTGCGACCCTCTGTACCGTCCATTGTAGCACGTGTGTAGCCCAGGTCATAAGGGGCATGATGATTTGACGTCATCCCCACCTTCCTCCGGTTTATCACCGGCAGTCACCTTAGAGTGCCCAACTGAATGCTGGCAACTAAGATCAAGGGTTGCGCTCGTTGCGGGACTTAACCCAACATCTCACGACACGAGCTGACGACAACCATGCACCACCTGTCACCGCTGTCCCCGAAGGGAAAACCCTATCTCTAGAGCGGTCAGCGGGATGTCAAGACCTGGTAAGGTTCTTCGCGTTGCTTCGAATTAAACCACATGCTCCACCGCTTGTGCGGGCCCCCGTCAATTCCTTTGAGTTTCAGTCTTGCGACCGTACTCCCCAGGCGGAGTGCTTAATGCGTTAGCTGCAGCACTAAGGGGCGGAAACCCCCTAACACTTAGCACTCATCGTTTACGGCGTGGACTACCAGGGTATCTAATCCTGTTTGCTCCCCACGCTTTCGCGCCTCAGCGTCAGTTACAGACCAGAAAGCCGCCTTCGCCACTGGTGTTCCTCCAAATCTCTACGCATTTCACCGCTACACTTGGAATTCCGCTTTCCTCTTCTGTACTCAAGTCCCCCAGTTTCCAATGACCTTCCACGGTTGAGCCGTGGGATTTCACATCAGACTTAAAGGACCGCCTGCGCGCGCTTTACGCCCAATAATTCCGGACAACGCTTGCCACCTACGTATTACCGCGGCTGCTGGCACGTAGTTAGCCGTGGCTTTCTAATGAGGTACCGTCAAGGTACGAGCAGTTACTCTCGTACTTGTTCTTCCCTCACAACAGAGTTTTACGATCCGAAAACCTTCTTCACTCACGCGGCATTGCTCCATCAGACTTTCGTCCATTGTGGAAGATTCCCTACTGCTGCCTCCCGTAGGAGTCTGGGCCGTGTCTCAGTCCCAGTGTGGCCGATCACCCTCTCAGGTCGGCTACGCATCGTCGCCTTGGTGAGCCGTTACCTCACCAACTAGCTAATGCGCCGCGGGCCCATCCTGTAGTGACAGCCGAAACCGTCTTTTAACATCTCCCCATGAGAGGAAATGGATTATTCGGTATTAGCCCCGGTTTCCCGGAGTTATCCCAATCTACAGGGCAGGTTGCCCACGTGTTACTCACCCGTCCGCCGCTAAATCAGAAGAAGCAAGCTTCTTCGTCATTCGCTCGACTTGCATGTATTAGGCATGCCGCCAGCGTTCGTCCTGAGCCAGGATCAAACTCTCCATAATAGAGAACTTAAAAAGCTCATTTGTTTTGCTGGCATCATCATTAAATGATGTCAAAAATTGTTTTGCTATCGAACTAACAAGTTAGTTGATAAGCTGTATTTCTTAACGTTTTGCATGTTCAGTTTTCAATGTTCAATAGTATAAAAATAATGGAGCGGGTGAAGAGAATCGAACTCTCATCATCAGCTTGGAAGGCTGAGGTTTTACCACTAAACTACACCCGCATTTTTTATGTTAAATTGTTATGTGACTGGTGCGGCCGAGAGGACTTGAACCTCCACGGGGTTATCCCCCACTAGGCCCTCAACCTAGCGCGTCTGCCGTTCCGCCACGACCGCTTAGTAATTAATAGGACAAGGTTCATTGTACTCTCGAACACCTTAAATGTCAACAACAATTTGATGAGCCATGTAGGATTCGAACCTACGACCCTCTGATTAAAAGTCAGATGCTCTACCAACTGAGCTAATGGCTCAAAAATGGCTGGGGTACCTGGATTCGAACCAGGGCATGATGGAATCAAAATCCATTGCCTTACCGCTTGGCTATACCCCAACATGGCGGTCCCGACCGGGATCGAACCGGCGATCTCCTGCGTGACAGGCAGGCATGTTAACCGCTACACCACGGGACCGTTAAAGATATTAAGTAATAAATGGTAAATGACCCCTACGGGATTCGAACCCGTGTTACCGCCGTGAAAGGGCGGTGTCTTAACCGCTTGACCAAGGGGCCATAATGGCTCCGAAGGTAGGACTCGAACCTACGACCAATCGATTAACAGTCGATTGCTCTACCACTGAGCTACTTCGGAATAATTTATGTCGTTTGTTTTACTCGACTTTTATTATTATAGAGAGTGTTTTTCAAAACGTCAACTACTTTTTGAAAATTTATTTCAGATTCTCCAAAGAAACTAAAAACAAATCTCCATAACACTTGCCACAACGGTATTTCTTCGTATTTAAACGAATTTTCCGATTATATAAAAGAGAGCATTTTGCACATTTATATGTATACCTCTTTGTAGTTTTCCTTGCTTCTCTCTCCATTAGCGTAGAACAAAATCTAGGAGAGTTTGTTGTTTGAAGTAACTTACGAAAGTCAGCATCCCGATGTTGATAGCCTTTTCCTTCTATATGTAAATGATAATGACAAAGTTCATGTTTGATAACCCCGACCAATTCATCCATGCCATATTTTTCGAATACCAACGGGTTTATTTCTATATGATGTGATCTGAGCATATATCTTCCGCCAGTAGTTCTAAGACGTTTGTTAAAAAACGCTTTATGTAGAAAGTCTTTCCCAAAAATCTCGTTCGATACATGACATACTAGTTCGTACAGTTTTTCATCTGACATAATTAACTCACCCCTATTTTTAAAAAAAGGTTGTCCAATGGCATATCTCCATTGGACAACTCCATTAGTTACACTTGTTGTTCTGGAGGAAGCATCGTTAATGCTATTCTTCCTTTATTGGCATCGAACTGTTCTACCCATACAGTGACTATATCTCCTAGTGAAACGACGTCTAAGGGATGTTTGACAAACCCTTTTTTTAGCTTGGAAATATGGACTAAGCCATCTTGTTTTACGCCGATATCGACAAATGCACCAAAATCAACTACATTTCGTACTGTTCCTTGCAGCTCCATTCCTGTTTTCAAGTCCTCTAATTTGAGTACATCCTTTTTAAGAATGGGCTGCGGGAATGCCTCACGAGGATCACGTGCTGGCTTGATCAGCGTATCTACAATATCTTTTAATGTAATTTCGCCTATTTCTAGTTCTTTACTTACTTCTTCTATTGAAATTTTCTTTAATGCCTCTTCTGCTTCTCTTGTACCGATTTGTGTTTTCTTTAGACCAGCAATTTCAAGTACCTGCTCCGCTCCTTTATAGCTTTCAGGGTGGATACCAGTTCCATCGAATGGATTTTTTGCATCTGGTACACGCAAAAATCCAATTGCTTGTTCATATGTTTTGGCTCCAAGACGCGGAATTTTCTTAAGTTGTGCTCGAGAAGTAAATCTCCCCTGCTCATTTCTCATATTCACAACGTTCTCTGCGACCGTTTTCGAAAGTCCAGAAACGTATTGTAATAGAGAGGCCGATGCTGTATTTACATTTACTCCAACTTGGTTAACTGCTGTTTCTACTATAAAGGATAGGGAATCCGATAACTTCTTTTGTGAAACATCATGCTGATATTGTCCTACTCCTACTGCTTTTGGGTCTATTTTCACTAGCTCGGCAAGAGGATCCTGCAGTCTTCTTGCGATGGATACTGCACTACGTTGCTCCACTTGTAAGTCAGGAAACTCGTTACGTGCAGTTTCAGAGGCTGAATACACACTTGCCCCAGCTTCATTTACTATTACATACGCTACTTCACCCTCTACTTCTTTTAAACAGTCTACGATGAATTGCTCTGTTTCACGGGAGGCTGTCCCATTTCCGATAGCAATTAAAGATATAGGGTAGTTCGTTAAGTAAGCAAGCACTTTTTTCTTTGAACCTTCCACATCCATTTTTGGTGCATGGGGATAAATAGCAGAAACCTCTAGAAGCTTTCCAGTATCATCTACAACTGCTAGCTTACACCCAGTACGATAAGCTGGATCGACACCTAGAATTACTTTCCCTTTTAAAGGTGGTTGCAATAGTAGATTGCGTAGGTTTTCAGAGAAAATATGAATAGCCTGCGCTTCTGCTTTTTCTGTAAGCTCTCCTCGAATCTCCCTCTCTACAGAAGGCTGAATTAGTCGTTTATACGAATCTTCTACTGCCAATTCAATTTGCTCCACCGCATTACTAGAAGAGGATTTAATCCACTGAGCTTTCATCACATTCGTGGCTTTCTCCATTGGAACCTGAAGACCAACTTTTAGGATATCCTCTTTCTCTCCTCGATTTAACGCTAATATACGGTGAGGAACTATCTTTTTCACAGGTTCTTCGTACTCGTAATACATCTCAAATACATTCTTTTCGTCTAGTTCCGCTTTTTTAACAGATGTAACAATTTTACCGTCTGCACGTGTTATATTTCGAATTTGCTCTCGTATTTTTGCATCATCAGCGAATTGCTCTGCCAAGATGTCCCGTGCTCCTAGTAATGCATCCTCTACAGTCAAAACTTCTAATTCTTCATTCAGAAAGTCTTCGGCTAATAGAGCTACGGACTCCTTAGGGAAAGTCATTATTAATGTAGCTAGTGGTTCTAGTCCTTTTTCTTTTGCAATAGTAGCTTTTGTTCTGCGTTTTTGTTTATAAGGGCGATATAAATCTTCAACTCGCTGCAGTACCGTCGCATTATTAATAGAAGCAGTCAACTCTTCTGTTAATTTACCTTGTTCTTCAATTAAGCGGAGGATTTCTTCTTTTCGTTGTTCTAGTTGTTGTATGTAGTTATAGCGATCTTCAACGGCTTTTATTTGGACTTCATCTAAAGATCCTGTTTGTTCTTTTCTATATCGAGCGATGAAGGGAACTGTATTCCCCTCTTCTAGTAATTTTATAACCTGTTCTGCTTGCGATGATTTGACACCCGTATCTTTTGAAACTAGTTGGAGCATCTTCTTTATTTCCAAAACAAACACGTCCTTTCCTTATAGTACTCATTTTACCATATGTGGCGTCTTCTTATTATTAGTGAATTCTCAATAAATATAAAGTAGGAACAAAAAAAGCTTACCCTAGATTAGAGTAAGCTTCCAACTATAAACGTAGAGTCGTCGCCATGTTCGATCTCCTTAAAAACTGTATCATAGAGACATCGAGCATTTGCAGCAACTTTAATAGTAGACTTCGGACTATTCATCACAACGCCATCCGAGTGTAGCATGAACAAATCATTTTTTTCACAAGCATATGTTTGAGTATTAGTCCTTTGTTTTCTTCCAGACAAATAGCCCATTACTGGTAAGGGATAAATCATTTTATCGGTAGCACGCTTATACATATAAAACTTCACATTTCCTACACAGCTATAGGATATAGTTTCATTTATATAATCTATTTTCACTAATGCTACTGCCGCACCTCTTTTTTGAACCATCAATTCATTGCAACGGAGTAATAATTCATCTAACGTTTCTTCTTTATATTGCTCTAAAATTTCTGGAATAATATCAGCAGACTCTTTAGCCACGGGACCGTTTCCCAATCCATCTGCTATAGCACAAAGCATAAAATCATCTGTCTTTGTAATGTAATAAGTATCTCCAGATTCTAAATTTCCACTTTTGGCTTCTTGGTATACAAACAATTCTACTTTGTCATCTGAAAAATCCATCATTTTACTACTCCACCTGACGATAAAATGGCCTCTTGTAATTTCTTTATAGCTTTGCGTTGAATTCTAGATACATGCATTTGCGATATACCGAGACGATCTCCCGTTTCTTTTTGACTAAGTTGTTCCATATATGTAAGTTGAATTATTTCTTTCTCTCGTTCAGATAAAACATTAAGTGCATTAGCTACAAGTAAACGTTGATCTGTTTTCTCGTACTCGCTATCTGTTTTACCAATGACATCAAACAATGTAATTGTACTACCATCTGAGTCCGATTCAAGGGAATGGTCCATAGATAAAGCTTGATAACTTTTACCCATTTCCATAGCTTCTAGTACATCTTCCACTTCTACCCCCAGAAAATCAGCTATTTCTGGGATAATAGGCGAACGTTGAAATTCCACTGTTAATGTTTCAACTGCTGCCCGGATACGTGGCCCTAGCTCTTTAATCCTTCTTGGAACGTGAATAGCCCAAGTTTTATCTCTTAAAAAGCGTTTTATCTCGCCGATAATTGTCGGAATTGCAAAAGCTTCAAAGTTTTTACCGAAAGATGGATCATATCTTCGAATAGCCCCAAGGAGACCAAGCATGCCTACTTGTGCGATATCCTCATGATGTGATTTACCATTAGAATATTTTCGAGCTATAGATTCAACCAATCTAGTATAGTTTAGCACTAAATTTGTTTGAGCCTCTTCACTTTCTGTCTCTTGATATTCCTTGATCCATTCCAATATTTTCTCTTTCGATTCTTTATTAGGAAGGGACGTGTTCGACATTTTCATCCACCTGCTCTACTCCGACATGTTTCGTCATAAATACAGTAACACCTTCTTGGTGATGGACTTTCACTTCATCCATTAATGTCTCGATTAAATATAAACCCAGACCGCCTTCTCTTAAAAAGGATATTTCTTCTAGTTCATGGTATGGTCCTACTTTTGCTTTCGTTTCTTCAAAATTAAAACTTTTCCCGTGATCCGCTACCATAATTTCCATCTTTTCTTTGTACAATGCGCAGCCAATGACCACTTCGCCTTCCTCATTATCCGCATAAGCATGTTGTACAGCATTTGTAATAGCTTCACTTGCAGCAATTTTTAAGTCTTCTATATCGTCATACGTAAATCCGATGCGATTGGCCAAACCTGAAATTGTGAGTCGTGCAACGCTAACATACTGTGGCTTCGCAGGCACCCGGATTTCTACATAATCAAACGGTTTCATCTATTTTCACCTCTTTATCTATAGCCTGGATATCCATAATTTCTACTAAACCAGTTATATCGAATAAGCGTTTCAATCTAGATGAAAGTCCCGTTAACTCCATATGACCACCTGCAGCATTTATACTTTTATAAAAACCAACAAAAACACCTAGCCCTGTACTATCCATATATGAAACATCCATTAAATTCAATTCAACATGCATATTTTCCTGTAAGCTTATCTCCATAAGTTTCTCTCTTAGAATTGGTGCTGTAAAAGCATCAATCTCTCCACCAATAGATCCTTTAACATGCAACTCATCTAACGTTTGTAATTCAACTGAAATATTCATTTACTTTTTCCCCCGTTTTCGCTATATATAGTCTGTATACCACCATTTAGCTTTTGATAAACCTTAAATTACTTCTTTTTGAAAATAACGAGCGTGAAATCATCCCGTTGTTCAAATTCCTGTAATTCCTCCAGCTTATGAAACACATATTCCACCATATCTTGGGCGGACTGATCTCTTACGCTTTCGATAATATCCATCACGGTTCTTTGGTCAATGAATCCATCTTTTGAACGACATTCGGTTACACCGTCGGTCATCATAACGATAAAATCGTCTTTTTCTAAGGAAATAGAATGCTGTTCATATTTAACGTTTGAAATAACGCCTAATAATAGTCCCTTTGCTTGCAATTCTGAAAAACTATTAGTTTTAGCACAATAAAATAATGGCGGCTCGTGTCCAGCAGATGCATATGTAAACACACTTTTTGAAGTATCATAGGTCCCATAAAACATAGAAATAAACATCGAATCACTTACACTTTTCTCAACGATTCTATTAATAACGTCTAGTACAACGATAGGTTCGGTTTCTGCACCATTTAAACTATCCATCCCATATTTAATCATGGACATGCATAAGGCAGCCGGAATTCCTTTCCCGATTACATCAGCAACAGCGATCCCTACTGTAGTATCATCATTTAGAAAATGCGTATAATCTCCATTCATTTCTTTTGCAGGAACAGATATCATTCCTATATCCAAATCATTCATCTGTGGCACCTTTGTTTTCAACAAGGTTTGTTGGACATTAGAAGCAAGTTCCATCTCCATTTTAAAGTTTTCCTGTTTTTTTATTAACGTTTGATGCTCTCTTAATGCTAGTCCATATCTAACCATCACTTCAATTAATAAATCAAAAGAATGCCAAACATCATTCGGTAAATCAGGCATAAGCTCTTCTAAAGAAGCCTTATGTATGCTTATAACTTCCTCTGGAGAAATATTCTTTTGAATGAGCTGTCTACTGATATTTTGACCCTCATACAAATTATGTTCCGTTTGTCTCTGCGTATATTGTTTCAAAATTTCTTTGTATTGTCTCTTAAACTCTTGAGGCATACTTTTAACTTACCCCCTATCTTAACAACTTTGATGCACTAATTGTAGTACCTTCTCCTAGTACAGTTTCAATCTTAAAGTCATCCATAAGTCGTTTTACACCTGGTAGACCCGCGCCAAGACCGCCTGATGTTGTATATCCATCTTCCATGACTTTACGAACATCTACAATTCCCGGCCCTTTATCAGATGCAATTACTAATAGACCTCTCAGATTACCTTCTGTAATTTGTCTAATTTCTATTTTACCTTTACCTGCATATAAATATATATTGCGAGCGAGTTCACTAATCGCTGTTGTAATTCTTGCTTGGTCAACTGTACCGAAGCCAACATCTTTCGCTTCATTTCTACCAAGTTGCCTTGCAGCAACGATATCCCACTCAGTTATTATATCAACAGAAGACCTTAAGTTCATATGGATTAGTCCTCCAATTCTCGTTCTAATTTTTCCAATCCATTTTCTAAGTCTAAAGCGGTAACTACATTCTCAAGCCTAATTCCTAATTCTATGAGAGTGATAGCTACTGCAGGTTGAATGCCCGTAATCACTACCTTTGCGCCCATTAGACCGGACATACTAATAACATCGCCCAGTACCTTTGCGATGAATGAGTCGATAAAGTCAATCGGCGTAAGATCGAGTACTACACCTCTCGCTGCGGTTGTATGCAGCTTATCAAGTAAATCTTCTTGAAAAGCAAGAGCAGTTTGATCATCTAACTCCCATTGGATGGAAACGATTAAGCAATCTCTCAGTTTTAAAATTGGTATTCTTGTCATCATTATATATTCACCTCTACTATTGCACGATTTGTCATAGCTAGGGCTTGTTCAACCCCTTTTTGTAAAGTGCTTGTTGTTGTGAAATCATTTAGATTAATGCCAAGAGTGACGATAGTTTGAGCAATTTCTGGACGGATCCCAACTAGCATACATTTGGCACCGACTAAACGTACGGCATCTGCCGCTTGAATGATATGATGGGCAACCATCGTATCAACTACAGGAACTCCTGTAATATCTAGTAGCACTACTTCTGCACGATGCTTGACTACTCCCTGTAATAGGTTCTCCATTATTAGTTTTGCTCGTTCTGTATCAATTGTTCCTACTAGAGGCATAACTGAAATTTTTTCAAAAACAGGAATTAATGAAGCAGAAAGCTCTTGTAAAGCAATCTTTTGTAAACTTACTGTTTTTTCCCACACTACCGAATAGGCATCTACAATGCTATGGTTTAAAGGAGTAATCCAATTAGTTAATATTTCTCTATATGATTGAAAATTACCTTCATTTAAGAATTCTACTTCACCCATTCTTTCATAAATTACTTCAGTAAAGTTGGTTAGTGCCTTTAATACAAAAGAAATAGACCATCCATAACGTACAATTTGAACGGAGAAATCATTTAACTTTTCCCTGTACGTAGCTTCTTCTTCCGTTAGACTCGAAATCATTAAATCTCCGAATTCACGAACTGTATTATCAACAATTTTATCCGACATAATTTGGAAGAAACGATCATCCTTCTCTTCTTCCATTTTAACTCTCCAATTTTCTAAAATTTCATCAATATTTTCGTGAATATACGAAGCAATTCTTTTATTCATTATTCCTCATACATCTCCTCGTTGAATACTAGTAATTATATTGTACAGAATTTCATCTTATATTACATCTTTTATACATAGTTTACGTGATCTTTTATACTTGTCCATATTTTAAAAAGTACAGACGTCGCAGTGTAGCTACAACGTTATTCAGCATCGAGCAAGTTAGGATGTTAATATTTACCATCAGTAGATACCTATAAACACAAATTTTTTTTCCTATTAAAAAACACAATGCGTCTTTGTCGATTCCACATTGTGTTCTTACTATGTATTAAAATTTTACGATACCTAAGCTAATCCCTAATGCATGATCAACATCTTCCATCACTTCTACGTCTAGGTGGGTAATTTTATCAGTGAG
The DNA here is from genome assembly GCF_048572895.1 of Psychrobacillus sp. BM2. Lineage (GTDB taxonomy): Bacteria > Bacillota > Bacilli > Bacillales_A > Planococcaceae > Psychrobacillus. The sequence continues at coordinate 3,533,806 of NZ_CP183878.1, forward strand.
TCGAGATTTATCAATTGTCCTTAACTGTTCCAATAAAATAACTGAATCTCGTTCAAAATCATATTCTTTTGCATTTATCTCAACATGCGTTGGTAATTTTGCCTTTTGAATTTGAGCTGTGATAGCTGCCACAATGACAGTTGGACTGAATCTATTACCGATATCATTTTGTATCACCAAAACGGGTCTGGTGCCACCTTGCTCAGACCCGATTACTGGTGATAAATCCGCAAAAAAAACGTCTCCACGTTTAACGATCAAATTTTCATCCTCCACTTACGAGTCGCTCTGTCGTATGTTGAGCTTCGTATTCTGCATGTAAACACTCCGTACAAATGGATAGATTTATATGAGACATCTCAACATAGCCTTTCATCATCGCTTCTCTTATAAGATTTGCCTGACCATTTTTTACATATTCATTTGCTTGGACACGAACGAAGCTTTCTACGCCAGTTAATGATTGTTTTACGGTTTTTACTCCTTCATTAACCAATTGATTTGGAAGCTGAATAATCGCTTCCTTTTTCTTTTTATCACTTACCACAGCAAACACCTCCGACAAAACATTTCCCTATATGACAATATACTTCATCTTACCATTTCTCCAGATGAAATAAAAGACATTACGAGAAATGGTTAGACAAATTATGCATATATTCTTAAATTTTGTCGAAAGTTTAGCTGCTATAGATTCTGGGGATTCTATCAGAAAAAGTGCAGCAAACTTCATAAGGGATAGTTTGCAGTGCTTCAGCCCACTCTTCTATAAGAATCTCCTCAGTTTCTTGTTTACCTATTAATACAACTTTTTCACCAATCTTTACTTTTTCATCGAGACGAATCATGCATTGATCCATACAAATTTTCCCGACGATTGGCATCTTTTTACCCTTTATCAATACAGATTGATCATGCAGTTTTCTTAATAAGCCATCTGCATAACCAATCGGAATTGTTGCAATCCACTCGTCGGATGATGCCACATATGTAGCTCCGTAGCCAATGGTAGAGCCTTTTGGGACCTTTTTTACATGCGCAACCTCCGTGTGCAACGAAAGTGCTTTTTCTAGAGGGAATGGAAGTTCTTCATTAACCCAAGGAGATGGTGCTATCCCATACATAGATATACCGAAACGCACGGCATTCCAGTGTTGATCAGGATGTATCAAAGCCGCTGCACTATTAGAAGTGTGCACTAAGACAGGCCTTTGCTCAAATACACTTAATAACTTTTCAAATCTTGTAACTTGTTGTCGGAATAGCGTTTGTTCTTCCTCATCTGCGGTTGCAAAATGCGTGAAAACGCCCGTAATCTGCAACCAGTCTCTCTCACGAATGAATGCAAGTGCCTGCTTTAGCTCTTTTTCTTCCGTAAACCCAATTCTGCCCATACCGCTATCAATCTTTATATGCAGCTTCAAAGTACTTTGGAGATTCCGTGTAGCATTTAGCCACTCATTTGAATAAGCTGTAAGTGTGATGTTCTGTTTGGAAGCCTCCTCCAAGAAAGAGAGTGGAGATGTGCCTAGTAAAAGTATATCCGCTTGAATACCAGCTTCTCTTAAGTGCAATGCCTCCTCCGGCGTGGCAACCGCCAAGAGATTGGCTCCTGCTTTTAATGCAGCTTGCGCAACAGCAATATCTCCATGACCGTATCCATTTGCTTTAACTACAGCTATCACTTCGGTATGCTCAGGAAGTGTTTCCTTGAGTCTTTTTATATTATTTTGTACGGCTTGTAAATCTACTTTTATGAATGTAGGTCGGTAATACTGTTGCGACATATTATTCCCTCTTTTAATCAGTTTAAATAGATTATCCTACTAGTGTAATGAAGTAGTCAACCTTAATCACTTTAAACCACCAGCGGTCATTGATGCAGCAACTTCAATCATTTCTTCCTTCGTTAAAGTAGATGAAGCAATAAAGAATGACATTCCATCCTGTTCCCAAGAAAGAGATTGGTCTGTTATTGCACCAATTGCAACTCCTAGGTCAACCGGATCGCCAGGTGAAAATACTGGAATGATAGAAGAATCACCTTGTTCACTTCGATGTTGAATAATCGTAAACTCTTTATCACCGCTGTATGTTAAAATAATTCTTTTTTCTCCGTCGACTTCCATTATTTTCTCATCAATATTATGCACTTGATCCCATTTTAACATTGGATAATATGTTTCAAATTCAGCGTCATCTATTTCCGCAGACGTTTCTACTGTTTCTTCCGTGCCTTCTGCTTTTCCAGTAGGTGTAGTTGGCGTAGTTGGTGTTTGTTCAATCTTATATTCCGCTGCTGCACGTGTTTTTCCTAGCGATACTTTGCTGAATGTAATATGAATTTGTTCTTCTTTGTTTTCATTCATGATAGAAACATCCGTTGGTAGTAATGTCTTTTTATTGATGTAAATTTTTTGATTCGGCAGCATGTTTTTATGATTATTACTAGTTTTTGTTTCAAAGACATAATTGTCTCCTTCTTCTTTGAAGGTTGCTGTTTTATCTTTTTTAATGTCGTTAGCTAGTGAACCGATCAAATATGCTTGGCTATTTTCAGATGGCCATTTACTTTGGAACTTATACGTTTTGTTTAGTGCTGGTGTTACGACAAATACGCCTTCTGTGTTACGAATTATCATTTGCGTATTCTCAGCATTAGTATCCGATACCTCTACTCGATAAAAATCTGGTTTAGTGTGCCAAACCTCCACACCGTAAACTCTTGGTTCCTCTCCAGTCAAGATGCTCATCTCAGCTGTGAGCTCATATCCCTTTGCATCCACCCACTTGTTGCTTAGTTTTTTCACAACATCTTCTTTCGAATCGGCTCCACATGCAGATAGTACTAAGATTGTTACAAATAAAAATAATAATTTAGCCACTCGGCTCTTCAATCAGTCCATCCTTTCTATTATCACTGCGTTCATTCATTGTATGTAGATGGACGACCGGTTATGATTGTAGAATTACCTGAGCAGCCGCATAAACTTTTGTATGAGTAATAGAAACAAATCCATTTACTTCTTTCCCTTTAAAATACAGGCTTGGCTTGCCAGAAGGTTCTTTTAAAATTTCAATATCTTGAAAACTGCAATCTTTTCCTATTCCAGTACCTCTTGCTTTAGAAAATGCTTCTTTTGCTGCAAATCTTCCTGCTAAATATTCTATTTGTCTTGCTTTTGATAATTCATTTGATTGAACTCTCTCTTTATCGGTAAGTACACGCTCTTCAAATTTACGTGTTTTAGCTTGAATTGATTTAATTCTTTCTATTTCAGTTATATCTAATCCTATTCCAGTAATCATGAGAGTTTCTCCTTTCCAAATATCCGTCTTACGGGATATACTAATAGTAGAAAAAGTTGAGGTGAAATAATGTTTAATAGAACAGAAAATTTTAAACAATACATAAAACTATATCCAGTTGTTTCTTCTTTGCTTGCATTAAATATCGCTATTCATATTTTAACATTGGTTCCTATTCTCGGATCACAAATTTTTAGTTTTGGTGTCCATTTTAATTTATTAATTAGTGAAGGTGAATATTGGCGTTTGCTAACTCCAATATTTTTGCACGCTAATTTTGCTCATTTATTATTTAATATGTTCTCTTTATACATATTTGGACCAGAGTTGGAGCAACTAGCTGGGAAAGCTCGTTTCCTAACTATTTATATACTAGCGGGGTTAGTCGGCAATATTGCCACATACTTATTGCAGGACTGGGATTATACGAGTGTCGGGGCTAGCGGCGCTATTTATGGTATATTCGGTGCTTTTGGAGCTTTAGTTTATTATACGAGAAACTTTATGCCACAGCTAAAACAAATCATTATTCCAATTATCGTTATTGGGATCATTATGACATTCTTACAACCGCAGATTAATGTTACCGCCCATATAGCAGGGTTAGTAACTGGTTTTATACTAGGAATGTTTTACTTCCACCCTAGAAGGATTGCCGTATGGAAAAAACGTAAACGCAAGCTTAAATCTGTTTAATAAATGTATTTTTGAGAGGCTGAATGTGACTGTGTCACGGTCAGCCTCTTTTTATTTCATAGTAGCGGGGGAATAATCAATTAATTATGCAACAAAATCGATCGATACAGCAAATTATCTGTTGCTCATTGCAACTCTTCAATAAAATAGCGAATGAGAGAACGTCAAATCGCCCTCTCACTCGCTAGAAATTCTTTTCTATATTTCTTCAGAATATCGTTCAAGCATATTATTCTCACCTAATTCTTTCTTCGCTGGTTCGTACCATTCCATTAGGCTATCAGCATCAGCTTTTTCAATATGCTGAATAGTTGTGGCCGATCCTGACACACCAGATTTTATAGTAGTCATAATAGAAGAAACGTCTGCTTTTTTTTGAAAATACGTAGTACGCTCTGTCATTGCCTGAATACGTTTCTTTTCCACCCAAAGGGATACTCTACTAAATAGACGGTACTGTAAAACAAGCTGTTTTTCATCCATCCAATATCCAGCCGTCTTGTGCTGCCATGCCCCTAATAGAAAGCTTAGCGGAAATAGTAATAGAGACAACAATCCAAACGGATAAAAGAAATAACTAACGGCTACTGCAACTGGTATCATCCATAAAAAGTCTAAACGATAGAAAAACTTTCGAGAGCGCTTCGGAACCCGTGTAAAGCTAGGCTCAAAATCGTAGTCAGGAAAAATTTGGACGATAATAGAATTAATTTTGTGCTTTTTAATAAGAGGGATCAACCTAATTTTCTCGTCCTTTTCTGCCAAAGAACCCCCAGCACTGTCAACGATGACGGTTGCATACCCCGTAAGCTGACGAAGAGGGTTTTCCACAATACGCACACCTTGAATGCGTGATAAAGGAATTGTTATCTTTTTCTTTTCGAGTAATCCTCTAGTAATGATAATTTCCTCATCTTCTACTCGAATAGTGAACTCATAATAATTAATAAACGTGATTGCCACTGATACAATCCAGGCAACAAATAGCACAAAGAATACAGATAATGCTATGAGGAGAGCCCCAAACCTAATAAACAAAATAATTTCATTATAAATAGTTTCGTATGGGATCAACTCTGAGAATTGGGAAACAAACACAGCTAAACCAGAGAAAAAAACACCTACTCCACCAGATGTACTAGCAAGAATGAGTAAATCCTTTTGAGACATACGGAACAAAGGCTTTTGTTGTTCCACTACAAGCTCTTCCGGTTGAAGCGTTTCACCAAAAATATCAGATTCCTTATTTTTAGCTAGGTTCATCTCTTTTTTTATTTGTTCGGCTGCATCTTTGGAAATTGCAGTCAACTCAGCATCCGCTTCTTTTGTTGCGCCTCCACCAGCCGTTTCTACTTTTACCTTTACTAATCCGAACGGTCGATGAAAGATGCCCTCTGTATAATTTAAGCTTTGAATTCGCTCAAATGGTATATATCTCTTTTTCTTTACGAAAAGCCCGTATTCTATGCGAAGCTCTTCCTCTTCAAACCAGTAACGGAATCGCTTCCACTTAATGATGCCACTAACTAACATAGCGATTAATACTACTGCATAAATAATATAGATTATGTAGGAGATCCAGCCTTCGGATTCTCCTCCAAAACCATTTACTGCAATAACAACCACTAAAGGAACAATCATCTCTTTTAAAACTTTTACGAAGTTTATAACTGCAGATATAGGATGTAAAGTAAATTTTTCTTTAGACATCATCTTCCGCCACCCTTGCAAGTACAGAAATTCTGCCTCGAAGTTCGTCTGCCTCCGAAGTTATGAGGGCAGGAATAGTATGATTAGTCGCTGCAGTTGAAATCGTAATTGACGATAAATCATACTTTCTCAAAATAGGACCCTGTTCAGTATCTACATGCTGCACACGAACCATTGGCACAAGCGTTCTTTTAACTATAAACAAACCGTGTTGCAATTCGATCTCTTGTTCTCGCACTTCGTATCTCCAACGAGTCCATCTAATTTTCGGAAATAAATAAATTAATAAATATCCAATGAGTAATATTACTACCCCGTCTACTATGTATAGCCATATATGTTGTCCTGTGAAATAATTGATAACCCCTACCCCAACACCTACTAGTAAGGCAATCAAGGATTGAAATATTCCATAAATTCTCCATACACGTAATCCTTTTTCAGATAACCGATTGATTGGTTCTTGTCTCATATTAAGCCTCCTCTTTCATCATTGTATACGAAACAGAATATAAAATGTTTCAATATATTACAATTTTCTACGAGTCTTCAAAGATGGATTTCTCGCACTCCAAGAGAGAGAGTAAATATATTTAAGAAAAACCAGGCAAAAAGACGCCCGGTCCTTTAAGTTCAAAACCTGTTTCTATCGTTTTCGAAGTGCTTTGAACAGACTTGTTTGCTATATGATTACCTAGTGAATTTTAGTGATATTGGTTGTGACGGAGTCACAACCAATATCACTTTTCTTCGGTAATCTTATGGCGTTCGCCTGTCCGTCGCCCTCCTACAACTTCTAGAAACAGGCAAGTGCATTTTTGGATAACTAGAGAAAAGCTACTTTCCTATTCATAGAATAAGCTCTCGAAGATGCAATTTCGTTCGCTATTTTGCCTCTTTATTTATGCAAACTTACTATTTCTTTGTACATCCACTGCCTATTCATCAAAGTACAATGAATACTAATTTTATAGCACAAAACTTTATACTTTCTTTGATTCCAAAAGAAAAAAGATGAGCCTACACCGAAGTGTAAGTTCATCCTTTAAAATATTATTATTAGTTTTCGCTACGTGGTGAGCGAGTTCTTGTGCTACGTTGTGTTGAGCCGTCACGTGGACCACTGCTACGACGTGCGCTTGAACTTGGGCGTGAACCGCCACCTGAACGAGGTCCGCGATCGCTGCTTCCGCCACGACCACCTGATGAACTACGTCCACCGCCGCTGCTACGGTTACCTTTATAACCACCGCCGCCACTGCGTCCGCCTCCACTGCGTCCGCCGCCACGTTCTCCACGAGCAGGTAGTGGACGTTCTTCAGAAAGAGAAATCGGAGTATCATCCGGCTCTTTTGTCAGTGTTTTTAAAGCTGCAGCTATTACATCTACTGCTTCAAATTTTTCAAGCATTTCTTGTGCTAATGGACGATAATCGCCTAAATCATTTTTGTTTACAATTTCAGATAAAGATTCTACTGCTACACGTTTAAGTCCAACTAGTGCCTCATCTGAGCTTGGAGGGATTAAAGCTTCCATACGTTTTTTCGTTGTATTTTCAACGATGCGTAAGTAACCCATTTCTCTAGGTGTTACGAATGTAGTAGCGATACCACTTTTACCAGCACGACCTGTACGACCGATACGGTGAACATAGCTCTCAGGATCTTGTGGAACATCAAAGTTATATACATGCGTTACGCCAGAGATATCTAATCCACGTGCCGCTACATCAGTTGCGACAAGGATATCAATTTTACCTGATTTGAATTGTTTTAATACAGACATACGTTTTGCTTGGCTTAAATCACCATGAATTCCTTCTGCAAGGTAACCACGAATGCTTAGAGCTTGTGCTAATTCGTCAACTCTACGTTTTGTACGACCAAAGATAATCGCAAGTTCTGGTTGATGAACATTTAATATTCTAGAAAGAACATCAAATTTCTCACGCTCAGTAGCTTTTACGTAGAACTGTTCAATATTTTCAACAGTCATTTCTTTAGACTTAATCTTTACTTCAACTGGATCTTTCATGAAGCGTTCTGCAATTTTACGAATTGGTCCTGGCATTGTAGCTGAGAACAATAATGTTTGACGCTCAGGAGGTACGCTTTCTAAAATTGTGTTGATATCTTCAATGAATCCCATGTTAAGCATTTCATCTGCTTCGTCTAAGATAAGCGTTTGAACTTGGTCAAGTTTTAACGTACGACGGTTGATATGGTCAAGAATACGACCAGGTGTCCCTACAATAACTTGTGGTTTGTTTTTAAGTGCACGGATTTGACGGCTAATTTCTTGTCCACCGTATACTGATAATAGACGAACCTTTTTATCATATCCTAATTTGTAAAGCTCTTCCGAAACTTGGATTGCAAGTTCACGTGTTGGAGCGATGATTAATGCTTGGATATTCGGGTTTTTAATATCGATTTTTTCAATCATTGGGATACCAAATGCAGCAGTTTTACCTGTACCAGTCTGTGCTTGACCGATAACGTCGCGTCCACCCATAGCATGTGTAATAGTACCTTCTTGGATTGGTGTTGCTTCTTCAAACCCCATACGTTGTACGGATTTTAATGTAGAAGCGCTAATATTTAATTCTGAAAAATTTGTCAAAATTTTAATCTCCTTTTTGTTCTGTTTTGACAAATGGTTACATTTTCAGATGAAATTGCGGCAAATTCGAGCCTATACGAGGAACGTTTCCGTTACTTAAAATTCTCTGTGGTTTTAGATCAGAGGGGTCTTATATAAAGGGAAAGCCCGGTCTTTTGCCGAGCGGTCTGTTAATGAGTGATTATGCAATACTACTTCAACAAACCGTTATGTTCAAAAAAAAGTACTCTTCAATAAACGCTGAAGAGTCTTCACACAAAATGTATCCATTGCTCTAAACGTAGTATATCATGCAACAAACTCAGTTGCAATGAATAAGCAACTGTTATAATTGTTAGTTAATTGTTTGTAGGCTCTTCCTCCTCTTCTTTTAAAAATAAGAGTGCAGTGCTAAACCAATCTTCGCAGTCCTCACTATAGCAAATATGGTGTTTCCCTAATTCCGAATAGACGATTTCCTTTTTCAAAGAACCAATTTCATCATATATAAACTGGGCAGTTGCATAAGGTACAATGCCATCTTTTTTGCCTTGAACTATATAGACTGGTACTGTAATTTGACCATAATAAGGCTGAACTATACGCACTAATCGTATAAATTCTAACGTCGCAGGAATTGGAGTTCCTTTTACTTTATAACTATATTGCTTATATAAAGAGTTTTCCTCAAGCTTACCGACAACTGCTTCTTTTGCTATATCCTTTATATCTTGTAAAAGCTGGGCTGGATATATATATTTCGCAGCAGCACTCAATAATACAAGTTTGTGTATTGGATAACGATTCGCTAAGTACATCGCAATAATTCCACCCATTGAAAATCCCACAAGAATTACACGGTCAACTTCATTTTGCAGTTGTCTAAGGGATTGTTCTGCAGTCATCATCCACGATTCTGCCGTTGCATTTCTTAACTCCAACGTTTCGCCATGACCAGGTAACGTAGGAACAACAATTTTCCAGTCTGTATGTGCTTGCAAATAGTCAACAAATGGTTGAATCTCATATGATCCACCTGTAAAACCATGAATACCCAATACTCCTGTTTTCATTGTCCCTACTCCCTTCATCTTAGTTTTGAAACGGCTCAATAACTCTTTCTAACTTCATTCCCCTTGAGCCCTTCACTAAAACAATTGACCGGTTGTTTATATTATTTGCTAAAAAGGTGACGAGTTTTTTAGCATCGTCGTTGACCCAAATAAGTTGTTCAGCTGTAAATTGTTCAACTAGCTTTTTATACAGCCACTCCATACGAGGGCCATATAAACAAACTCCGGCAAAGATCTTGTTTGAAATTGATTCGCTCATCTCTTCATGATATTGCTGCTCGTTGTCTCCAAGCTCGAGCATATCACCTAGCACAAGCCACTTTTCTGATTTAATAGATGACTTTTCAATGAAGGAAATTGCCGCACGCATGGAAGTCGGAGCCGCATTATAGGCATCATTGATGAAAATCGCACCATTATTTCCTTCGATAACCTGCATCCGCATATCAGTCAAAACTATTTCTTTTAACGATTCACGCATCTGCTCTGCAGTCAATCCAACTTCTTTTCCGATTAACAGTGCAGCAAGTGTATTTTTTACTTGATGCTCACCTAATACAGGGATCGACATTACCTCGTTTAACTCACCCTCTACACGGAAGGTACTTCCTTGCTCGGTAAAATTTACTTCTGCAATACGCAAATCATTTTGTTCCTGAACACCAAATGATTTAGTTTTTATATCAGGTGCTTTCTCCACAAAAGGGCGAAGCAATGGTTCGTCCCCATCATAGAATAATTGACCATCAGCTTCTAATCCTGCAATAATTTCAAATTTCGCTTTTGTAATGCCTTCACGAGAGCCAAGATCCTGCATATGTGCTTCTCCAATATTGGTAATGACCACGTATTTTGGCTTAGCTAAATTGGATAAAAACTCGATTTCTCCAAATGAGCTCATACCCATTTCAAGCACGGCAAACTCAGTATCTTCTTCCAAGGACAAAATTGTTAAAGGTAGACCTAGCTCATTATTAAAGTTACCCTCTGTCTTTTTCACGCGGAAATAAGGTGACAGCATACCAGCTACTAAATCTTTTGTTGATGTTTTACCATTAGATCCAGTAATTCCGATAAACACTGACTGCACTTCAGCACGATATGCCTTTGCCATTTGTTGAAGTGCCTCTTCTCCACTTTCCACAAATAAAAGCGGAACGTCCTCTGGCGGATTCGGTTCATCCTTCAACCAAAGAGATGCCACTGCTCCTTTGGCAAAAGCATCCCGAACAAATCGATGTCCATTTACTTGTTCTCCCCGAAACGGAATAAACAAATCGCCTGGTTGAATTGTTCTTGTATTTATGGAAACTCCCGTAACGACAAGATTATCATCTATTTTCTGTTGTATGTTTAACCATTCTGCTATATGTGATAATGTTCTTTTCACTTGATCACTTCCCGTCCTTCGAGTGTTCAAGCTGTTGCTTTTCTTCGTGGCGCTCGATCGCCAAGCGGATAAGTTCTTCTATTAGATTCGAATAAGAAAGGCCTGATTCCATCCAAAGCTTTGGATACATACTAATTGGTGTAAAACCTGGCATTGTATTTACTTCATTGATGATAACTTCATCTTGATCCGTTACAAAAAAGTCTGCCCGAACAAGACCCGAACAATCCAATACTTTAAACGCTCGAATAGCAGAATCCTCTAACTTCTCTTGAAGTTCACTAGAAATTTTAGCAGGGATTGCGTAATTCGTCGTGCCGTCCTCATATTTTGCTTCGTAGTCATAGAAATCCTTCGTAGGTAGTACTTCTCCCGCTACGGAGCATCTTGGATCATCATTTCCAAGAACACTCATTTCAATTTCGCGCGCAAAAATCCCTTGCTCTACAATAATTTTACGGTCATATTTAAAGGCATATTCCACCGCTTTGATAAGCTCTTCTCTATTTGTAACTCTACTAATCCCTACACTGGAACCAAGATTGGCCGGCTTTACAAACAAAGGCCATTTTAAGCTTTCTTCCATTTTTTGAAGTAAAGCATCCTGATTCTTTTTCCACTCTTTACTTATGGAATAAACATAAGGAACTTGAGATAAGCCAGCCTGTGCAAATAACTGCTTCATCACTACTTTATCCATTCCTGCAGCAGATGCCAATACACCATTACCTACGTATGGTAAGTTCAATACTTCTAACAATCCTTGTACCGTTCCATCTTCTCCATTTGGTCCGTGCAAAAGTGGGAAAATCACATCTAGCCCGGTTGTATCGTCCCCTTGTTTCGGCAGAAAACTAGATATTGTATTTGGTTGTGTTATTTCATTGCCGAATTGTAAAGATTCCAGTGATTCTACTGGTCCAGTTAGCTGCCCTTCTTTTCTCCATTCACCTGTTTTCGTGATAAAAATTGGATACACTTCATATTTATCGAAATTAATCGCTTGTGAAACTGCTCTTGCAGTAAGTAGTGACACTTCATGCTCTGCAGATTTCCCACCGTATAATAAGCCCACTTTAATTTTCATTGGTTAAATTACCTCCATGTTTTGGATACTATTAGTTTATCACGTACAGCCTCAATAGTTGAGTATTTACCCGAACAATTTAAGGCCCACTACTCCCATGATAATGCAGCTTAAAAAGAACAATTTTTTTCTGCTTTTTTTCTCTTGAAATACATACATCCCCAGAAGAACGCTCCCTGCAGCACCGATTCCAGTCCATACAGCATAACCAGTGCCAACCGCTATTTCTTTTAAAGCTAAAGACAATAAGAAAAAACTCAAAGATGCAGAAATCACTGTGAGAATCGTATATTTTATATTTTTGAAGCCATCCGATAACTTCATACAAATGACAAAAGCCACTTCAAATACACCAGCAATTATTAATATAAACCACTCCATTAGCCTGCCTCCTCTTCATCATCATCTACTAATTTTAGACCGATGATTCCAAAAAGCAGGACAAATAAAAAGAAGAGTTTTCCAGGACTTACTTCTTCCCCGAACCAAAAAATCCCTACAATAGCCGTGCCTGCTGCTCCTATGCCTGTGAATATAGCATATGCTGTACCAATCGGAATCGTCTTCATAGCTTTGGCAAACAGGAAAAAACTCACGATTAAAAATATAATCGTTATAATAGAAGGAACAAGCTCCGTAAAGCCATGAGCCTCCTTTAAACCAATTGCCCATATTATTTCTGTCAATCCTGCGATGATCAATAAAATCCAAGCCATCTATTTCACCTCATTACATAATAAACGCCCCTGCCTCTTACTCGTGGCAAAAGCGTTCTATTTATACCTCTATCAAGACATCCACCGGCTTGGCCATATGTAACTTTAAATCCTCTAAAACTTCATCTGGAAAAATATTCTCTGGGAGAATTCGAATTTCGATACCATAACTCGATTTATCCGTTTTGAACAAAGACATTAACACACCATCTTCAAAGAGGTCGTTATGCTCTGTTACCTTTTCTGCAGACAATGTTGGTAATATGATATTGTTCTTTTTACGCCAAAAAGCTGTCGACTTAGACTTTTCACTAATTAGCCCTGTAAAGACATTTGCTACTAAATGAGTGAAATCCTCCATGTCTCGGAAATAAATTTTTGTAATTTTCTCTCCTTCGTCCGATAAATAGACAAATCTATTTTGTAGGTGATGATAAAACGGTGATCGAAAAGCTTCTTTTTTATGTGCTATGTATAGTAACTCCGCTTGTTCTTGAGGAGAGAGCATATTCAGTTTTCGCTCATCTTCAAAATCCATGAAGCACAATTCAAATGGTCCTTCAGCAAAATCCTTTATAAAATGGTTGTATTGCTCTGGAACTATAAATTCAAGCTGAGTATGCATATTAAAAGAAGCATCATCATAACTATGTTTTAGTAACAAAAGAGCGGACAAGTCAGAGAAATTCCTTATAAACTGTTGAACCGTAATCCCGCTAAACAGAGCAAAATGCTCTACCTCATTTACGTGGACATATAAATGAGTTAAATACTCATCCATATCTCTCACTTCTTTTTTTGCCACTAAAATCACTCCTTTATCTGTTCATAATAATAGCATGATTTATACAAGGAAACATCTTTATTCCCTCTCACGTCTCTATTAAACCATCAAGCAAAAAACATTAATATACGTTATAATAATGGAATGAAATTTGAAAGAAACATAGGTGACTTAAATGGAGAACAAAAAAGGCTTTGCCGATCGTTTCGATTGGACACTTGCTTTTATTATATTATTATTTCTAATCATTAGTTTGTTTGCTATTTCATCAGCGCAAACGACTGGACAATACGGTATTAACTTTATACCTAAACAGCTTGTTTGGTATATTATTGGTTCTATTATTATTGGATTTGTCATGTTTTTTGAGCCAGAACAATATAAAAAGTTGTCTTGGTATATTTATGGTATTGGAGTATTTTTACTGATTGTACTTTTCCTACTTCCAGATAGTTTAGGTCTAGTAAAACCCATGAATGGTGCAAAGAGTTGGTTTCACTTACCTATAGGTGATATTCAGCCAGCTGAGTTTATGAAAACTTTTTATATACTGGGACTTGCCCGATTAATAACCATGCATCACGAGAAAAATCTTATTAAAACAGTAAAAACCGATTTAATCTTGCTAGGTAAAATGGGGGTAACATTAATTGTTCCTCTAGCATTTATCATGACACAACCCGACTTAGGTACTTCATTGGTGTTCCTAGCAATTACTGTAGCCCTTATTATAGTTGCTGGAATTACGTGGAAAATAATACTTCCAATCTTTTTAGGCGGTGTAGGAATTGGTGGTCTACTATTATGGATGGCCGTCTATATGCAGGACTTTTTAGCTGACAATTTTGGATTTAACCCGTACCAATTCGCACGTATATATTCTTGGTTAGATCCCTATTCTTATGCAAATGATGAAGGAATGCATTTAATCACTTCTCTAAATGCAATTGGCTCTGGTGAGATTTTCGGTAAAGGTTATGGAGAACGTATTGTATATGTCCCAGAAAATCACACGGACTTTATATTCGCTGTTATTGGGGAAGAATACGGTTTCGTAGGAGCAAGTATTGTTGTTAGTTTGTACTTCTTACTTATTTTTCATTTGACGAAAATTACACTTCAGTTAAAGGATGCTTATAGCACATATGTATGTGCAGGTATTATTGCAATGATTACATTCCATGTATTTGAAAATATTGGCATGACGATTCAGTTATTGCCTATTACAGGTATACCTCTGCCGTTTATAAGTTATGGTGGTAGTTCGCTCATGGGGAATATGTTAGCCATTGGTTTAGTGTTTAGTATGAAGTTTCATCATCGAACTTATATGTTTGCGAAAAACGAAGACGATTGATTAGTTAAAGCGTGTGGAGAAAGGGATTTACGCCCAGTCTCTGCAGGCTTTTTTTTACCAGGCAAAAATACGCCCAGTCCTTTAGATCAAAACCTGTTGCTATCGTTTCCGAAGTGCTTTGGACAGACGTTTTGCTATAGGATTACCGTTTGATTTTTAAAAAGGCTGGTCGTGACTGCGTCACGACCAGCCTTTTTTTCTTGGTAATCTTATGGCGTTTGCCTGTCCGTCGCCCTTCTACAACTATTAGAAACAGGTTAGAGCGTTTTTGGATAACTAGAGAACAGATACTTCTCTATTCATAGAGGGAGCTCACGAAGATACAATTTCGTGAGCTATTTCGCTTCTTATTCGATACATACTAACTATTTTTCTTTATTTCCACTAGTAAAAGAAAATTAGCTGCCTCCCTCTATCAACGAATAATAGTATTTCTACTTCATCAGCGATTACCAATCATTTTATCCCTACATTAACTTGGGCTAATCTTATGATATAAGCGATATGCTCTGCCAAATCTTATCGCGGAGTACTACTCACCTAATTGATTGGAGTACAAGGTGGCGACTCCGGCGAGAATAGCGTTAGATGAAGACCCCGCAGCGAAGCGAGGAGGCTGAGGCAACGCCCGCGGAAAGCGTCCACCTGAAACGGAAATCAGCAGAATTATTCATTCTTTTAAGTTCCATAAACCCAGTATTCATGGGACTTTTTTTATCTTTCTTAATCTTTTAAAAAAAGAAGGTGACTCTAACTTCATTTCAAAACGAAGTGTCAAGTCACCTTCTTTTTAGTTTTGTACATGAGGACTTTGTGCTGGTGGTGCTAAAGCTTTAAGTAGGTCAAGTCTAGATTTCGTCATTGTAACAGTAACACCAAGCTTTGAAAGATTACTTACAATTTTCTTCAAATCAACTTCCTTTGCCATTGAATCCACCTCGTCCTTCTATTTATTAATTACGATTTTCTTTCAAAAAAGTTTCTTTTTTTAAACTAATTTCTTTATTTTATTATACCACTTTTTACCTAAGTTAAATCTTTCAATTTTGTTACATATATTATGGACTTGTAAACCATGCTATTCCCTAAAGGAGTGAATGGTTTGAATATCAAAGATGTCATGAGTAAAGAAGTAGTAACTTGCAATCCACAGGACTATGTAAGTGAAGTAGCAGAACAAATGCGAACACTTGACATTGGCTGTTTACCCGTGGTTAGTAACAAAAAACTAGTTGGAATGATTACGGATCGAGATATCGTGACAAGATCAGTTGCCAAGGATATGAAAAGTAAAGTGGAGGATGTCATGACCAAGTCTGTAATCTCCGTCTCCCCAGAAGATTCCACATCCGATGCTTCTATTGTTATGGCGCGCAATCAAGTTCGACGACTTCCCGTATTGGACGATGGTAAGCTCGTAGGCTTTGTTTCCTTAGCGGATTTAGCTTTTCCTTTCCCACATGTCCAAGAAATCTCTAATGCTATGGAAAGTATATCCGAACCACGGCAATTCTAAACATACGAGCTATCCTAAATTAGGATGGCTTTTTATTATTTTCCGCCGTATTTTTCAATGGCATTTAGCCCGGTTTCTGTTGTCTTTATATGCTATCCGATTACAGCGTGTCAAACAGGAGAGAAACATGTAATATAGAGTGTAGAAGATTTGCAGAAAGCAGGTTTTATACATGAATAAAATAATATTTATATTAATGTCTATCCAATTTTTGGTTTATCTTGGCTTTGGAATTATCATTCCTGTATTGCCAGAGGTTATTTTAGAGCAAAATTATAATGAAATTCACGTTGGTGGTCTATTGACGGTCTACTCTTTAGCTTCCTTCTTCACTGCTCCATTATGGGGAATGTTATCCGATCGCATTGGACGGAAAACGCTTATTTTAGTAGGTTTAGTGGGCTTCAGTTTAAGTTTCTGGTTATTTTCTTTATTTTTTGATTCGCTCTTTATGCTTTACCTATCTCGTGTAGTTGGCGGGTTATTTTCTGGTGCTTTATACACAGCGGTTACTGGATTTGCTGCTGATTTATCAAATGAAGAGAATCGTAATAAATATATGGGATTCCTCGGCATGTCGATTGGTTTAGGGTTTATTTTTGGTCCAGCAATCGGCGGAGTATTAGGGCATATAGACTTGGCACTTCCGTTTACAGCTTCTGCGATTTTATTGCTCGTTATTTTTGTATATGCTTTAATTATTTTAAAGGAACCAGAACGTACGGGTGAAGCGAATAAACGCGCACTTCTTCCGAAAGGTGCTGCAAGTCTTTGGAGCTACCGCATTAAATATTTGTTCTTATTTTCGTTCATGGTGACGTTTTTACTAGCAGGTCTTGAGGCTACGTTCCAGTTATTCCAAATAGAAAGAATCGAAATTACCCCGCTTCAAATCGGCTATCTATTTATGTTCAGTGGATTTGTCGATGCAGCAATTCAAGGTGGTGTCGTGCGCCGGATTAAAAATGGCACGGAAACAAAGTGGCTATTATATGCGCAAATTGTTACAGCGGTTGGATTATTCATGACCGTCTTCACTCAAAGTATTTTCTGGGCAGGACTGTCCCTATGTGTGTTCACCGCAGGAAATGCGTTAGCGCGAACTACAATTGTTTCGCTAACTACGAAAGAATCTGGCGGACGCTATGGTACAGCTGCCGGGATGTCCTACTCTATGGATAATCTAGGTCGCATTATCGGTCCATTATTATTCGCTTGGCTGTTTACAATGCAACCTGACAATATTTATATGCTATCTGGGGTACTTGCAGTTCTTTCTATCGGCTTAATCTTCGCGTATCGAAAGTCAACGAAGTCATTGAAGAATGTTGCGTAGGATTGCGCTTTTTAATAGGGAACAGGTGAAAGAAAACGAATTGTTTTCCTTCACCTGTTTTTTTATGGATTAGCTCTCTCGTATTGTAGTTGATGTCTCTCGGATAGAGTTCATTCGCTCTTGTATAGCTGGTGAACCCTCTCGTATAAGCGTGGAACTCTCTCGCACAAGGGCTATTCATTCTCGTATAGGATAATCTCTCTCTCGCAACACAAAACCTGATTAACTTTCCGTTTTCAAATACTCTACCTTTTTCTGCCCGAGCTCTGGATGTGCGGCCCTAACTACAGAAGGTCTTGCCAAGAATAGAGTTACTAATATCAACAAAATACTTGAGACAATTAAAATACTTTCTGCTGGGAAGACATCATATAGAAATCCAAACAATACCATTCCAAGCGGCATAAGAGCCATTGCGCAAGTTTCTATTATCGAAAATACGCGTCCCTTATAATCATCCTCTATCATTTTCTGCATCATTACCTGTATTGGAGTATTCGTTACAATCATTGATGCTCCGAAGAAGAACATTAGTACAATATAAAATACAACTATCACTGTATATGTCATATTGAGTAACAATGGCAATGAAACAGCTCCCATGATAACTCCCAGGACAACAATACCCCATTTAGATACTAAAAATGGAAATTTCAATTCTTTACGTGTTGAAAAATAAATGGACAATAGTAGCATTCCAATAGCAAATGCCCCTTCCGTAAAGCCAAAGTGTTGCGAATTAATCTTCAGTTTTTCAATCAAGATGAAGGAGTAACCTACCTGATAGGCGCCAAACAAAAAGTTGATAAATAGGGAGATCACTATCATCGTTTTCAAAATCGGTTGTTGCATTAAATAATGAAATCCTGCTTTCATACTCTCTATCATTGGTTCCTTAGGTTCCCCTTCAACAACTTCTTTTCGTTTAGCAAATAGTTTAAAGTCCATCGTAGATTCCAAAATAACTGCTATAACAGAAGCCACCATATACATAATTAAAAATACATGCATAGGCACTGCCCCATACAGAAGTCCTCCTACCGCCGGGCTTCCAATTGCCGCAAACGAAATAGACATTTGGTTAAGTGACATCGCTTTTTGAATCCGTCCCTCATCCACTAATCCTGTAATAGACGAACTAAATGTCACACCTGAAAATAATGACGTTAACGATAAAATCACAGTCGTACTATAAATTGCTACTAAAGATAAACCCGCCGTCAAACTCACAATAAGTAATCCACCAATGGCAATTGTCGTAGCAATCTGGGATACAATAACGATCATTTTTCGAGAATATTTATCTGCAGCATATCCTGCAAACGGAGCAACCAATGTCCTCGGTAAAATACTACAAATCAGATTTAGTGCAAAACTGGATGCAGACCCAGTCAACTGTAAAATATAAAAACTAATTGCAAATGCATACACCTGTGCCCCAAAAGTGGAAACCAACTTACTAACCGTAAACGTCCACAAATGATATGTGGCTTTTTTAAGCTTTAATGCTTCATCCATCTTTCCTACCCCTTTGTTTTAAGAATTATCTAAAAGTTTAATTTGATTAAACAAATAATACCATAATTATCCTTTCAATTCAACAAAAAGTTTAATATAATTAAACTATTATAAAGAGGTGAAGAAATTGTCCACATTAGGAGATCGTATTAGGAAAATAAGAAAACAACAGAATATGACACTTGAAGCATTAGCCGGCACAGAGTTAACAAAGGGCATGCTCAGTTTAATAGAAAATAACAAAGCAAACCCTTCTATGGAAAGTTTAAATTATATTGCATCACAGCTTGATGTTGAAGTAACTGATTTACTAGAAGAAATAAGCGGACAAGAGTTGCGAGAAGTACTAGATCAAGCAGAATTACTGTTAAATACAAAGTATGATGACCTTACAGATGAGCGTAAACAAGTGATGAGTTTAATAGAACCCTATATCTCAAAACTAACAGGGGGATATGAGGCAACGCGCTTACTCGACATATACGGAAGATGCTTAGCCTCTTCTGCTCCAGATGAATCAGTTACTCTATTGAAAAAGGTTGCAACAATGTATGAAGACCTACACTTGATATCCAAAAGTGCTGATATAGGTAGAAATCTTGCCATAATTCCATTTATGAATCACCAATATCAAAAAGCGTTAGATATTCTGTTAGCAGAAAGAAAAAAACTGGAAGCAAACCCTCTATGGATTGATCCATTGTCGCGCATGGACTATGACTATTTAGAAGCGGTACTTTACTTTGCAGTAGGTAAGAATGCAAAGGCAATTCAAGTGATGAATGATGCTATTTCCTATTCCAATGAACATAAAATATTTAAACAAATAGATAATCTATTTAGGTTGGCTGCTGCACATGCAATGATGGAAGAGGATGTAGGAAAAAAAGATTATTACTTGAAAAAGCTTAAAGCTTATAGCGAATTTGCCGATGACGAGGATTCTACAGTTTTTATCCATTATGCTAATATTCATTACTTAAACACGTTTAAGAAAAGGTACGAAGAGGCAGACGCTTTATACCATAAGTTTTCCATTGATCAGATAAATTTAAAATTATTCACTCCGTACTTCCTGCTTGAAAGAGGCAAAACATTATTTGGTTTAGGAAGATTAAAAGAAGCATTAGAGAAATTCGATGAGGTGAAAATCCCTGACGTCATCCACCATCCAATCGATTTATCTATTTTTTATGAAAAGGATGCATACATTGCTTTATACTATCTAGAACTAAACAATGTAGAAAAGGCAATAGCTGCGGTAGAAGTCGCAATGACCAACGTCGAAAAAATGCCAGACACACCATATAAAATATTTATCCAAAACGTATATGAGAAAGTGATGAGCCATTCAGAGGGGGATTCGATTATTGAGGAATAATTGGTTTATAGGAATACTAATTATCATATTAATAAGCTGGATTGTTAATATTATTTACTTTGAACTCCATCAATTAAAAGAGCCTGTCGTATTAGATGCTTACATTGATATTCCAGCCTCCGAAAAAACTAATTTTTCATTATTTTATTTGACTAATAGCAGTGAAGTGGTGGAGTTAGAATCCCTAATTGCCGATGGATATACCTATAGCAATAAACAAAATTTTTTCCCATGGTTTGGAGATGTTACAGCCCAAGCTTACAGACAACAGTTTACCCATCAATATTTAAAAGAAGCAAGTTTTACATTTGATGAGCAATCATTGATGCAAGTGGAAAAAGGGATTCAAGCCAATGAACTATACGCTCGCTTTACAAATGGTCAAGTTGTACCTGTCCAATTAGAGAAACTGAATTTCAACTCTCCACTTGAAGAACCGAACTTCATTACGAGTAAAACTAGCTTCGGAAGCAATCAGGGAATCCAAGGAGAGATTTTTGAAGTAACTGAAACTATTCAGATGGATGCGATTGTACTTCCCGAGTCCATAAAAAACCAAGCTGACCTGAAAGTGCAAATATGGTCAGATACTTCCTCTACTAGATTAGATCCCACTAAAATAGTGAACCAAAACTGGGAAGATATAGCCGCACCACTATATAGCGATATTCAATGGCCTTTAAAACTGGAGAAAGGCGATTCCGTCGTACTGATCTTTCAAGTAAAATATGATTCTTATATAGATATTGTCCATGATTGGTCCGGTATAACGGAATCTGGAAAAGTCCTTACTTATACTTTTTCCCTTCTAATTGAACCTAGTCTTTCCAATCAGGACATTGTGAATATCGTTCAGGATGCAAGGGGTGAACATAGATGAGACAAGGATTCCAACAACTCATTATTGGCTTTTTATTCGTCTTTCTAAAAATTCAAGTTGTTGTAGATATTTTACCGGATTTTATCGGCTATATTTTTATATATAATGGCATTAAGCAAATCGCAACTTTATCGAACCAGTCATATGACAAGCTAAAAATACTTTGTATTGTGTTAACAATTATCTCTGTTCCTAATTTCTTTTTGAACGATCAAATGATTCAGCAGATGGAATTGTTTAAGTATTACCCAAGCTTGTTAAGTTTGGTCAAAATAGTACTTGTTTATTACCTTTTTGGTTTACTGCAGGTTGTTGCTAAAATGCTTCCCACAGAGGAAGCATTTTATAGGACAAATCGGATGTTCTCTTGGTATATGATTGTAACGCTTAGTACATCATTAACCCAATCTTTTTTGATGAACATTTCAATGGATATAAGTATTCCTTTAATGATTATCGTTATGGTTGCTTCTTTCATTATCGAGATTGCATTTCTTGTGTACTTACGTAATATACAAAAAAAATTCTCGAAAGACAGTATGATAGAAAAATTTATATGACAAAAGGGCCGACATCTTTTATCGACCCTTTCTCTAAAAGAAAGTATATAAAAATAATTCGGTGATTCACTAGTTAACCTTATGATATAAGCGATAGTTGTCTAGCCAATCCGTAAACTTCACCCAGGCGTCTTCAAAGTCTGGTTGAATACAGGATATTTGCAGTAAGCCCTTTTCGATTAAATAATCACTCTTATAGTGAAGGTCGAATCCAGACATTCTTGCGTCCTCTGCTAAATATGGATAGTTTTCCTCTGTCCATGTGAAAATCATCGAATAGTGCTTATCCGACAGCAATTCTATACCATGCTTGGACACTTCCTCTTCGATAAATTGCATGCGACTATATAACAAATTGTACCTTACTCCATTTTCATAGGACTTTAACGCAACCTCTAAACTATGTACAAATTGAGAAGGCATTGTAAAAGGTATTACATCATTTACGCTTAATCCCAGATCTAAATACGAAGGAATATTATTACTCGACGTTATTTCTGTGTTAGCGAATACAAATGCTAATCCGCTCATTGTACCAATTGCTTTCCCACTGACACCAGTAGCTAGATACACGCTGTCCATTTTAAATGGAAGCGCCCCAAATGAACTAACACAATCCACACATAGCAACACATTATAACGTTCACATAGTATCGACATCTCTTCCAAGCTATTTAACATGCCGGTAGATGTTTCACCATGTACCATCAAAAGCCAACTATAAGCACCCGTGGCTAGCTTTTCTTCGATTAGCGCTAGATTATAGGAGCTCCCCCATTCAAAAGTAGCAACATCAAAGGATAGCTGCCAACGCTCCGCTTGTTTTTCCAACCGGTCACCAAATGCCCCATTTTTGACTATTAGCCCGTTCTCTCCCAAAACGTGTATCTGCGCTATCATCGCCTCATTTGCAAGCGTACCACTACCTAATAACAAGTGGGCATATGTAGCACCACTCATTGATAACAGGTCCTTCTTCACTCGTTCCAACATGACCTTAAACTCATGCGTTCGATGAGACACAGGTCTAACAGAAAATGCTTGCTGAATTGCTTCAGACTGCTGAACAGGCCCCGGATAAAAAGAATATCTTTTTTGTTTAAATCGAGCGGCGACGGAAAGGTCGAAACGATCTCTAGTTAGTACCATCGGGATAAACTTCGCTTCCTCTGTGCCCACCGGATCTGCAAAGGGTTCAAAGCCAAGCTGATTATACAATTTCTGTTCTCGTACCGTTCCCGATATTACAGCTGCTCCATATCCATTTTCATAAGCGTAATCGGATAAAGCACGTGCTAAGTAATAAAACACTCGTCCGTTTCGATGTGCCTTATCAACAGCCATTAATCGTACTTCACATAGCAGTCCGTTTAATGCATCCTTTGGCAGAAATTCTTCCACTAAGCCAAGCTTTAAATCTAAAGAAAAAGGACGAGCAGCTCGAAATGCCACCATCCCCGCTAACTCCTGATCCTTTAGTACAATGACATATACATTTTCATGATGAAACGCATCGACCCGCATCCCACTAGGATCCGGCTCATGCTGTGGTATCTCCTCCACAAACGTCTCATAATTTAGTCGTGCGATAGCTTCAAATTCTTTTTCCGTTCGTGCAATTTTACACCAGTACATCCGCGTCTCCCCCATCTATTCACTGGAATGATAGCGTTCCGTTCTTTTTTCCAACAAAGTAATCCCTACCACTAAAAGTAATATTGCAATACCAACCATCATACTTACATACGTCCAAACACTGCTTAAAGTTCCCTCGTAAACCGTTACTCGTTTCATAGACTCCATTGCATAATAAATAGGAGAAACCCATTTCATCGCAAGTAGTCCCTCGGATTGAACTATTTCCAGAGGCCAATACGCCCCACCAATCATTGCAAAAGCCACCGCTACAAGGGAAATGATAACACTACTCTGACTTACTGTTTTCACTAAAGAGATTACAAAAACAGAGAATGCCATTACAAGTAATACATAGACAGCTGCAATGATTACTACTTTCCAAAAACCACCGTACATATTGGTCCCTAACACATACCGGAAAACAAACAGGACTAACAGCACTTGGAGAAGCCCAATAATATAACTAAAAGACAGATGCCCAAAGTACAATTGGAATCTACTAATTGATGCGAGCTTTAAACGATTCCATACACCTGAGCGCTTATCATCTAATATAAATTGAACATTAATAGAAACCGTATAAAAAACAAAAAATAACATAAAACCAAACAAGCTTTGAAGAGCGTTGTCGTAACGAAATACCTCTGTCTCATCCATTGCCTCTGTTTGAATGAGGAATGCTGGGCTTTCTTGCAAGCTAACTTCTAACTCTGCCCATGCATTCTCCCCGCCTGTCTGAATTACTTGTTGCTTAAAACCAATATCACTATAAGCCGATTCTACTATTAGAGATAGATTTCTCACACTATCTGAATCCGAGGCAGAAAAAATGGTATAGGATGCTTCGTTCAGCGCAATACCTATCATTCGAACATCTTCTTTTGCTTGTTGTTGTAGCTCTTCATCCGTAATTTCCCGAAGTGAGTACCCATCCTTTTCCTTGAGCTTTTCTAGTACGGCTTGACTCAGTTCTGAGTCATCCACTGCCACTGATATACTCAGCTTGCCATTACTAGAGCCACCTACCACATATGCCATCACTAAGGTCATTACTGTCATCATGATTAAAACGATAGGCTTACGTATTAAATTTTGAAATCTAGCAATCCATATTCCCGTCATTCTGCCACACCTCTTCTCGGAAAGAAAACAATGGAAAGTAATACACAAATAACGACAAGTATATATAGAGCCAACATAAAGGACCAAATAACCGATAGATCCTGACCTTTTTGTATAGATAGGATAGCAGACATCGTGGCACCATTAGGTGTAAAATCTCCAATTTTCCCAAGCATTTCAGAAATATCTCGAATGTTAAAGAAAGATCCACCTAGGAAAGAAAATACCGTAATGAATAACCCGTTGAAAACATTCGCAATACCTTCTGTTTTTGTTCGAAACTGTAGAGTTGTAAATAAAGATGATAATGCACCAACAAATACACTATAGCTAACTATAATAACAGTCATTCCTTCTAATCCAATCCATTCTATTCCTAATACAAACATACCAAATAAGAGCATAATCGCTTGTTGGATAAAGGCCACAAGTGCTCCTGTAAAGAAAATCGAAAGCGTATAAAATATAGGTGAGACTCCAGCGAGCAAAATACGATCATATACTTTCCACTGTACCTCCTGTAGTGAAAAGCCTGCTAGAAAAGCAGGAATATATAAGGCGAACATCACTAACATCCCAACGGTGTAATAAATCGATGCAGGAATCTTCCTCTCATTTGTCTCTAAAACCTGCTCTATTTTCTCCACACTACTGACATTAGTCATTATCTCCTGAGGTGATAAACCTACCGCTAAAAGTGCCGCTGATTGCGTATATCCACTTTGCCAATCCCCTAGAACCGATTCTATTATAGATGCACGAATGTCATTATCTTGATTTAAGTATAAAGGTAGCTCTGCAATGTCAGCATTGTTAAAGTACGCTGATTTAATATAATTCAATCGAAAGTTAGAAGGAATATTAAGTATCCCATCTATGTTTTCTTCCTGCCTTGCAGCTTTTAAATCTACTTTCTGTTTATAGTCTGTTGCAATATACTTTCTCATTTCATTAGAAGCCAAAATGGTGCTATTCAATAATTCGATTGGATCGTTATTTTTTAACTGATTGAGCAAAGCATCCAAGTGTGGGCCTGTTACTCCTTCTTGTTCTAGGAAGAGCTTGATTGCTTTTTCCTCTTGAGCCCATGATGAATCATCTACTATGAGTAAATTTGCTTGAATAGCCGCTTCTTCACCGCCATCCATTATACTTCCTAATGCATTAGAAAGTATGGTTATTAAAACAAGTGGCATGACTAACAAAATAATTAACGGTTGCTTATTTCGAATAAGCATTTTCATTTGCTTTGCAATTAAACTAAACAGCATGACTCAGGTCTCCCCTCTTAATCTCTCAGTGCTTTTCCAGTCAAATGCAAAAACACATCTTCCAGAGATGGCACTTTGACAATCGCAGAGGTAATCACTACATTATTCGCAGCAGCAATCGCAAAAATAGTAGCTAGTGGCTCTTCATTCTTGGACATCGAAATCGTTAGTATCTCTTCTACTATTCGAAGGGTTGCTTTTGGGAACTGTTCTCCCAAGACCTTTTCAAAATTCGCTGTGAGTAAATTCGCTTTCAATTCAATTGTTTGGTTGTCAGAGACGAGTGCTTTAAGCTCTTCTTTTGTACCATGTGCAATTATTTTTCCTTGATCCATAATGTAAATTTTGTCACACAGCATTTCTACTTCTTCCATGTAGTGACTGGTATATAAAAGCGTCATTCCCTGTTCAACAAACTGTTTTACTGTTTCTAGAATATAGGTCCTCGATTGAGGATCTATCCCGACAGTCGGTTCATCCATGATTAACATAGAAGGTTTGTGCAGAAGAGCTGCCCCAATATTTAGACGTCTTTTCATCCCTCCTGAAAAGGTTTTAACTATATCCTTTTGTCTATCCAGCAATCCGATCTTTTCTAGAACTTCAGTTATTCTTGTGTCTAAAAGATCCCCCTTTAGTCCATAAATCCTACCGAAAAAGGCCAAATTCTCTCTTGCAGAAAGCTCTGGATATAAAGCAATTTCTTGAGGAACTACACCCAATGTTTTACGCAATGGCTCTGGATTTTTTGCAATGGACTCTTCATTCCATAAAATATCTCCGCTTGTCGGTGCAATTAAGGAAGATAACATAGAAATAGTCGTCGATTTCCCTGCACCATTTGGTCCTAATAGTCCAACTGATTCCCCTGCCAATAGTTCAATATTGATCGCTCTAACAACTTCCTTTGTTTTAAATTTTTTAGAAAGGTTTATCGCTTGAAGCATTCTCCCATCTCCTTACAGCCTAGTTAAATCGATTATAGCAAACTACTACACCAGTTTATGTAAAAATATTTTAAATATTTCGCATTTATACGGATTAATGACTGTATCCAAGAGCTTATTTCTAAACATAAATAAAACCGTACAATAATACTCCCGGTCCTTTAAGGTCAAAACCTGTTTCTAGCGTTTTTAGTAGGCTTTGGACAGACTTGTTACTATATTATTACCGATGAAACTTTTAAGAATGCTGGTTGGTTGTGACGTCCGTCACAACCAACCAGCATTCCTTTTTCGGTAATCTTATGGCGTTTGCCTGTCCGTCGCCCTCTTACAACTCTCAGAAACAGACAAGTGCGTTTTTAGATAACTAGAGAAAAGATACTAACTATTCCAAAAGGAAGCTCTCGAAGATGCAATTTCGTTCGCTATTTCACTTCTTTATTTAGTAAATACTTACTATTTCTCTTTATTTCCACTAGTATAATAAAATCTACTAATTTCATCCGTCATTACAAAATAGTATCCTAATTCAACAGACTGTATATCACTATATTAACTTTGACTACTATTATAATCTAAGCGATAGGCTATGCTATATCTTATATTTGAGCACTACTCACCTAATTGATTGGAGTGAAAGGTGGCGACTCCAGCGGGATGAGTGAGACGGATGAGACATCACATCGACGCGTAAGCGACGGTGATGGCTCATCGCTCACCCCCGCGGAACGCGTCCACCTGTAACGGAAATCAGCTGTAATATTCATTCTATAAAATCTCAAGAACCCTATGTTCACGCTACATTTTTATATACTACCCTATAGAAAAGCCACCCTTTATTTAAGAAAGGATGGCTTTTCTAATTTATATTATGCTTCGTCTGTTGCGATTTTGTTTAAAGGTGTATTGTATAGGTCTTTATCTAGTTCACCAGTGATTTTCGCAGTTGCGACACCAGCTGTCATTGATCCACTCACATTTACCGCTGTACGTCCCATATCGATTAACGGTTCAACAGATACAAGAAGACCTGCTAGTGCAACCGGTAAATTTAATGCGGACAGAACGAGAATCGCAGCAAATGTTGCACCGCCTCCAACTCCTGCTACACCAAACGAACTAATTGCCACTACTGCAACTACCGTTAAAATGAACATTGGATCTAACGGATTGATACCTACTGATGGAGCTATCATAAATGCCAGCATCGCTGGATAAATTCCTGCACAACCATTTTGACCAATGGATAACCCAAAAGAACCAGAGAAGTTGGCAATTCCTTCTGACACACCCATTTTAGTAGTTTGTGCATTAATATTAATCGGAAGCGTACCAGCACTTGAACGTGAAGTAAACGCAAAGATTAATGGTTCTGCTGCTTTTTTAACATACGTAACTGGATTTAATCCAGAAAGTGTAATGATCAATAAATGAATTGCGAACATTACTGCTAATGCTACATAAGAAGCAAGCACGAACTTACCTAAATTGAAAATAGCACCAAAATCAGATGTTGCAACTGTTCTTGCGATAATTGCTAGGATTCCGTACGGAGTCAAACGAAGTACCAGTGTTACTACTCGCATAATTAATTTGTAAACTGCATCGATACCTGTTTTAATAATTACTGCTGTTTCTTTCTCTTTACGCGCTATTCCCAAATAAGCGAATCCTAAGAATGCTGCAAAGATAACTACACCAATTGTTGATGTTGGACGTGCTCCCGTGAAATCTAAAAATGGATTTGCAGGTATTAAATCAATTATTTGATCTGGAAGTGATTTATCAGCGACTTCTGCTGAGCGACCTTCATAATATTCTGCGCGTGCAGTTTCCGCATCTCCTTGAACGATTTGATCTGCATTCAAATCGAATATTGCCGCGGAGCTAATACCAATAACTGCCGCAATAGCAGTAGTTCCGATTAAGAAACTTAAAATAATTGCTGCCATTTTACCGAAGTTTTTACCAATCGTGATTTTTGTAAACGCCCCTAAAATAGAGATGAATACTAAAGGCATAACGATCATTTGTAATAATTTCACGTAACCAGTACCAATTAAGTTATACCAAGGTACTGTTTCTGCCAATACTTCCGAATCTACCCCGTAGGCAAGATTCAATACTAACCCTAGTACAATACCTAATCCTAGAGCTGTAAATACACGCTTCGAAAAAGAAACATGTTTTTTTTGCATTATGATTAATACCCCTACTAATAGCAGTAAAGCTACTATGTTAAGAATAACAAATAATAAATTCATATAAATACCCTCCATCTCTTATGCTCATCATATAATAATACTTTTATCCCTATTGGTCAAGTAGGGATTACTTTCTAATTATTATATGCATTCCCTACTTTCTTTAAGACAAATCAGCTATACTAGAAATAAATAAAAAAGTGAATGAATAGACAGGCATCGGGGGTGAAAATTTGGTAGCAAGCTTTTATGGTTTTATCGTTTCTGGCATTCTTATTTTAAATATTTCTTTGGCAATTGCTCTAATATTTTTGGAACGTCGAGATGCCTCCTCTACTTGGGCGTGGATACTTGTTCTTTTCTTTATACCCATATTAGGATTTGGCATTTATTTATTGTTTGGAAGAAAGCTACGAAAAAAAACATTATTCCGTTGGGAAGGAAAAAACAAGATTGGTATCGATAAGCTCATTGAGTTTCAAATGGAAGCCATTGAAGATGACTCATTCGATTTCCGCCTAGATGATGCAATGCACTATAAAGAGTTAATCGTCATGCATTTACATAATAACCAAGCCGTCTTAACACAGGACAATAAAGTGGAAATTTTCATTGATGGACGAGAAAAGTTTGATGCACTTCTACACGATATTGGACAAGCAAAGGATCATATCCACATTCAATACTATATCTTCCGATTAGATTCCCTAGGGCAGCAAATTTATCAGGCTGTGTTAGCAAAAGCAAAACAAGGGATAAAAATAAGAATCTTATACGATGACACAGGATCACGTTTCTTAAGAAAGAGACAATTTAAAGAATTAATCGCGTTAGGTGGCCGTGTAGAAGCATTCTTCCCTTCTATATTTCCACTAATCAATCCACGCATGAATTATCGGAATCACCGGAAAATCGTTGTAATAGATGGACGAATTGGATATATCGGAGGATTTAATGTTGGTGATGAATATCTTGGTCTAAAAAAGAAATTTGGTTATTGGCGTGATACGCATTTACGTATTGAAGGTAGTTCCGTGCATCCGCTTCAAACTCGATTCATTCTCGATTGGAACCAAGCCTCGGCAGAGCATGATATTGAGTATTCTGATATATTTTTCCCAGCTATTCCGATGAAGGGCTCTGTTGGTTTACAAATTGTTTCTAGTGGACCTGATTCCGAATGGGAGCAAATAAAAAATGGATACCTTAAGTTAATTATGATGGCCAAAAAGTATATTTATATCCAATCTCCCTACTTCATCCCAGATGCTAGCTTCATGGATACATTACGTATCGCATGTCTTTCCGGCATTGATGTAAGAATCATGATTCCAAATAAACCTGATCATATTTTTGTTTACTGGGCAACTTACTCATATGTAGGAGATTTAATAAAAGCGGGAGCTAAAGTATATATTTACCAAAATGGATTTTTGCATACAAAAATGATTGTCATTGATGATGAAGCTTCTACAGTGGGAACGGCAAATATTGATGTGCGAAGTTTTAAATTGAACTTTGAAGTAAATGCATTTATATATGATCGGGAAACTTCTCATCAGTTAGCAGTGATATTTGAAGAGGATATGAAGTTATCTACAGAGATGACGGCAGAGATGTATGAGGAAAGATCGAGAATGATTAAATTCAAAGAGTCATTAGCTCGTCTGATCTCTCCAATACTTTAATAAAACTTCGACTTATAAGATAAACTGGGATAAAAGATGCTAAGTCCTTTAAGTTCAAAACCTGTTTCTATCGTTTTCGAAGTTTTTTGGACAGACGTTTTGCTATATGATTACCGAGTGAATTTTAGTGAGTATAGGTTGTGACGATTGTCACAGCCAATACTCACTTTTTTCGGTAGTCTTTTGGTTGCCTGTCCGTTCTCCTTCTGCAACTAATAGAAACAGGTTAGTGCTTTTTGGATAACTAGACATTAAACAACAGTATTTCTACTTTCACAAACTTTATACTAAAAAGTGGTTTCCATTTCTGGAAACCACTTTTTTATATTCTCACTCTGGCTGTTAAAGATCCAGGAACTCTTCTAATGTTACGTTAGCTTCGTATACTTTAAGTGCTAGCTCTTCTCCAACATAACGGAAGTGCCACGGCTCATACATATAGCCTGTAATTTTTTCTGCCCCGTTTGGATAACGCATGATAAATCCGTACCTATGGGCATTAGCTGCCACCCATTTTCCAGCCTCTGTTTCACCGAAGCTTTCTCGTGCAAAATGTTGCTCAAAATGCTGCTCTCCTATATCAAAAGCAAGTCCGGTTTGATGTTCGGAATAACCCGGACGAGCACTATAACGATCCGCTGCCTCTTGACCATCATTCGTTACATAGCGATCATAAAGCTGTGTTTGATAGTCAAATGATCGATAAGTACTGAATGCTACAAGCTCGTACCCAGACAAAGTAGCCTCCGCTGTCATTTCTTGAAATGCAGCTCTTGCTTCTTTGCTTTCACCTGGTGCATAAGTTGAGGGAAGAGGATACTTTTTACTAGCAATTACTATATCTTCTTTTACTGTCGGTTCCTCAGGCAGTATTTCATGACCAATATAGCCATTTGCCCCAGACATATCTACTTCTTCCACAACAGGCACC
Source organism: Psychrobacillus sp. BM2 (assembly GCF_048572895.1). GTDB lineage: Bacteria > Bacillota > Bacilli > Bacillales_A > Planococcaceae > Psychrobacillus. The sequence goes on from NZ_CP183878.1 coordinate 3,565,521, forward strand.
TCCTTAACGGGAATTTCCTGTACTGGCTCTTCTACGATAGGTTTCTCTACAATAGATTCTCCCGTTTTGCCTACTTCAACCGTTTGCTTAACCTCAGTCAGATTGCGAAGTTCTTCTATACTCTTATCTATATTCCAATCATTCATCCCAACCCACACTACTATTACTCCGATAAATATTCCTGCAATGGTTCCGGAAACAATATACGGCCACTTTTTCTTCTTTTTTCCTTGTAAATAGTTATATCTTGATTGCATTATTTTGGACTTCCTTCTTTCTTATTACGTTATTTCTAGTTTACCATTTTTCCGATAACTATTCTCGTATTCCATTCGAACTTCACCAAAATAATTATACCCATTGTTACCGATAATAAAATCCTCCTAAATAAGTAAAAGCGCACTTACCTATTATAGGTAAATACGCTCTTATTTCTTTATTAAAAAATTAACAAAACTAACACAACAAAAAATAGGACAGCAAACAAAATGGACATACCCTTCATCCACTTGGCCTCTTTGACGAACCCTTTTTCCTTAAAGCTCATCGCTCGGAAGCCGTTACTTAATGCGAAGATTGCTGTCATAAATAACACAGCCATATTAATATTTCCTTTAATGATAAATACTAATGCCGAAATACTCACCGCTGCTATTAATAATCCAAAAATCCAATTCCTATTCATGTACACACCTCCTAAGAAAAGCACAAGCACCTATTTTTGGGGAAGTCACCCTAAGTTTGCGACAACGCGATCGCAACGACTGACTAACCTGCATCGTGCAGTCCCGCAAGTCTGAAGAGACTCAGGCGGGATAGGTGCTGTAGTGTCTGGACACTCAAGAAAAAAACGAAGCAACAAGCGCTTCGTTTTCATGTTATACAGATTCTTCTGCTTTTTCTGGATGATTCGAGTAGAATTTGCGCCCCAAGTATGTTTGGAATATTAGTAATAGTCCACCGACAGTCCAATATACTGGCAGTGCTGCCATAGAACTGAAGGAAATAAACATAATCATTATAGGCGAAATATAAATCATCATTTTCATTTGTTTCTGTTGCTGCTCAGGTACTGTCCATAATGAAACTTTTGCTTGAATGAAATAAACTGCTCCAGCAATAAGTGTCATCACAATATCAGGAGAACCTAAGTTAAACCATAAAAATGGATGTGCTTTAATATCGGCAGAATATAGAATTGCAAAATACAATCCCATTACTATAGGCATCTGGATAACCATCGGCAGACAACCCATATTAAGTGGGTTTACCCCATGCTTACGATATAATCCCATCATTTCTTGTTGTAGAGCCATTTGCTGTTCTTTATCTTTTGTCTCTTTTAGTCTCTTTTGGATATCGTCCATTTCTGGTTTCAACTTGTCCATTTTTTGTTTCATGCCTTGTTGATTTTTATAATTTCTAAGCATTAAAGGCATAAGAGCAAGTCGAATAAGCACGGTAATAGCGATAATCGCTAATCCGTAACTGCCATTGAACATTTCTCCAAAGAAATGTATAAGAAATTCAAAAGGTCGAACAAAAATATTATAAAAAGTACCTTCTTTGTTTTCTACTCCAGAACATCCACTAAGCACTAATGCCGCAAATACAAGGATAGAAAATAAACTAATCTTCTTTTTCAATTCTATTCACCTTCACTCATCAAACTATAAGAAGTATACCTTACTATGAAGCTATTTATCAAATTTAACCTAAAATATTTATACAGACTGTTGTTCATTAGGAAAATTATATTTAAAACTTGGATATTCTTGGTTATCCCGATATTGCTTCGGAGTCAGTCCCGTATACTTTTTAAATATGCGGGTGAAATAGCTTTGATTGCAAAAATGAAAACTATTTGAAATATCGGAAATAGCTTTATTCGTATTTCTTAAAAAATATTGACATTCTTCCACTTTACGAACATTTAAATATTCCACGAGAGTCACACCTGTATGCTCTCTAAAAATACGAGATAGATGACTAGTACTAATACTAAAGTGCTTAGCGATTTCCTCTACTGTTAGATTTGTCTCTATTGCATCGTTTATATAGAGGATTACTTTGTTAACAGTTTGATGTCCAAACGATGGTTTCTTTCTTTCGGTTATTACCATCACAAAAAATTCAACCAACTCATCTGCACATAATAAAAATTGTGCGTCACTCATTTTCGTCTCGATCGTTTCTAAACATGCAATATTAAAAGCTCTCACTTTATCAACGGGAACTTGACTTTCATTTAACTTTCTTCCCATAACAGCTGATAATTGTATGTAGTAATACTTTACGTTTAAAATCATATTTTTACGTGTTCTAGCTATTAATAAATCTATCATGCTTCTTAAAATTTCCTTCGCTTCAGTTATTTCGAAGGAAAACATTTTTTGAAATAACTGTTCTTCTAATTCTAAAAAAGAATCTAAACCCGCGACTTTTGTTGTTACACCTATTTCTCTATTATATATTTTGGAGAAATTCTCTAAAAATTGCTTCTCTACAGTCTTCATATGTCCCTCTTTTTCCTCGAATTAGGTCTTTTTAATTATACACAACCATTAGGTATGTTGTATTATTCTATATCATTATCCTGGAAATTAAAAGCTTTTTCAACCGTTAAGTTTCAACTTTTTTGGGGAATTAGCATTTTTATATGTTTGGGTAATACTTTTATTTCTAATGGGGTGCAATCTCCTTCATCCCCATCCACATTACAATATAAAGGTTTGCGTGATTCGATTAATACATCGGTAGTTTCAATCACTTCAACCCCATCATCCTTATTTAAGTTTCCAAATAATATTTTTGCACCCATTCTAGCTACAGAAGCTAGTCCTGCTTGTTTTATAATATAAATATGTAATTTTCCATCATTTATCTCAGCGGTATTTACCATTTTTTCAAATCCTCCCACTGAATTCGTTAAAGCCACTAGTATTAGCATAGGCGTACCCTTCCAAATACCTAGATCATGTGTTATTGTCATCTCTATTTCTTCACTAGAAATAATAGCTTTTGCACCCTCTAAAAGGTAGGCAAGTGAGCCCATTTTTGTTTTTTGTTCAACAGTGGTATTAGCTACTCGACTAGCTATATCACCGATAGCTACTATATTCATAAAATATTTATCATCTATTTGACCAATATCTACCAGTAGGGTGTTAGTCATTTTCAACGCTTCAATGGCAAGCTCAGGTTCCAATGGAATTCCTAATGCACGTGCAAAATCATTTACAGTTCCTAGGGGAATAAATGAAAATACAGGACGATGAAGTTGTTTAGCAAGACCATTTACTACCTCATTAACCGTCCCATCACCACCCATTGCTAGCAGAAAGTCTACTTTCTCTGAACAGGCTTGTTTAGCAAATATTGTGGCATCATTTTGTTTCCCTGTCTCCTTTATGATTATTTCATATCCCAATCCCTCTAATACATTAATTGTTTTTTCTTTATACTGCTTAGCATCTGCTTTACCAGAAGATGGATTGTAGATTAACATTGCTTTCACCGGACTACCCCCTAGCATATTTTGTCTGTCCCAGATTCCCTTTATAGATAATTTTAAAACCTTTATACTAATAAAAAATGTTAAGCTGAAAGTATAGATTTTTCTAGAAATGAGGAGCAACTATGCATTTTTTCATATATCTTATTATTTTTTTCTCGTTTTTCGACTTATTTTCCCAACTACCAATTATGAGTCCCTTTGCAGAATCTCTTGGTGCTACCCCCTTTATAACCGGATTAGTCGTAGGAATGTATTCTCTTTCAAATACAATCGGCAATATTATATCTGGATTCTTAACCGATAGAAAAGGACCCTTTTATATTTTAATCATTGGTTTGTTTACGACGAGCTTTTCGTTATTCCTTTACCAATTTGCCAGCGACCCACTCGGTTTATTAGTTATTCGATTTTTACATGGCTTAGTTGCTGGGCTAATTGTACCTGCTGCGTTTACCTATTCGGCCAATAAAACCTCAAAGGATAAACGTGGTAAGGGTGTTGCACTATCTGGTGCATTTGTTGGACTTGCCGCAATCGCAGGTCCTGCAATTAGTGGTATTGTTGCAAGTAAAAAAAATGAGGTATTTGTTTTGGGGATGACAGGTTCCATTATGCTTGTATTAAGTGTACTATCGTTAGTTTTACTAAGAAAAGTAGCGATTGAAAGAAAGGGTAAGGAAGCTTCCTCTCCTCACTCAGTTCGTTCTATTTTTCAACAGAATGGAATTATTAAGTCTTTTGCAGGTGCATTTTTCTTAATGTTTTCGCAAGGGGTTCTAGCTTATATGCTACCTCTAAAAATAGTACATCTTGGTTTTGATACTAAAACAAGCGGGTTGCTTCTAAGTACGTTTGGTTTTGTAGCAATTTTAGTGTTTATACTACCGATTAATCGAATATTTGACCGTGTGAGGCCTGTCTACACACTAACTTTTGGAATGAGCATCATGGGAATAAGTATGCTATTGCTTGGACATACAGATTCGCTGAACTTACTTTACATCTGGATGGGGTTATATGGAATAGGCTTTGCGTTTCTGTTTCCTTCTATTAATACGCTTTTAATCGATTCAAGTGAACTGTCATACCGTGGTAAGGCATACGGATACTTCTATGCGTTCTTCTCTATTGGAGTTGTAGTGGGTTCAAGTATTACTGGTTTTCTTGAACTAGATGCTGCTAGCGGATTTACGATGACAGGAGTTATATTGATCATCATTTCTATCTTGGCACTTGCCTGGAGGAAATAATAAAGTGAAAATTCAATCTGAGGATCTCCCCCCGATTGTTAGTTGAACCAATACCAATCGGGCTTTTAGGGGTAGTTATCTCAACTTAAGTGCTTTATTGCTTGAAACAAGTCCTGTAACAGAGTCATACTGCCAGTTAATGTAGGATAAAAAGAGGAATGTGGCAATTTGTCCATTCCTCTTCTTATTAAGCATTATAATGTTATTTGATCATTAAGATTAGATTTCTTTTCTGCATCTGTAGTATCCTTAGAAGACTTCTTAGACTTGTCCTGTACCTCTTCATTATAGTACTGAACACTAGTCATTGCCCCCTCATCCACCATATTATTATCTGGTATATCGTAAGGATCTGGATGTCCTGCCGGCGTTAAATCCGATTTTTGATGCTTCTGCGAGTCTATGTAAGCATTCACTTTAGACTTCGTATTATTAAAGGCTACTATTGCTTTATCACGATTCTCTTTTTTACTAAAATATGCATAAGCACCTGCTGCTAATCCTGCCAATAAAAGTGATTTGTTTTTTGCCATCATCATTACCTCCAAGTTTTATATATAGTGTATATACCCTATTAGGGATAAGTTCACACCTATTTAACAAACTAATTTTTGGGGTGAAATAAGTACTAAACCAATATTTTACCCTTTTTATATTACATTTTGATTTCTAATTGATTTTAATTCTATATATTTGTAGAAGATTCTAGTTATTTTTGTTATGATTACAAAAAGAAATTAGAGGTGATTTCAAATGATCAGGGCGACTACGTTAGATGATATTTCAATAATTCAACAGATCGCAAAGGTCAGTTGGAACGATACATATAAAAATATTATACCTGTTGACATACAAACACTTTTTTTAGAAAAGGCTTATTCCCCAATGATGCTTGTCAAAAGAATAGAAAAAACTATTTTCTTAGTCGCTGAGTATGAAGGCAAGCCTATTGGTTTTGCCAATTTTACATATGTGGACGAAGATGGAGATGCTGAACTAACTGCAATTTATGTGTTACCTGAATACAAACAGAGTGGATATGGGAAAAAACTATTATTAGCTGGACTAAACGAGATGCCAGCTGGTCGACAATTATTTGTTTACGTTGAAAGCGAAAATGAAAATGCCCGTCTTTTTTATGAAAGTTTCGGCTTCGAGTGTTTAGAAGAATTCGATGAATATTTTGAAGGACATCCTTTAACTACAGCTAAATATGTATATCTATTGAAAACACCGGCCTATTAGGTCGGTGTTTTTTTGTATTAAAGTGTCTTCTCTGTAGTATAGAATTCCTCTTGAAGTTGAACTGGTGGTTTGCGTACAAAGCACATGATTGCCGCAATGTACAATAGAAGAGACGTCGGCGATAATATGCCAGCAAATATACCTGCTAGAATAAACATCACTCCTGCTAACTTCGGGTTTTTATTTTTTGAAATAGAAGCTATTCCGATAATATTCAAGATCAAGCTAATCACAAGAATGATTACAAACACCCAGCCGAATATATTAAACGCATCAATCACTAAATCCATATTTTCGTTTATGGTTTGAAAGTTTGCTTCTGTCATGTTTGGGTCATCGGCAATAACATTCTGGAACTCGGTCTTGAATGCTTCATCTTTCAATAAACTACTTCCACTTACCACTCCAATTGTTACTAAAATGATGCTAAGTAAAGTCATAATTGCACTAATAACGCCTAATACTATTTCTCCTGTACGTGACAAAGAATTCAGTCCCTTCATTTTTTATATGTTCCTTGTTATTCTACGATAAAGACTTGAAAAAGTTTCGTATAATTTTAATGTCCCCTTCATAATATAGTTTAAACCTGTTTAAAAATTCATGAACAAGGGTATTAATAAACTATCAACGAGAAAAGAGAGGATGAGTTTCATGGAGAAAAAGTTAATTTTTAGCCAATCAGATTTCCTTTATACGTTAGCAGGTGCATCAGCATTAACAGGAATTTTAGTATTTTTTACACAAATTTAATAAGTTTATCATAAAAAGACAATCCTTTTCTAAATAGAAGCGGATTGCCTTTTTATTTTGACAGATATATGCGTTTTTCATCTTTGTCTGTCCAGCTCCTGCGCCTAGCCCGCCTGAGAAAAACGTTGTCGAATGCCCACAGAATGGGGTTGGGTCAGTCGTCGCGACACGATATCGCGAACTTAGAATGACTTCCCAAAATAGGCACTTTCGTATTTTTTTTTATGCTTTTACATCATCGTATTCATCAGATTTTGAGAAGGCTGCTACTACATACGAGCAAACCGGCTCCATTTTTAACTCCTGTTCTCTTGCAAAAGAAGCTGCGGTATCGAGTAATTTCTTAGCAACTCCCTGTCCTCTCAATTTATCAGAAACATATGTGTGATCCATCACCATTACATCACCTAGTAACGTCCAGGTAATTTCTCCAAGTCTTTCTCCAGCTTGTATATATTGATAAGCAAATACATCATTTCCTAATTCTTTGAATTGAAATTCCATCTTCAACCACTCCTTTTCTGAATTTTAGCATATTTATTTATTGATTGACAACGGACGTAACTTCGCTTCAATTTCTGTTCTTCTTGTTTCTAGAAAAGGTGGTAGTGCTAATCTTTCTCCCAAAGTTTCCATTGGTTCATCCGTATCGAATCCAGGCTCATCCGTAGACAGTTCAAATAAAATGCCATTCGGCTCCCTGAAATAGATTGCCTTGAAATAGTAACGGTCCACTAATCCAGACGTTGTAAAGCCATTTTCACGTAAACGCTCCTCCCATTTTGGATAATCCTCCATTGTGGGAATTCGAAATGCTACATGATGTACACTTCCGCGTCCAGGCCGTTCCATTGGTAAATCTGTGCGTGTCTCTAAATGCACTTCACCAGCAGGACCGCCTTTTCCTGTCGTATATACTTCAATATTCGGCATTTCTTTGGTGTCCGATGGGTAGGAACCCGCCAACTCAAATCCAAGTATTTCTGTTAATACTTTTTTAGTAGGTGCTGATTTTCGAACAGTAAGCTTTATCGGACCTAGTCCAACAATTGCATTGTCAGCTGAAACTTCCTTTTTAACCCAAGCTTCCCCATAGGAAATTCCAGTCCCATCGTCGACAACTAGCATATGCCTTGCCCCTTCAAGACCTTCAAAGTAAAGTGTACTACGACCATATCGTTCTTTAATGGAATCATGTGACACACCTAACTTCTCAAATCTACTTTTCCAAAATTGCAAGGCTTCATCGCTTTTTACACGGAAACCTGTATTACTGATACTGGATACCCCAGGGTATGTTCTTCCTGCTTGTGGTATGTCAAAGTATGTCATATCCGTTCCTGGTGTACCTACCGCATCTGCATAAAATAAATGATAGGACAAAGGATTATCCTGATTTACACTTTTTTTCACTAATCGCATTCCTAATATTCTTGTATAGAAGTCATGATTTTTATCAGCGTCAGCAGTAATTGCTGAGACATGATGGATTCCCGCTAATTTCATTTGTTTTCCTCCTTTTAATTATTATTTCGAATTTGAGATATATTGTTTGTTATATTAACAAAGGATTGTACCTTTTGCAAATAAAGTGAATAATACCTATGGTAATTGCGATACAAGAGGGAGCATATCCTATTAAACTACTACAACAAAACCCTCCGGTCTAACATAGACGGAGGGCTCACATATCAGCTGAAGATAGAGCGAATCGAATCAATTAAATCTTTAAAGAAGTTTTTAACACCTTCCCAAAAACCTTCATTGTCGACAATTGCACCAATTTTATCTTCAATTGTTTTACTTAAATCATTCAGTTCATCTGACCATTGGCTGAAGTCGATATCTAATTGACGGATACGGTCCATTAAATCGATTAGTAGCTGTCGATCTTTTTCAGAAAGCTCAATTTTTAGATTGGCTAATTGCTCTGAAACAATTTTCTCCACTTCTTCACGAGAAACTGGATTTTTTTCAGCAATTTGCTTTTTAATTTCCGTTAGTAGTTCACTGACTTTTGCTTCATCAATACCTGCATCTTTTGCTAAATTAGTAGCAATAGATAGTTCGTCATTTGCTACATCTGTACGTTCTGGGTCTAGCTTTTCGCCTGTAACCTCATACGCTTTGTATATCCCTACTAAGGCTGAATGTCCGGTAACAGGCTTCGGTGCAGCGATTTCTACGACTGCATCCTGGATTCCTGCCGTTAGCATTGCATTTGCGTACATTTCGGATGTTACTTCTGTAATATTATCCGGTGTAACAATGCTTATTACAAGGCCTTTACCAGCATCTTTTCGAGTAATTTTAGCAGAAGAGAACATTCTTGCAGATGCGTCTCCATCCTGTAAATACGTTGCTAGATCCTTGCCAGTTACTTCTATTTCTTGAACATCTGATTTATCCGTTATTTTCAAGCTTTTCTTTACGCTATCTTTTTGTTCAGCAGTTAGGTTTCCACCATATACCACAATAGGTGCACCAAATTTTTCGTTTACAACTTCGACTTCCTCAGTGGAGCCATCTGAATCTGCCAGTGAAGAAGTAGGTGCAATAACCATTCCAATTAATAACATTGCTGTAATGAATGGTAATAATAGTTTCTTCATTCTATTAACCCCTTTCTCTTCTATTCCTTCAATAATACGAAAACAGGAGTAAAAAGTTCCGACTAATCGATTCTTTTTACTCCAAATGAACTACATTTTCAGTTGTGTCCAACCATCTTCTTGGACAATTTTTTTATCTTTCATAAGTTTACCTAAGGCGCGTTTGAACGCTGCTTTACTCATGCTGAACATCTCTTGTATTTCGTCCGGAGATGACTTGTCTGTGAATGGCATTTTACCTCCGACATCATTTAGATAACGGAATATAGATTCTGCATCGTCCTCTAAACGTTCATGTCTACGTGGTAATAGTGAACCATTCAATGATCCATCCTCTTTCACGTCAATAATTCGAACAGTCAAATCTTCACCTAGTCTTGGTTCATTAAGTCGTTCTGACTCATGCACAAAAATACGATAGTTTTCTGGAACACTTAACAAAAATGTACCTACTGGAAGCAATCGGTAAGCACGTGCTTGAAGATTCTGATTGAATAATGTCGTTGGAGCGTCTATATATAGCTCTTCTACTCGGTCTTCGGTTGCTAAACGTCCGAATAACTCACCATCTTTATCTGTACGGAGAGTCATATATAAATGATCACCAACAGCTGGCCACAATTCTTTTATCTTCGGTAGATCATCCTCTTTTACCTGAACTTCCTTGGACGTACCAATATCGACAAAAACACCTTCTCTATCAGCTACTTTAATAACACGAGCCCAACCATATGTGCCTTTTTGAATAGATGGAAGCTGCGTGGTAGCAGATAGATTTCCTCGTCTATCCACAAACAAAAATGCTTCAATTTTGCCCCCAACCTCTAAGTCCTCTGGTGCTTCAGATGCATTTAACGGAATGTCTAATCCATCATATGTTAAAATCCACTTCGATCCGTCTTGCTCTTTCACTTGTAACTTTACTATTTCTCCTGATGCTGTTCCTATCAAAATTACCGCTCTCCTTCTTACCCTTGTATTGATCTTTACCAACTTTTTTTGAATTATATAAAACGTGATCTGACCGCGCCACAGTTTGTGCTACTTTCCTATAACCGAATCATCTGAATTATAAACAATAAATGTAAACTCATGACCACAAAAGATTACGGAGACCCCTTTACACTCAAAACTCAGGCTTCATATCCTTTTCAAAGATTGTATGTATGTTGCATTTGTCTTTTCAAAAACCTTAATAGATTTTACTCGCTATCTGGATCTTGTAATTCCAAAAGCTTTGACTGTAATGCAGGATTCTCTTCCAAAAATAATACTAAATCTGCAATACGGTCGATGGAGTTCCAGCTTAAATGATGTTCGATTCCTTCTACATCATTGTATATATTCTCTTCCTTTACACCAATGATTCGTAAGAAATCTTCTAATAGTTCATGTCTTTTCACCAATCTCTTACCAAGTTTCATCCCTTTTGCGGTAAGAGTCAGTCCCCGATACTTTTCATATATCAAGAAGCCATCTTTATCTAGCTTTTGAACCATTTTTGTTACGGAAGATGGTAATACAGACAATGCTTCTGCAATATCAGACACACGAGCATACCCTTTCTGCTCAATTAACAAATAAATTTGTTCAATATGGTCTTCCATGCTTGGTGTTGGCATATTTATCTTCCTCTCATCTTTGCTCTATATATTTTACTACAATAAAGAACCTATCACAATTCTAGATATTTTTTCCTATATTTCGAACCATATGAAAAACCTTATCAAGTAAAGACAAGGTTTCTAGTGGCGATGTGGGTATTTTCCCACAACATAAATGGAGTGGATAATTCTTTTGTTGATCCATTCTAAGTTTTCTGCTGTATTTAAGCGCTCGAAAACTGCGGTTCTTCCTTTTTCTGTTGTAACGTAATGGGCTGGTAATGTATTTAAACTCAATGCGATAATATCTCGTTCGCATTGTTCACATTTGCAAAAGGTTTGGTATTCCGTTCCTCTCATCATTACTCTGACAAGGCTGTGAACTATTTCTTGCATCACATTCGTAAGCAAAGACAACACTCCTTTCATGCATAAAAAATGGAAGCATGTTTAATACTATACCCAAAAGGGTAAAATTTTAATATCAACATCACTAGTAATTAAAATAAAATACAGAGAGGATGTATACAATGGGTAAAATTTTATGGGGAATTATCGTCGTATTAATCATACTTTGGTTACTTGGCTTAGTATTAAAGATTGGCGGAGGACTTATTCACGCACTATTAATCATTGCAGGTATTATTTTTGTTGTTCAATTAATCAGTGGAAAAAGATCAGTGTAAAGAAAGGTGTTGCCGAACTGGCAACACCTTTTTACATTATATAGACTGTAAACCTTCTCTAATCTTTGCATATACACATGTATCCCGCAACTTTTTCCTATCAACTGATAAAGAATCTTTTTGCAGTATACCTTCCAATGTATATCCGGATCTTTCCGCAACAGAGCGACTTCGGACATTTTCACTATCACAACGAATCTCTACTCGATTGGCCTGTAATTCCTCAAATGCAAATTGGGTAATACGTTCACAGGCTTCCGTCATAAAACCTTTTCCTTCAAACCTGCTATCAATCCAATAGCCAATTTCAAATTTACGAACATCCCAATCAATTCGATGTAATCCAGAAGCACCTACAAATTCGCCCGTGTCTCTTAAATACAGCTGAAGTCGTAAATCCTTTCGAGTGATAAAATCTGCAACCGCTTGGCGCATATTAATAGTTATTTGCTCTAATGATTGTTTTTTTTGCGCCCAAGGCATCCATTCTTTTAATGCTGCGTCTGAATTGACTACCGCTTTCCAAATTTCCTCGGCATCCTCTACTTTAGGCGCACGTATCAACAAACGCTCTGTGTAAAATTCCTCTGGGAATGTTAGCTCTTCTTTAACAGGAAGAGGTTTATGAAAATCTTCATCCCATTTTACTGGAGTAGCAGTCCCTTTTAAGAAATCCTCTCTCGTCAGTCCATATGTTACTGCATCATAGTAGGAATACTCTTTAGGTGAAAACCAAGCTTGTCGAAGCTGAGCTTCCTTTACAAATCCAGCTCGCTCAAACGTTTTCCGCATCGCAAAATTATCCTGTCTTGTATGTCCTTCTAAACGAATCTTCGCTTCTGGCAGCTGGAATACATACTCTGCTACTAGTTTTAATGCCTTTGGTCCATAGCCGCTACCCCTAGCATGATCAGCAATTCTGAGGTCAAAAAGGGGAATCTCATCTTGTAAATCATAAATTTTAACGAACCCTACTTTTTCATTTGCTTCGTTCTCAATCCAAAAAGTTTTCACTTCATCCGATTGATATCCACCCTCTTCAATCGTTTTCTCTATTAGTTCCCTTGCTGGGTGTGAGTTTCCATGATACGGCCAACTATTTGTCGTCATGAAGTGAATCAGCTGCTCTTGTTCTTCCATCGTCCATTCCGTAAGCTTCATTTTCTCGCCTCCGTACGTGCTATTTATTTATCTTTAAAAGTCGCAATGAATTCAGCACTACTAATAATGTTGCCCCCATATCTGCAAAGATGGCAATCCATAAAGTTAACCATCCTGGAATAATGAGTAGCAGTGCAATTATTTTTAATCCTAATGCAAACATAATATTTTCTTTAATAATATGCAATGCTTTTCGACTTAATCGGATTGTATATGGCAACTTTTCTAGATCATCAGCCATTAAAGCCACATCCGCTGTTTCAAGTGCCGCATCGGTACCTGCTCCACCCATTGCAATACCAACAGTTGCTGCTGCTAGTGCAGGTGAGTCATTGACACCATCACCAACCATTGCAACAGTTCCGTACTTTTCTTTTAAAGCTTTTATAGCAGATAGTTTTTGTTCTGGCATTAGCCCCGCTTCTACAGCGGTCATTCCTAGCTTCACTGCGATGGCGTTTGCTGTACGTTTGTCATCTCCTGTTAGCATGACAGTATGCTGTATACCTGCTTTCTTGAGCTTTTCTAGCACGTTTTTACTTGTTGTGCGTATTGGATCAGCTACGGCTATAAACCCTTGATATACACCATCTGCTGAAGCAAGCATGACTGTATTTCCTTCCATTTGTAGTTGTTCAATTTTAGTAATGACTTCATTTGAAATAGCGCTTATAGAGGAAATCCAACTCACACTTCCGACTGCCCATTTCGTACCATCAACTAATCCCTCTGCACCCTTTCCAGTGACAGATTGGAATTGCTCGATTTCTACTTGATGAATATGCTCTTTTGCACCATATTTTACAATAGCCTGCGCAAGTGGATGCTGAGAGTAAGTTTCGATAGACATTACTTTTTGAATAAACTCTTTTGGTACATCTGCTTCTACATGGGTAACCTCTGGGTAACCTTTTGTTAATGTACCTGTTTTATCAAATGCAATTGCTTGAAGTCTACCAATTTCCTCTAAGTGTATACCACCCTTTATCAATACACCCTGTTTCGCTGCATTTCCAATTGCTGTCACAATAGCAACGGGAGTGGATACTACTAACGCACATGGACAGCCTACTACTAAAACCGCAAGTCCTTGGTAAATCCAGGTTTGCCAATCTGCACCGAACAGTGGAGGAACTATAGCCACTAATACTGCAATCATAATAATGGCAGGAGTATAATACTTCGCAAATTTATCCACAAATTTTTGAGACGGTGCTTTTTCTGCTTGTGCCTCTTCTACAAGATGAATGATTTTCGCAATTGTTGTGTCTTCCACTCGCTTCGTCACTTTTACTTCCAAAGAACCTTCTTCGTTTAACGTACCAGCGAATACTTCATCATCTATCGATTTCGTAACTGGCACAGACTCACCAGTAATGGATGCTTGATTGACTGCAGAAGTACCTTTTAATACAACTCCATCCATAGCTATTTTTTGTCCTGGTTTTACAATTAGCACATCATTTATCTGTATAAAGTCTGTGTCAACCTCTATTAACTTTCCATTTTTGCGTATAGTCGCGGTCGGTGGCACAATGTCTATCAATTGACTGATTGACTGACGTGCCTTATTCATCGAGTATGCCTCTAATGCCTCACTGACTGCGAATAGGAATACTACTACCGCTCCTTCGCGCCACTCCCCAATTATCGCTGCTCCAATAATTGCGATCGTCATAAGCGTCTTCATATCAAAATAAAAACGAGATAAATTGACTAGTCCACCCTTAAATAGGTCAAAGCCCCCCACTGCTATAGAAACGATAAATAATCCTATTGCGAGCGGGTGTGATTCCTCATATGTTAATGATGCGATAATCCCTATTACTAAAAAAACAAAGGAAATAACCGTTAAGACATTTTCTTTTCGTTTGAAAAAAGGAACTTTTTCTGATTGTCGTTGCTTGACAGTTGTCACTTTTATACCATCGAATGCTCCAGCTTTTTCAATATCCTCTATCGTTGCTTTTCCAATAACTGATACCTTCGATGCACCAAAGTTAACCGTTGCGTTCTCTACCTCAGGGAGACTCTTAATATTATGTTCAAATTTCATAGCACAATTAGCACATGAAAGATTCTCTAAGCGATATTCTTGTTTAACTGCTTTCTCCATCCTTTTCACCCTCTTCTATCGCATGTTCATACGCGAGTTTTACTAGCTCATTCACATGATGGTCTGCGAGCGAATAATAGACTAATTTTCCTTTACGTTGAGATTTAGCTAGTGATAAATCGCGTAGAAACCGTAAATGATGAGATGCTGTTGCTGTAGATGAGCCTATAATTTCTCCCACATCACAAACGCAAAGCTCTTCCTCTATCGTTAATGCATATGCTATTTTCAGTCTTGTTTCATCTGCTAAGGCTTTTAAAATTTGAGCAGCCCTCGCTAGTTCTGGTATTTGCTTTTTTACAGAGATTACTACATCTTCATGTACTTTTGTTACTTCACACATATCTCTCGCTTGCATATTTTCACCTCATTCAAATGTTCGTTTGATTGTAATTTTAGTATATGTTCAAAATATTTAAAATGCAACTTATTCAAATGAGTATTTGAGTGTTTATAATTAATATTTATTTCTTAAAACAAACAAAAAATTTATACTAAAAAACGCTTATCGAATCGATAAGCGTTTTTCTTTATTGTTCATAGAGCAATTAAATTTCATTTTGTTGAATACGTTTAATTAATTCTTTAAGCCAAAAAGTAGCGTGTTCTACTTTAGTCTCCATATATCCACTTATAAGCTCTAAAAGTTTTTCTTTATCGTTACCCACTTGCACATGTGTATCATAATTTGTAATCTGTTCCCAACGTTCAATGTAATTATCCAACTTTTTTTCTAGTATTTCTACTACTTTATCACGTTCTACATATTCTATACTTGCGATGCCAACGAGCATTTCACTAATCGTATCTGCAGTTTCAAACAACTTATAAATTTTTTTCGGTAATTCATCACGGCCTTTTGCAGTAATAGCAAATACTTGCTTATCTGGTCTATGTTCTTCTTTAATAGTTTCAAATGCTTCAATCAAGCCTTTTTTAGCTAATGTTTCGAAATGATAATACAGCTTGCTTTCTGTTAATCCACCAAGTTTATCCAATGGAATAGGTTCTGAAAGCTCTTTTTTTAGTTTATATGGATAACTGTTATCCTCCATCAGTTTACTCAAAATATAAATTTGAATTGCCATTGATTACGCCCCTTTTGGCGAGATTTACTTCAATTGTAACAAAACTAGGCTATTACTTCAGTACTAACCTTCTCAGTTTCTACTTTGACTTTCGCTTCCGATTCCGTTAGTGGTAAAGGTTTGTGGAAAATCCACACGATAAACATATTAATGAGCATTGCCCCTAAACCTACAGCTATCATTCCCCAAATGTAGGGTGCCGGGCTTACGCTACCATACATACTGGCAAAATACGCTTGTACGGAATAATACATTGGTGAAATGTAGCTCATCCATTCATATGGTGCGTACATCATGTCACGCGAGATAGTAGCCCCATTCGCTAAAGTTTGTACTAACAATATCGGTAGGTTTAAAATCATACCGCCTTCGCCCATTAGGAATATGAAAATTGCAGTGAAGTTAAACGCTACCATATAATTCAATACTTGGTGGGCTAGAAGACTCAGTAAAATGTCGCCACTAGGCTCATTTACTAAAAATGTGACACCGGCAGCAGCAAGTGATGATATAACTCCAATTAATAATGCTGTTAATTGTACATATATGAATAACCGGGTCTTACTAGCCTTCCCCCGACTCGCTTTAAATGAACCAACTAATTGCATTGCGCCGATCATTGCACCTGTATAACCAGCCATCGTTAAGAACATTGGTAGCATATTATTATGCATACCATCAGGAATTTCATTTATTGTAACAAAATTTCCGACATAAGAGTTCTCAATCATATCTGCCATTTCAACAGCTTGTTCTTCCGGTACGTTAAAGTTCATTAATACACCTTGTGCAGTTTGTTGTGAAAATTGTGCACTTAGTTGGTTATTAATTTGTGTAACAATAGAAGTCATCGTTGATGAAACAACCGTTGCTCCAGCTTCGTTTACAGTGAAGTCAATACTTGATGCTATTTCTCCGTTTTCCATATCCACTGAGAATGTTTTAGGGATGTGAATAACCAAAGCTATATCATTTTTTTCTAATTCTTTCAATGCTGCTTTATTTGTTATATCTGTTTGGATTTCTTCAAATGGTAGTTGCTCTCCTAGATTTTTTGCGATTACCCCACCATATTCACCTTCATCATCATTAACAATAGCTATCGGTAATTGATCAATATTCCCTGGAATAGCAGTATAACCTGGCAAGAAAATACCTAACATGGCAAGTGCATAAAATATTGCCATAAAGATCGATGCAATTGCACCTTTGGTTTTTATAAACTCTATAAATTTCATTTTTTGCTTCCTTCCTCATTTTCAACGAGTATAATTTTACACTTTAATTAAAGTACTTTAATTAAAGTATATTAATACTTTAATCTATCTTACTTTTAAAATCAAATACCAAATACTTCAATTCATCTATTTGTAATATAAATATGTCTAAAAAGTGGAGGGAAGCAATACTTTATTGGAATATTAAATGAAGCAGCCGAAGATAGTTAATCTTCGGCTGCTTCATTTTAGTTTGCTTTCAATAATAAATCGTGTCCTTCTTTAATATTTCCATCTATTATCGTCGCGTGATAGTTTCCTTCTACCCAATCCTCCACTTGGCTATGATACCATTCTGATTTCATATGACCGCTTTGTCCCGGTCCTACTATATGATATGCTTCATTTAAATTAGCCAAATCTGCAACAAATCGCCAGGACGCGCCGTGATCCACTTTTCCATCCTCTCCAAATCCAGCAGCTTGAACGGTTATATTGGATCCTCCAATTGGTACTGGAGCAGGATTTAGCAGGTAAGCTAAAATAGGAGAAGCTCCTCCTAGTGGATGATCAAATGTTAGCTGATGATAGTCCCCCCATTTCCATCTCTTTTCGTTCGAGCCAAACTCTTCGGTTATTTCTTCAGTTGCTTCTACAAATGAATCATATACCCATTTGTCTATACCACCGTATGATTCTAACCAAGCACTTTGCTCGTTATTATAGCCTTTTCGTAGTAATTGATCTGATATATTCCCTTTGCCAGGTAGCATTGAATATACATCTTCAGGCATCTCTTTCTCTAGTAAAGTTTGAGGCAGTTCCTTCATCCATTTATGAAATACGAGTGGAGCTGCTTGATCTTTACCATCGACTTGATCCCACTGTTTCAATAAGGCAAGGATTTCTTTATATTCACCCTTAGCATCTAGGTTTTCAACCGATCCAAGCATTTGTGTTAAAAACTCTTTAGCGTATAAATTTGTTTGATCCATTTGTAAATCCATCATATCTTCTTTTGTTAAGTCTGATTTACTTTCAAGTACCTCTGCAATTCGTTCATAACGATACGATTGAGCCCAGAAATTAGTAATATGATATGGATAGGAATCATCCACAACTTCATTGTTTGCGGTTGCTATAAAGCCTTCCTCTGGGTTCACAACAACCGGAAGTTCATCATAAGGAACAAAACCTTCCCAGTCGTAGTCTGTAGAGTCTCCAGGTACAGGCAATTGTCCATCCCCCGTCTTTCTTAAAGGAATCTTGCCATTCGCTTTATATGCAATCGTCCCATCTTTGGCAGCAAACACAAAGTTTTGTGCTGGTGCATGGAAGTCCTCTAAAGCTATTTCAAACTCTTCCCAGTTAGACGATTTATTCATTTTTAAGATTGCCTGTAATTCTAGTGTTGGCTCTAACGCAGTCCACTGCATGGAAAATAATGCAGAAGCTTCCTCATCTTTAAATAAGACATCTGAAATAATAGGACCATGTCTAGTCACTACTACTTCAAAAGGTACATCAGCCTGCCCTTTTACTTTGATAGGTGAATTTCGAACTTCCGCCTGCTCCCATTCACCTTCATATAAAAATTGTGTACGGTCATCAGAATTTGGTGTTTCAATATAAAGATCCTGTACATCCGGTCCTACATTCGTTACACCCCACGCAATGTCTTCGTTATGACCTAATATAATGCCAGGTATACCGGCAAATATTACGCCACTCACATTCTGTTCTGGGGATTGTAAATGCATTTGATACCAAATAGAAGGTGTACTCAATCCTAAATGTGGATCATCTGCAAGTAATGGAAGCCCACTTTTTGTTTTATCTCCACTAACTACCCAGTTATTACTGCCATTAAATTCGTTCGGTAAGACAGACGAATCAAAATAACCACTTACATTTACTGGATTACTTAAATTTGCCTCTATAATCGACTGGGCATTTTCAGGATAAGTTATAAAAAGTTCCTTCGCCTTTTCTTCATCTAACTCACTTAAAGCCCAATGTCTGATTGCAAGTGTTGACCAGTTTCCACCTAAGTCATATGCCATATATTTCCCAATTGCTAGTGAATCTGTTGGAGTCCACTCTTCTGGTTCATAACCTAGTAATTTAAACTCATAACTTAATTTATTATCCTCTTTTGCAAATTCGATGAATTCATTGACCCCTTCTGCATACCACTTTAATACTTCCTTTGCCTCTTCACTATATCCATCATAAGATTTCTCGGCAGCATCACGTAAACTGAAGGTCAAGAAGAACTTGTCGGTATCAACAGCAGCTTCTCCTACAACTTCTGCCAAACGTCCACTAGCTTGCCTTCTAGCCAAGTCCATTTGAAAAAGTCTATCCTGTGCTTGCACGAATCCTTGCGATCGATAAAGGTCAGCATCTGATTGTGCGGTAATATGTGGAACCCCTTCTGCGTCCCGTACAACTTTTACATCCGAATCCAATACTTCCATCGTAAGTTCCCCTTCAATAATTGCTTTCGTGCTAGATAAATACATGTTCAATCCAATAGCTATAATAACTGCTAATACAACAATAATACTTATACTCCAGAGAGTTATTTTCCACCCTTTTCTCATATGTCCTACCCCCTTTGTTCTTTTACAGTATTCGACATTTTTAGAAATTACGCTTCCAATAATAGAAGGAATTGAAGGATAACGATTATGTAAAATTTTATTCCCAACAAGTTGCACCTGCGTCCAAGAATCATTCTCGTATAACCATGAATCACTCTCGTTTATCCAACCATTACTCTCGCATAGCTAGCCATCTTTCTCGTATACAAAAAGCTCTCTCGTTTAGCATTGAATCACTCTCGCATGGAACCAGTTCTCTCTCACATAGAAATATAAAAAAAAGACCCATGAATAATTATATTCATAGGTCTAGGCTTGTATTAGTCTATATTTTCTCCAACAATTTTTACTTCTAGCTCTAGCTCGACGCCAAAGTTTTCTTTTACTGTTTCTTTGACCATTTCAATCGTACTAATATAATCGGTTGCAGTAGCATTATTTTTATTGACGATAAAGCCGGCATGCTTAGTGGACACCTCTGCACCACCAAAGCCTTTACCCTGCAAGCCACTGTCTTGAATAAGCTTTCCTGCAAAATATCCTGGTGGCCGTTTGAATACACTACCTGCAGAAGGGTATTCTAACGGTTGTTTCGATTCTCTTTGAAAAGTAAGATCTGCAATTTTTGCATCGATCTGTTCTTGGTTTCCTTTTTCCAATAAAAACTCTGTTGATAATACATAGTAACCTTGCTTCGTAATAATACTTTTTCGATACCCTAACTCTAACTGCTCTTTTGAAAGAACAAGCTTTTCTCCAGCCGGAGTTAGCACTGTACATTGCACAATTACATCTTGGATTTCTCCACCATATGCTCCTGCATTCATCGCCATTGCCCCACCAATAGAACCGGGAATACCACAGGCAAACTCTAAGCCTGTTAGAGATTCTTGTGCTGCCGCCTTTGATACATCAATAATATCAGCACCGCTCTCGGCAATCACACGGTTACCATCAATTATGATCTTGTTTAAATTTTCCAGTCGCAGTACAATTCCTCGTACTCCACCATCACGAACGACCATATTTGACCCGTTTCCAAGTAGTAATAGCGGTATATTATGTTCATATGCATATTGAACGACAAAGGCTGCCTCGTCTTGAGTAGTAGGTGTAACAAATAAATCCGCCTTACCGCCCATTTTTGTTACTGTGTGCAAATTCAATGCTTCATCTATTTTAATATTCGCTGGATTTAATTTTTCATTTAAACTTTGAACCCATTTTTGTTTATTCAAAAGAGACAATCCTTTCTACATTAACCTGTTACCCTTACATAGTATGCATTTTCACTCATAATATATCAAGCGAAAATGCTATAACCATTCTTTAGACCAAGTCTCAATTCCACCAACTACTTCTTTTAGCGCAAGACCCTTTTCCGTTAAGTTATATTCTACCCGTATAGGTACCTCTGAAAAGACAGTTCTTTCCACTATTCCCTCTTTTTCAAGTTCCTTTAAACGTTCCGATAACAAGCGACCACTTATAGGAAGTGATGACTCGATTTCATTAAATCGTTTTGCTCCATCTATTAGTTGATATACGATTAGCGCAGTCCATCTTTTTCCTAGCAACTCCATTGCCTTTGATAAACGTGGACATAATAACATTTCTTTCATCTGATTCACCTCTATTACTTCCTATTATATTCTTTTCTGCTCCGTTTGTAAAATTAAAGTAATTTAATTACTTGACGTAACCTATATATTAATCTATATTTAGTTACATAAAGTAACTGCATGTTTACCTTTTTAAATAAACAGGTAAAGTAAATTATGGTTTTATTATATTATTTTGAAATAAAAACTCTTGATTTCGAAATAATATTGTTTTATACTAAAAAAAAACAATCCTTAGGAGGAATTAAACAATGACAAAATTTAATCTTGACGCAGCACATTCTACTATCGACTTTTCTGTAAAACACATGATGGTTTCAAAAGTAAAAGGTTCATTCACTAATTTCACAGCAGACTTAGATGGTAATGCTGAAGATTTAACAGGTGCTACAATTAGCTTTGACATTGACGTAAAATCAATTAACTCAAACAACGAAGACCGCGATAACCACTTGCGTTCTGGAGATTTCTTTGATATAGAAACTTACCCAAGCATCAAATTTGTTGCAACTGATATTAAGAAAAAAGACGATGGTGAATATGACGTAACTGGTGATCTTACGATTAAAGACGTTACAAAACCAGTAACATTTGACGTTGAATATGGTGGTAAAGGTACTAATCCATGGGGCCAAGAAGTAGTAGCTTTCTCTGCTGATACAAAAGTAAACCGTAAAGAGTTTGGTTTAACTTGGAACCAAGCATTAGAAACTGGTGGCGTTCTAGTTGGCGAAGACATTAAAATCACTGTTGAACTTGAATTAAACCCAGCCGGGTAATCTAGACATGGTTACATGAAGCTATCCTTAAATTTAAGGATAGCTTTTTTTAATTGCCTATATTCCTAACAGATAAGTCTATTCGTTTTTCTGACTTTTGAAACTATTTTTTCAGAATATCGTATATACTATATAATATAGATTTGGAGGGATATAAATGGAAGAATTACTAGGAATAGGTCTCGGTTTCGTAGCAATAGTTCTGACTTTTTCAATACCACTTTCAGCAATTTGGACCAACCATTTACGAAAATCACAAAAAGTACGTGCTCAAATTGTTAAGGATGAAATTGAACTAGAAAAACTTCGATACAACAGTTTTTTAGTGGAAACAGAAAAAATGCGACTTGATCTTCAATCAAAGCAAGCAAGTTTAATAGAAACTGCAGATCCCGTAATTTTAGATTTACAGAAGCGGTCGATAAATGAAGCACAAGCTATATCTTCTAGATAGAATCATCGTGCCAAATTTCTACACGATTGAATTAATGCAATAAAATAGATTATTGTTCATTTTCGCACAGATGGCAACATTTTTCACATCTTTCCCAAAAAGCAGTTGGAGCAACAGATTCTATTTGGATGCTGAAGCAGTAGAACTTGAAGCACCAAAACCTGCTACAATTATCATGCGATTAAATATTTTTCTTGGAGCAAGGGAAAATCACAGGAAATGGCACACATAAAGAACTTCTTGCACAACACGATCTTTATAAAGATTTTACACATGGACAAGGATTATCGTGAAATAGAAACTCCAATGAGTTCGGTCTTTAGACTTCGTTCATAGGAGTTTTTATGTTAAAAACGTATAAGCCTCTACTTCTCGAATTCCTCGACAATTCTGTTCTATCATAACGGAATATTTAAACTAACCTAAAGTATAATATCTGAGTTAATTCTGTGAAGACACTGTGCTTTTCAATATTATAATCTTCACCTGTGAAAGTTTCTTGTGAAAAACGTCAATTTTCAGCCCTTTTTAATGCTTGCTTTCATTATGAAAGCTTTCTATGTTTTTATATCTACAATATGGTATCTTATTTATATAATTGGATTTGTTTTCCTATTCGTTGGCTTAGGAAGGGGTATAGATTAGATGAACCTAGGGCAATTAATCAAGTTAGAGCGGCAGAGACAGAATATAAAGCAAGAGGCTTTGGCTACCGGTATTTGTGTTCCCTCTTACTTGAGCAGAATTGAAAATGGATTAGTCATTCCAAGCGAAGATATAAAACATCATATTCTAATGAGGTTAAATATTTCGTTAGACTCTTTAAATAGCAGTCAAAATGATAAAAAAATGGTTCATTTTAAAATACAGTTCAAACAAGTTTTAAATTCTCGAGATAAAGGGTTGGCTAAAAAGCTTCTTTCCGAAATTCATGTTTATATCGAGAAGTATCCATTAGATAGAGAACGGCTAACGCTACTTTTATTAGAAGCTCGCTTGCTGCTTATGTTACCAGAGGAATTGGATGTGACAAGTAACATCCATATACTAGAAGAATTTAAGAAAGAAATGACGATTGAACAGTTATTTTACCTTTATACGATTCAAGGTATTACTGCCTATCAAGATAATCAGTTTATCCTAGCCTCTCAGATTTTTAAGGAAGTTTTTCAATTGATAAAAGGCTACCGTATGGAAGACTGGGAGATGGCAGAGTTAAATTACATATCTAGTCTGTCTCTTTTATCAGAATCCCGATATATTCTTTCTATAGATTATGCAAAGGAAGCGATTTCTTATTTCAATCAAGAAATTTTAATCGAACGGTCAATTGAGTGTTTAATAATACTTGGTATTGCACAAAAGCATATTGGTCTCTTAAACGAGGCACTCGCAACTTTTGAAAGGGCTAGAGATATCAATGCAAAAATACATTCAAGTGAGTTCAATGGAATGATTGAGCATAATTTAGGCTCTTGCTACTCGATGAAAAGAGATTCTCTTCAAGCATTGCAACACTTTTTTTATAGTTTAGAGACGAAACATAATCCTGATGATAAAATTGTGACTATTTTAGCTATTTTGAAGGAATATCACAAGAATGGGGATATGCAGAATGCATTAATATGGTTGCAAAAGGGGGTAGAGACTACCGAACATTTATCCAACACCAAAAAGGATCATTATTCAAATCATTTCTCTATATATAAAGCGATATTACTAGAAGAAAAACAAGAACTTATCTCCATTTTTAAAAAAGCATTGGACTATTTCGGAGGAAAACAAGATTATAAAAACTGTATGATTTATTGCCATGTATTAGCTAAGCGATTAGCTGGTACTAAACAATATAAACAAGCATCAATTTATTACGAATTAGGATTCCAATATCATTTAAAACATTCAAACGTATTTAGTTGGGAGGAATTGTCATGAAAAAAGTTATATTTGCAGTTCTATTATGTTTCGTCCTATTCACACTTCCAGTCAGAAGTTCAACCCATTTAGGAGAAGATGAGAAACCTAAAATTACTTCTATAGACCAATTTGTTTAATAGCCGAAAGAGTACAAAATCCAATCTAGTATTTTGTACTCTTTTTCACCTCCAAAAGGATGTACTTGCCACTAAGACCTTCTATTCAATCGTCACTTCTTCATCCACAATAATATGCTGGCTATATACCTCTACAAACTCTAAGGTTTCCTCAATATCATCGACCAATTCAAAGACGTCGAGAATCATTACGAGCTTTATCGTCGTTTCTTCTCCAAAAATGTTTTTATAGGTGACATCTTTATAATGAGCCTTTACTAATGGATCCACATCCTCTATTTTTGCAGCGCGTATGATATTAATAGTCTCTTCATAGATTTTGTTAGACAGGGTATCGGATAGAGAAATATGTTCGAATAATAATTTAACTGAAAAAATTTTATACATTCTGCTCACCTCTTACTTATAACTGTATTATGTGAGCACTTGGAATGCTATATATTTCATGTGTGAAAGTGTCACTGGAAATATAGATTTAAAACGCTATTTTTGTTCTTACTTTACGAGAAATAAAAAACCTGCAAATGCCTTTCCACAAGGTCATTTGCAAGTCTTCATCCTCATTCACGCAAACATAATTAGTGTTTTAAATATTAAACTGACTTTCATATAGTTCGAAGTAAAAACCTTGTTGTTGCAGTAGTTCTTTATGTGTTCCCATCTCGATTAATTTCCCTTGATGAATGACTAAGATTTTATCTGCGTTTTCAATCGTTTTTAACCGATGGGCTATGACAAAACTTGTACGTCCTTCCGATAGACGATTTAGGCCTTGCTGGATGTCTATCTCTGTTTTTGTATCGATACTGGAAGTTGCTTCATCTAAAATCAATATATCTGATTCCGCTAAAATGGCACGAGCAATCGCTAATAATTGACGCTGTCCCTGACTCAAATTGGAGCCATTTCCAGTAATCTGTGTATCATATTTATCAGGTAAATGCTTGATGAATCGATGAGCAGATGCCAGTTTAGCTGCTTCAATTACTTCCTCATCACTAGCCTCAAGTCTACCGTATCGAATATTTTCCAAAATGGAGCCTGAAAATAGGAAGGTATCTTGTAAGACAATACCAATTTTTTCTCGAAGCTTACTTATTTGATAATCCCTAATTGATATCCCATCGATTTCAATATCCCCAGAGTCTACCTCATAAAATCGCATAAGCAAATTAATAATTGTTGTTTTTCCTGAGCCTGTCGGACCTACTAAAGCAATCTTTTCTCCTGCTTTGGCCTCAAAGCTAATATCCTTCAAAATGGTTTTTCCGGTCTCATAAGAAAAGTGAACGTTGGAAAATGTAACGTCTCCTTTTAAATTATTTACTGTAACTGCACTCTTCTGATCTTGAAGGTCGGGAGTTTCATCCATTATTTCAAATACTCGCTCAGCTCCTGCTATAGCAGATTGGAAGGTATTTAATAAGGTTGAAAGCTGATTAATGGGTCTAAAGAATTGTCTGGAATAATTAACAAATGATGCAATTACACCGATAGTTGCTAACTCTTGTACAGTCATTACAGCCCCAATTCCAATAATTAATGCAAGACCTAAATTGTTGATAAAGTTGTTGATAGGTCCTAGAAATCCCGATACAGTATCAGCAGCGGTTGCGGACCTACGAAGTCGTTCATTTACAATCGAGAACTTGTTGAAATTCTTTTCTTCTTGCCCAAAAAGGGTAATTACTTCATTTCCTGAAATGGTCTCTTCTACAAAACCGTTTAGCTCGCCTAGATCACGTTGTCTTTTGATAAAGTTACTACTACTATAAGTAATAATCTTTTTCGTTGTGATAATAACTAATGGAACTACTAGCAGTGACACCATAGCCAATACCCAGTTAAGCATAAGCATCGCTATCGTTACACCAGTCACCATCATTACAGTAGAAATTATTTGAATCACACTTTGGCTTAATGCATTATTCAAACTCTCAATATCATTCGTAACACGACTCATAAGGTCTCCATGCGTACGTTTATCGAAAAACCGCAAAGACAAAGTTTGAAATTTTTCATATAAATCTTGACGTAGTGATTTAATTGTTTTTAAGGACACTCGAACCATTAAAAAATTCTGTAACCAAGTAAATGCAGCTGCTGCTATATACACAATTGCTAGTATTACTAAAAAGCGTAGTGTTCCGTCCATATCCTTTGGAATTATATACTCATCTATGGTGACACCAATCATATATGGAACTAACAAGTTTAATAGAGTAGAAATTATAACCAATATAATCGACACTACAATAGCAATTTTTTGCTTCTCCATATATCGCCAAATTCGTTTTATTGTTCCTTTTTTATCTTTCGCTTTCTCTACTGGTCCACCAAATCCTCTTTGCCCTCTTGCACGACCTATTGCATTAGAGGCAGGTTGAACTGAAGCTTTACTCATAGGAAAGGACCCCCTTTCCACTTTGCGTTGCATAAATACTGCGATAAATTCCACTCGATTCAAGTAGCTCTTCATGTGTACCACTTGCTACAATCATTCCATCTTCCATTACAAGAATTCGGTCGGCATTTATAATGGAAGAGACTTTGGATGATACGATGAATACAGTTGTATCCGATAGATACTGTCCAAGTGCTTGTTGTACCTGAACTTCAGATAGTGCATCTATTGCAGAAGTCGAATCATCTAAAACTAATATTTTTGGTTGACGGATGAATGCGCGAGTCATTGATAATCGCTGCTTTTGGCCACCAGACAGATTTGTAGCCCCCTGCATAAGCTCGTGCGTAAACTGCCCATCTACTTTCTCGATAAACTCACTTGCGGCTGCTGAGTTAGCTGCTTTTTTCATATCCTCTAAAGTGGCTTCTTCTTTTCCGAAGCGTATATTTTCCTCTATCGATCCTGCAAATAACGTTGCCTTTTGAGGTACAAATCCGATTAATCCTCTTAACTTCTCAATAGAATACTCTTTTATATTTATCCCATTGATTAATACCTCTCCTAAATCGGGGTCATACAATCTAGGAAGAAGTTTGATAAGTGTTGACTTCCCACTTCCTGTTGACCCTATAATTCCAATCGTTTCTCCACTATTCACATGGAAGGAAATATCCTTTAATACATATTCTCCATTTTTACTATAGCTAAAGTGAACCGATTTAAACTCTACCTCGCCCTTGATATCATTGTCCGATACAGATTTTACGGGATCAGTTATATCAATTTTTGTTTCTAAAACCTGTTGTATTCGACCTGCAGAAGTGAACGACTTCGTAATTTGCATTAATACATGACTACTAGATACCAATCCGTTCATAATAATAGTTAAATAGTTGATAAATGCTAGAATAACACCAACTTGCAGTGTTCCCTCATTTACTTTTATAGCACCCATCCACATTCCAATGACTACTCCAATATTAACTATAAATAGCATAACCGGCATAAGTGTAAGAATCACTTGTTCCGCTGACATATTACGTTTTGTTAACTGTTCATTTACACTTTTAAAGCCTTTTATCTCATAATCTTGTCTATCAAATGCTTTAATCACACGTATACCTGCAAAAGTTTCTTGAAGCTTCGTATTCACTTTGTCCATAGCCTTTTGTACTTTCGCAAATAATTTACCTGTTTTATAGGAGAAAAAATAGATTAAAACTATTAAGATAGGAATGACGACCAATAACACAGGGAATAGCTCTCTAGCTGTAAACCAAACAATCGCAACTGCTCCTAAAAATAAAAGCGGTCCTCTTACAAAAACACGAAGTGTCATCATAAGTGCCTGTTGGACAGCCGTGATATCATTTGTCACAATCGTTATTAATTTCCCTACACCAATATTGTCCATATTGTTACTAGAAAACCGTTCTGTCATTTTGAATACATCTCTTCGAATATCAGCGGCAAAATTTACAGCTGCTCTAGTACTATATATCGTACAACCCGCTCCACCTATCAGCCCGATGACTGCGGTTACAAGCATTAACACACCAAGCTTAACGACATAAGCAGTATCATTATTAGCAATACCATCATCAATAATATGTTGCATGATGGTCGGTGATAATAAATCCATCGCCACTTCAATACACATAAAAATTGGTGCTAAAATAGCAAAAAGCATATATGGTTTAACATAAGGAAGTAGTTTCCAAAAGGATTTCATAAAATCTCACTCCCTAGTAGTTCTCTGTCTGTAATCGTTCTGTTATTTCTTTCATGAAAGCAATAAGTTTTGGTGAATTCTCGGGAGCACTTCTGGTCTGTTTTATCGCCTTTCTAAGCTCATCCTCCCACAAATCAATTATCTCCTTTAAATAAATAGCTTCTTCAGATTTTTGCCAAATCCACCGAGCCTCCCAATTGCTCCAAAATGATCCCTCTTTACGATTTGCAAAATCTAGCAATCGGCTTTTCCCCTTTTCTTGAATGCTATAAGTTTTTTTATCGGATGAAGGTTCGAGTTTTATCATTTCTTGCTCCAACAATTCTTGAAGTGCAGGGTATACTGTTCCAGCACTCGCAGAATAATGTCCTCCCGACCTAATTTCTAGCTCCTTCATTATTTGGTATCCATGCATCGATGCTTCCTCCAATAGATGCAATATTGCCATTTGTACAAATCCTCTCCGTCTTTTCATATAAACCAACTCCTTTATATATCGGTAATTTTAATCGATATATCGATTAAAAACAATAATAAAGGAGTTACCCAATATTATTTAGGTAACTCCTTTGAGATAAAACTATTAGGAAATGGTATATTCTAATTACTATTAGTCGACATGTTCAACTTTTTCTAATGGTTCAAATGCAGGTCCTTCTAAGACATCTCCCTTATAACTAAATCTTGAACCGTGACACGGGCAATCCCATGAACTTTCCGCATTGTTAAAGGAAACATTACAGCCCATATGTGAACAAGCAGGTTTAACAAGATATACATTTCCTTGTTCGTCCTTATAAGCTCCTACCTTCTTACCATCCATCATTATTATATCTCCACTACCGGATTGTATATCTTCTAGCTTCAAATCTACCAGTTCTGTTTTTCCTTTAACTAGTTCTTTTGCAACGCTTGCATTGGTTTTTGCGAAGCTTGTTATATCTTCTTTTTTCAGTTTAGAGCGGGAAGGGTTATAAAGTTCTATATAGCGGTTTTCCCTTTCCAATACAAGATCAGTCATGATTTTTGCGGCAACCGTACTGTTGGTCATTCCCCATTTTGCATACCCCGTTGCCACTAATACATCTGACTTTCCTGCAGTCATCGGACCGACATATGGCAGCTGATCCAAAGTGACTAGATCCTGAGCAGACCAGCGATAATTATAACTTTTTACCTTAAATTGTTCTCGACCGAAAGCTGCGAGAGTTTCATAATTTTCATTTGTATCGCCTTCAAATCGTCCAGTTACATGGCCTTCTCCGCCTAGTAGCAAATACCTTTGTCCATCACTACCTAAAGCGGTTCTTATAGATCTTGTCGGTTTCTCTACATTTATATACATACCCTTTGGATAATTGGTGGGGGCAATGGAAGCAAGTGCATAGGAACGTTCCGAATGCATTCGTGCAAAGTATAATCCATCTCCATCATTAAATGGAAAATGACTGCATACTAATATTTTGTTTGCACGAATTAGCTGGCCATCCATCAGTTCTACTGTATTCGATTTCACCGTTTTAGCACGAGATTCCTCAAAAAATTCTACGCCATTTTCAATTGCTTTTTCCATCAATGCCTTTGCATATTTTATCGGATGAAACTGACCTTGGTCTTCTAATTTAAGAGCTTGCTTTACTGTAAAGGTAAGTCCGGTATCCTTCGTCAAAGTTGCTCCTTCTATGCCAAGAGTGTTATAAGCCTCCATTTCCTTTTCCACTTTTTCTATACCAACCTCGGTATCTGCATAAATATAGGCAGGCATCGTTTCGTAGTCACAGTGGATTCCTAGTTGTTCTATCGTCTGTTTCATAAATTCTTTGGCTTCCGTATTCGCATCAAAGTATAATCGAGCGTTTTCTTCTCCAAAGGTAGAGATTAATTGTTGATAAATAGGACCATGTTGAACGGTCACCTTAGCAGTTGTAAATCCAGTAGTCCCTTCCAATATCCTACTACCCTCTACTACAATCACCTTTCGACCGC
This sequence comes from Psychrobacillus sp. BM2, assembly GCF_048572895.1. Classification (GTDB taxonomy): domain Bacteria; phylum Bacillota; class Bacilli; order Bacillales_A; family Planococcaceae; genus Psychrobacillus. Next base: position 3,596,410 of record NZ_CP183878.1, read on the forward strand.
TACTACTTAGCAAATACGCCGCGGTAATTCCTGTTAGACCAGCACCTACAATGACAATATCTGTTTCGATATTATCGTTTATTCTAGGGAATAGTGGAAGGTCATTTGTTGCTCTCCAGTAGGATTTAGATTCCTTGGGCAAAATATGTTCTGACAATGTATTTCCTCCTTTTTCTACAGTGTCTATCTATTAATGAAACTTTATTCATTTTTTTGCGTATAACAGAAAAACAGTTTTAGTTAGGAGTATGAACATGGATAGTTTCGGGTTCTTTTTTGCAGGGTTTCCTATATTTTTTGTGTTAATATTTTTATTGATTTTTGGGCTTATTATTTTTACGATTATTAAGAGTTTAACGCAGTGGAATAAGAACAATAACTCCCCTAAGTTATCCGTACCCGCACAGGTGGTAACTAAACGCTCTAAAACGAGTGGTGGTGCAGGTGACAGCTCGGCATCCACCTCCTACTATGTTACTTTTCAATTTGATAGTGGCGATCGTTTGGAATTGCGTCTTAGTGGCTCCGATTATGGAATGCTTGCAGAGGATGATTTAGGTGTACTCACTTTTCAAGGCACTAGATATCACTCATTTGAAAGAAAATAAAAACGTGCATGCTCAATTTGAGCTGCACGTTTTTGTGTTGAATACTAATTTATACCTTTTAATTTCACATTAATTTAAGCCTGTAATCCTTCTTCTTCCGCCACTTTTTGTAGTGCTCCTACAAATGTTTCCGTAGGTTGAGCTCCTGAAATAGCATACTTGTCGTTTATGACAAAGAAAGGTACCCCACGGACTCCGATTTGTCCTGCTTTGGCAATGTCTATACGTACATCTGCTAAATATTCTTTGGAGTTTAGGACTCTTTCTGCCTCTTCTCTTGACAGTTCAAGCGATTCGATTAAACCTAGCAATACTTCATTGTTTCCAATTTCTTTTCCTTCGATAAAGTAAGCATGCAATAATAACTCATTTGCCTCTTTTGCTTTACCTTGTGCAGATGCCCATTTTACTAATCGATGCGCATCTAAAGTGTTAGCAGGCTTCATAGCTTCAAAGTTATATTCGAGACCAACTGTTTTTGCTTGTTCTACTACTCCGTGTGTCATCGTTTTTGCAGCTTCCACGGTTGAGCCGTACTTTTCTGCTAGCACTTCGTACATCGTTTTATTTGATTGCTTTGGTGTATGTGGGTCTAATTCAAAGCTTTTAAATTCTACTTGAGCTTGTGAATCAAAACCGGTTTGTTCTAATGCTTCTTCTAATCGTCTTTTCCCAATATAACAAAAAGGACATACAAAATCGGACCAAACTTCAATTTTCATTTTCATCATCACCTCTTCTACATTGTAATTGGATTAAATCTTGAATTCAAAATTACTGCTTGCTAGTTACACTTTTTGCTGTTAGTAATAATTTCATCATTATATGAGGAGAATCACTTCATAAATAGACTGAGACATATTTCTCGTTGGATAAATATTCCTTTTCGCAAGTAACGAAAAACTAAAGCAAGTATTTCCACCCTGAGCGCAAGTAAACGACATGTCAAAGCAAGTAAATACTTTTATTATTAGAAACCTCTAGCTAGAGTGTGATTTTCTTAAGGAGGTGTACTTGATAACTCCTCATGAATTGATAGATGAAATACTATGTGATATAAGAAAAACCGGGCCAAAAAATGCACATTCCTTTTAGTTCAAAACCTGTATCTTTCGTTTTCGAAGGGCTTTGGACAGACGTTTTGCTATAGATTACCGATTGAATTTTTAGGGATGCTAATCTTATGGCGGTTGCCTGTCCGTCACCCTTCTACAACTAATAGAAACAGGTTAGTGCGTTTTTGTTTAACTAGAGAAAAGATACGATTCTACTCCTAGCAGGAGCTCACGAAGATACAATTTCGTTCGCTATTTCGCTTTTTTATTTAGTAACTACTTATTATTTTTCTTTATTTCCACTAGTAAAAAAAGGAAATTTACTTGCTTCATTCTTCATTACAAAATAGTGTCCTTAAATTCAACAGACGGTTTTATCACTATATTAACATCGACTGCTATTATTATCTAAGCGATAAGCTATGCCAAATCTGATAGTAGAGTACTACACGTCATATTGATTGTAGTGGAAGGTGGCGACTCCGGCGGGAACAGCGCGAGCTGAAGACCCCGCAGCGAAGACATTGGCCAAACTTTGTTTGGGCAATGTCTTTGCGACGAGTAACCGCAGGAGCATATGTTTTCCAGCGAGGAGGCTGAAGCCGTGCCCGTGGAAAGCGCCCAACTGAAACGAAAATCATAGTATTATTCATTTTTAAAAGCACCGAAAACCCAGTGTTCACGGTACATTTTTATATACTTTCTTATCTTTTTAAAAAAACGATGCAAATTGCATCGTTTTTAGTATTTCTTATTCTGCTAAAGCTTCTGTTAAGGCTGGTACTACTTGTTTTTTACGAGATACTACACCTTTTAGAAGGGCGGTATTGTTTTCAAACTTCACATCGAATGCAGCTTCTGCTTTTAATGCTAGTTTCCCAAGAGCTAATGCTACAGAGTCGTTATTTAAGATATCTGTTACGACAAAGAAAAATAGATCCAATTCTTTTTCTTGGATTTCACGAGTGATTAACTCTTCTAGTTCCGCTTGGCGATTCATCACATCGTTGACATCTACTGCATTGACTTGCGCAATTATTACCTTAGATTCACCCATCCCAAACTCTTTTGCATCAAGTGTAAGTAGGTCTTCTAAGCTCTTGTCGCTTAAATCCGCTCCAGCTTTTAACATTGCAAGTCCGTACTCTTCTACGTTGACTCCAGCAATTTTCTCTAACTCCCTTGCAGCTATTATATCTTCCTCTGTACAAGTAGGTGATTTGAATAATAATGTATCTGAAACAATTGCAGAGAGCATTAATCCTGCGATATTTGCAGGTACCTCCACGCCTTTTTCTTTATATATTTTATTGATAATAGTTGCCGTACAACCTACTGGCTCTGCGCGGTAGTATAATGGGTCAGCTGTTTCAAAGTTTGCGATACGGTGATGATCGATTACTTCTGTTACTTGAACCTCTTCTATACCTTCTGCACTTTGTTGTTTTTCATTGTGATCAACTAAAATAACTTTTTTTGCTTCTGTTGAGACGTTTTCTATTAATCTTGGTGCTTCAAAACCGAATTTTTCTAATGCGAACTTTGTTTCATTATTTAATTCACCTAGACGAACTGCCTCAGATTCAGAACCAATCTGATTTTTTAAATGCGCATAAACGATAGCAGATGTAATTGTGTCTGTATCAGGGTTTTGATGTCCAAAAACTAGTACTTTTTCCATGAATAATCCTCCTAAAATCTATTTCCGACTATATTTTATCATACATCTGTTGCGTCATTGAAAAGTAAATCCGCTAATTTATGCTTTTGATGTAGAAAATCTTCCAGTGTATATCCGTCTAACACCTGTAGATAGGCATTTAGCGCTAAGCGCAGCGCTGCTCTTAATCCACAAACTGATGTAATAACGCAACTATTCGACTGACAATCAAAGCATTCGACAAGATGAAAGTCGTCCTCCGTATGTCGTACGACTTGTCCTATATTAATAGCTTCGGGTTCCATCGCTAAACGGATGCCGCCGCCTCTACCTCTAACTGTATCTATATAGCCAAGTTTCCCAAGCTCATGGGTCACTTTCATCAGATGGTTTTTGGATATACCATATGCGTCTGATATAGCTTGTATTGTAGAAAGTTTACCTTTTTCCTGTGCTCCAAGGTATATTAACACGCGAAGGGAGAAATCTGTGTACATAGTCATTCTCATATTGCCACCGCCATTCTTCCTTATCATTATAACGATTTTGACAAGATTGTGGTATAAATGTGTCTGAATTATTAAAGATGTATTTTATATATTGCTTTTAAAATTTTACAGGAGTATATTGTGTTTGTAATCAAAGAAAAGGACGTGTGTATAAATGTTATCTCAAAAAACAATCGATATCGTAAAATCTACAGCACCAGTTTTAGAAGTCCACGGTGTAGCTATTACCACTGCTTTTTACAAAAATATGTTCGAAGCTCATCCAGAACTATTAAATATATTCAATCATGCCAACCAAGCAAAAAGACGTCAACAAACTGCATTAGCGAACACAGTTTATGCTGCTGCTGTTCATATCGATAATCTTGCAGCAATTATTCCAGTAGTTAAACAAATCGGCCAAAAACATGTAAGCTTAGGCATCAAACCAGAACATTATCCAATCGTTGGAGAGCACTTACTTGGAGCTATTAAAGAGGTATTAGGTGATGCAGCAACCTATGATATTATTAATGCTTGGGCTGAAGCATATGGAGTAATTGCGGATGCATTTATCGGTATTGAGGAAGAAATGTATACTGCGACTGAATCTAAACAAGGCGGTTGGAGATTCTTCAAGGATTTTGTTATAGCTGACAAAGTAAAAGAAAGCGATAATATTACTTCTTTATTTTTGAAACCTGCTGATGGTTCAGTATTACCTTCTTATGAGCCTGGTCAATTTATCACGATTCGTGTAAGTATCCCTGGAGAAAAATACATGATGAATAGACAATATAGCTTATCAAAAGCAACGGATGGCGAATCATTCCGTATTTCTGTGAAAAAAGAAGACGAATATAATCCAGAAGGTAAAGTATCAGTTCACCTTCATAATAATGTGGATGTTGGCGACAAAGTAGAGCTTACTGCACCAGCTGGAGATTTCATATTAGACCCATCAAAAACTACACCAGTAACTTTCGTAAGTGGTGGAGTTGGAATCACACCGATGATGAGTATGTTTGAGACAGTTGCGAAAAACAACCCAAATCGTCCAGTATCCTTTATCTATAGTGCCCGTAATGAAAATCTACATCCATTTGACAAAGATATTCGTACATTAATGGAAAACATGGATGATGCAAAATACGTAACACTCTACTCTGAAAGTGGCGATGGCTTTATCACGAAAGACGTCCTTAAGGAACATGCAACTGCAAACGGAGATATTTACGTATGTGGACCTGTTGGATTTATGGAAGCTATGATCAATCATTTATTGGAGCTAGGAACTCCAAATGAAAACATTCACTATGAATTCTTCGGACCAGCAATCCAATCAGAATTAGCAAACGCTTAATTTAATTGTTTTTATAAAAGTGTTACTTCTATTATGAAGTAACACTTTTTCAATTTAGGAATAATTTTACCGATGAATAGATTTTAAGCTGTATATACTTATCTACAATAATGTTATAATTAGGATATAATTCATACCTTGAGAAGAAACGAGTGAAAATGTCTAATGCCCAAAAATTCCGAGAGCAAATACATTCCGTTGGCTGACTTTTTTAAACAATCTACTAACAAAGAAATCACTTTAACATATGTTGAAATCGAAGCAATTATTGGGCATGTTCTTCCTAATGCTGCTTATTTAAGTAGTAGTTGGTGGAAAAAAACGAAGCCACCAGCACTTCATTACTTTGCATGGACAGATTCAGGTTATTCCGTAAAAAGCGTTGATCTTGGAAAAGCAATTCATTTTCATAGTGTTTTACATGAGACCGATGAACGTAAATCTGATAATAACAATCAGGATATTCTTATTATTCGTGAAGCGGATTTAGAGGATGCTCGTCCTTTTATAAACTTACAGGAAACTATTTTTGCGGAAACAGATTTTATGTTATTCGGAAAATCTGATCGACAATTAACAGTTCAAAGTATCCGCAAAAGCATGAATACCTGGAAAACTTCACCTAACTCTATTTTGCTTTTAGCTATTATGAACGGCCAATATGCAGGTTATGTACAGTTTATAGGAGGTCCTGCTCCACGTGCCGTGCACAGGGCATCTGTAGTAATTGGCGTCAAGCAAGATTTTTCTAAGAAGGGAATTGCATCTTCTCTAATGCTTCAAGGAGAAAAGTGGGCAAAGGGATCTGGCATTTCTAAGCTGGAACTTACTGTTATTAAAGAAAATATTAATGCACAAAAACTCTATAAGAAGCTTGGATTTGAATTAGAGGGTACACGAAAGAACGCATTAATAATTCATGATCAATTCGTAGATGAATACTATATGGGAAAACAGATTTAAGATCTAATCTTAAGTACTCTAATAAGGACTTCCAAAATCTAACTTTTGGAAGTCTCTTTATTTGTGAAAAGGAATTTGTATCATAACGTCGAATTGTTACTAAGGGGTGAAAAATAGTTGGAATTTAAAATAATAAGGATTGTTTTAACAAAGCAATTTTAGACGTTAGTAAGGCAGTATCAACGAAGACTCTTTACCAGTCCTATCTGGAATAAAGATAGTGGTTAATAATGATCATTTAATCCTAAGTGGAAGTAACTCAGAAATAGCTATTGAAAGGTTTATTCCATTAATATTGAATAACATTAACGTTTTGGAGGTCATTAAAACAGGTAGCGTTGTGGTATCAGCAAAACATTTAAGTGAAATCGTAAAAAAGTTGCCCAGTGATATTCATATCAAAATGCAGGAGAAACAACTGGTGACTATACAATCTAAAGAAATCATAATCCGATTAAATGGTTTTAGTTCGGAACAATATCCTACTCTTCCATACATCGATTTATCAAAACATATAAGTATTCCAAGTAATAAGCTATTAGAGATTATGGAGCAAACTATGTTTGCAGTTTCTAACAACATGTCAAGACCCGTTCTAACAGGAGTAAATATAACCTTATCGGAAAACCAACTTTCATTTGTCGCTACAAATTCTCAACGTCTCGCCTCCAGAAAATACTCATTAGTATCAGACTTTGAGGGATCATTTATTATCTCGGAAACAAGTTTACGCGAGCTTTCTAAGTTAATTAAAAATGAAGTTCACATGATTACTATTTATTTTTCGGATAAATATATAGTTTTTAAATCCGATTATCTGACACTTATTTCAAGCCTTATTGAAGGTAGTTATCCTAACACATCGGGATTGTTCCTAAAAGACGCTTTAACGATTATAACTTTAAACACCAAACAGTTTTTACAGGGAATCGATAGAGCCTGTCTTTTTGCAAATGAATGGAGAAATAACAACGTACATTTAGAAATAGCAAGTGAAAATAAAATTAAAATTTCATCATACTTTTCTGAGATAGGTTTAATAGAAGAAACACAACCTATCGAAGAAATCACTGGCGAGACTGGCCCAAATATTTCTCTTGATGCTAGTTTTTTAATGGACGCTTTAAAAGCTATTAAAGAAGAAGAAATAAGATTGAGTTATAGCGGTTCAATGGGCCCAATTTTAATCGAACCCATCAATAATCCTTCATATATCCAGCTTATTTCACAAGTACGCACATACTAATACTTTGCATAATGAAAAACCAGAGATAACCTATTTTCAGGTCATCTCTGGTTATCTCATTTTCGATACAAATGGATTTTCTGTCTCCCAAAATCTATACGGGTAATGGACCGCTTCTCCGCTGTTTTGAATACCTATCCTTGGACCAGTAGATACAGAATTTATCTGCTCCCCCTTTGCCATGTACAAGGGCTTTTCTGTCCAATGTGAACCATAGTGTTCCATGGATATACCCATAGCTTTAGTTAGCTTTCCAGGTCCGTTCGTCCACTGTTTCATCGGAAGATCGTTGCGGAATTTCTTCATCAAATCTAATCCTTCCACTGGTTCGACAGCACGGATTAATATCGCATTGGGAATGCCCAAAGGCGCCGCAACTACATTGATGAGCGTATGAGTGTGCATTTGATATGTGTATATTAGTCCTGGATCACCAAACATAACTTCGGTTCGCTTCGTCCTCCTATTACCAAAACTATGTGCCGCTCGATCATCTGGTCCCATATATGCTTCGGTTTCTACAATTTTTCCAACGATTAACCCACTTGGATGCTCATGAACAATATAATTTCCTAATAATTGGCGTGCAAGCTCTAAAGTCGGTTGCTGAAAAAAAGATGCATCGATTGGCTTCATATTAAATAAATCCCTTCTTTTTCGCTTCAAATGTTAGCTCTTCTCTAAACTTTGGATGTGAAATGGAGATAAGCTGTTTCGCACGCTCTGAAATTGGTTTTCCAAACATTTTAGCAATGCCGTATTCCGTAACAATCATATCTACATCATTTTTTGAAGTTGTCACAACAGAACCTGGAGTTAAACTTAGTTTTATACGTGAAATTTCATCATTTTTTGCTGTAGATGTCATACATACAAATCCTTTCCCTTCTTTTGCAAAGCGAACACCACGAGCGAAGTCAGCTTGTCCTCCCGTAGACGAATAGTAATTTCCAGCAACCGTTTCGGAGGCACATTGTCCAAATAAGTCTACCTCTGTAGTCGCATTAATCGAAACAATGCGCTCTTCCTTGGCAATTTCTCGTGGATCATTCACAATACTTACAGGTAAAAACTCCACAGCGGGATTATTATCAAGGAAGTCATACATTTTCTTTGATCCATGCGCGAAGGTAGCAATGATTTTTCCTTTATTCGTAAACTTTTGTGTTCCATCAATGGCACCTGCTTGTACTAAATCCACAATTCCATCGACGAACATTTCCGTATGAATACCTAAATGACGATGACTTTTTAATAAGCTCACCACTGCATTTGGAATAGAGCCAATACCAATTTGAAGTGAGTCTCCATTTTTAATTGTCTCCGTCACATATTCAGCAATTTTCATATCCTTTTCACCAATAGGGATTGCAACGTCCTCGAATAATGGACGATCATTTTCAACAAAGCCGGCAATTTGGGTAATGTGGATTTGATTTTGCCCAAAAGTGCGTGGCATATGTTTATTCACTTCTAATATAAATGGCACTGTACCGATAAACTCACTCACGATATCCGCCTGCGTACCTAAGGAAAAGTAACCAAACTCGTCTATTGGCGAAGCTACAGCCATAATCATCGACAGATTTGTAGAGCTCTTTAATATACGTGGCATTTCATGAAAATGATTTGGTACTAAGTCTACCAATCCTTGATGGAACTGTTTTCTTGTTGCCCCGCTTAAAAAGTAAGAGACATGGTGTAGTTGTCCAGGAAAGGTGCCATTCATATACTTTCTAGATTGTAAGGCAAGTAATTGATGTATTTTCACATTATTTAATTGATGTGCTTGATCCTCTAAAATATCCAATAATTTATGTGGTTCTCCATTCGTTAGCGGAAGAATTATATCTGCATTGTTAGGAATTAGATCGATTACCTGTTGTGCTGTTAGTTGTTTGTTATTCATGTTGATATACTCCTATGGTGTTCGATATTTTTTATAGTTGGTGCAGTCATGAGAAATCCTTTTACTTCTTTAGGATTTCGCAAAATGCATATATCTGTTTCTTTTACGTTTCTTAAAATGTCAAGTGTATGCGGGCGTACATCTTTTGGAAATCGCCATACCCATTTAGCAAATTCTACGTCTATTTTTTCTTTGCAGCCTGGCGCCATATCCGGACGTGTTTTTCCACGGTAAATCAACGCTCGCTTGAAAACCCTATATGTGCACAAAATTTTAGAAAAATCCAAGAAAATAATTAAGTCTGCATAGGATGCTCGCAACTCTAATGTTGAGTCGAAATTCCCATCTATAATCCACTTATCTTTTTCTAGTTCTGCTTGAATTTTTTCACGAAACTCCGGCTTTGGCGTAGGAACCCATCCCTCTTTCCAAAATAGTGTATCTAGATGGATTAAGGGTAAGTCCCACTTCTTCGACAACAGTTTGGACAAGGTAGATTTACCTGCACCGCTTGAACCGACTATAAGTATACGTTTATATTTTAGCTGATACATCCTCTACCCCCTTTGGTTATCCATTCTTCATATTACTATGTTTCCACCTGCAAGCAAAACAAAAACCTGCCCCTTAGGAACAGGTTTTTGCATCTATTCTAATTCTACTTGTTTTGTTTCCGTACCAAGGAACAGTACCGCTAATACTCCTATAACAATCGCAACACAGAAGATAGTGAAGATATAACCGATTTCAAAGTCTCTCATTACGAGAGTACCTACCAACAACGGCCCTAAAATCCCGCCTATACGTCCAACAGATGCGGCCATACCAGAACCTGTTGCACGAATGACAGTTGGATACTGCTCTGGGGAATATGCATATAAAGCACCCCATGCCCCAAGGTTAAAGAATGATAAAAGAATACCTGATACCATTAATAATGTCGTTGTCTCAGCAGATCCAAAGACGAATGCACTTGCCGCAGTTCCCAATAAATAAGTAACTAAAACAAATTTACGTCCTGCCTTCTCAATCAACCAGGCAGCCGAAAAATAACCTGGTAATTGAGCAATGGTCATGATCAATACGTATTCAAAGCTTTTAATGAGAGTGAATCCTTTAATGACCATTACACTTGGTAGCCATAGGAACATTCCATAATAAGAAAACACGACCGTAAACCATACAATCCATAACATTAGTGTTCGCTTTGCATATTTCTTTGACCAAACTTCACTCATATTTTGTATAATACTTCGAGATTCAGATTTCTTGCCAGTATATTTAGGTGAATCTGGTAATTTTAAACGCAAATAAATAGCATAAAAGGCCGGTAATGCAGTAACAATCAAAGCAACTCTCCAACCGTAGTGAGGAATAATAAAATAGGCAATGATTGCGGAAATAATCCATCCTGCGGCCCAAAAGCTTTCTAATAGAACAACTACTCTTCCACGTTCTTTTGCTTCCACACTCTCAGATACTAATGTTGAGGCTACTGGAAGTTCTCCTCCAAGTCCCATTCCCACAAAAAATCTTAACAGTAAAAACGCTGCAAGTGTCGTTGTAAGAGCCGATAATCCACTTGCAATAGAAAACACTAATAGAGTAATCATAAATATTTTTTTTCGCCCTACTTTATCTGCAAAAACTCCAAATACGAGAGCTCCTACTGCCATCCCAATTGAATTGACACTCCCGATCCATCCCATTTGCCCTGGAGTTAAATTCCATTCTACTGCTAAAGCTGCAATTACAAATGATAGTATTCCCACATCCATTGCGTCGAACATCCATGCAAGCCCTGCTATCCCCAGTAGTTTATTTTTAGATATCTTTTTTTGTTCTTTCATATCGTATATTCCGCCCCTGTCTTTACACCTGTAAAGTTTTTTAGTTTACTTGTTTAGTATACGCATGGAATTGTAAAGTTACAATATAAATTTTATCTTGTTTTTTACACTTTATTAGAGTAAAATGTCCTTTATACAAATACATATGTTTGTTCAAGAAGAACAGAGAGGCGGAATACATCATGGCTTGGCAAGGATTAATCGAAGAGTATAAAAAGTTTTTACCAGTAACAGAAAATACACCTAAATTGACTTTACTAGAGGGTAATACGCCTCTCATTAAACTAGAAAACTTATCAAAAGAATTAGGCATCGAATTATACGTGAAGGTAGAAGGAGCAAATCCTACTGGATCTTTTAAAGATAGAGGCATGGTTTTTGCAGTTGCAAAAGCAAAAGAAGAAGGAAGCAAAGCAATTATTTGTGCTTCTACGGGAAACACTTCGGCTGCGGCAGCTGCATATGCGGCTCGTGCTGGAATGCGAGCAGTTATCGTTATTCCAGAAGGTAAAGTTGCTGCTGGAAAGTTGGCTCAAGCATATATGTATGGAGCAGAAGTCATTCAAATAGAAGGAAACTTTGATGTTGCGCTTGAAATGGTCCGCGCTATTAGCGAAACATCTCCTATTACCCTAGTGAATTCCGTCAACCCATATCGTATTGAAGGACAGAAGACAGCCGCCTTTGAAATTTGTGATGTGTTAGGTACTGCACCTGACTATCTAGCAATACCAGTAGGAAACGCAGGTAATATTACTGCTTACTGGAAAGGGTTCAAAGAATATAACGAGAAAAAAGAAACAGGTCTACCTCAAATCTTTGGCTTTGAAGCAGAGGGCTCAGCTGCCATTGTACAAGGAAAGCCTATCGAATTCCCAGAAACAATCGCAACTGCAATTCGTATCGGTAACCCTGCAAGCTGGAAAGGTGCAGAAGCAGCACGTGATGAGTCAAATGGTGTTATCGAAGCTGTAACTGATGAAGAAATTATCGACGCGTATAAACTGATTGCAAGCAGAGAAGGTATCTTCGCAGAACCTGGATCATGTGCTTCTATCGCGGGTCTATTACGTTCAGTAAAAAACGGGAAAATTAAAGCAGGAAGCAAAGTAGTTGCAGTATTAACTGGTAACGGCTTAAAAGATCCACAAACTGCAATTGACGTAAAAGTTGCTGAGCCACATAAGTTGGAAAGCAATGCACCAGCTCTTAGTGCATTTATCGAGGAGGTGCTGGCATAATGGTTTGGTGTATATCAATACCAGCAAGTACAGCAAATCTTGGACCAGGCTTTGACTCCATCGGTATCGCGCTAGATAAATATTTAGAACTTGAAGTAGAGTTAGGCTCTGATTGGGAAATCATAAATTTATCGGGTAATCTTCCGAATGTTCCAAACACACAGGATCATTTAATTGTCCAAGCTGCAGAAAAAACGGCTGAGTTACATGGTTTTTCACTTCCTCCATGCACAGTGAAAGTGAAAAGTGAAATTCCACTAGCACGCGGTATGGGAAGCAGTGCCTCTGCCATTGTCGCGGGAGTAGAGTTAGCCAATCAAGTCTTGGAATTACAACTAACCTCTCAGGACAAATTACAAGTTGCGACACTAATGGAAGGACATCCTGATAACGCAGCAGCTTCGATTTTTGGAGGCTTTACCATCTCCTCTAATGCAGAAAATGGAGAAATAAATGTATTTCATGCGGATCATATAGAGGCATCATTTGTGCTATTTATCCCAAACTTTGAGTTAAAAACTGCAAAGGCTAGAAAAGCACTACCAGATACCTACACACGTCAAGAGGCAGCACAAGCTAGCGCAACTGCAAACTTGTTAACTGCAGCATTTCTATCACAAGCATTTGAACAAGCAGGAACTTATATGGAACAGGATTTATTTCATGAGCCGTACCGCCTTGATTTAATCCCACAGAGTAAGGATATTAAAATTGCAGCCAAAAATGCAGGAGCATTTGGAACTTGTATAAGTGGTGCTGGTCCCACTCTACTCTCACTTGTAGAAAAAGGAACAGAAGAGGAATTCATCTCTAAACTAAAAGGACAGTTCCCTGAGTTCGAACTTGTAGCGGTACCTATGAACATTACTGGAACAATTGTTTCGGTAAAAGACGCTGAACGCACTCGTTAGGTGCTGGAGTAGGTAAGGACTTATAGAAAGTTTTCTACAGATTGAAGATTTTATACGTTATTGGCCAATATAAAAGGCAGTGCTATTCTCTCCTAAGAGAATCTACACTGCCTTTTTCATCGTTAAGCTAATAGTACAAGACTTAGGGCCATTACGAGCATTCCTGCAACGACTCCATAAATAGATAAATGGGTTTCATCATATTTTTTCGCTGCTGGTAGTAATTCATCCAATGAAATAAAGACCATAATTCCCGCTACTGCTGCAAATACTACTCCAAACACTGCTCCATTTAAATACGGCATCAGTATTAAATAAGCAACGAACGCTCCAACTGGTTCAGCTAAACCAGATAGGAAGGATAATTTAAAAGCTTTTTTTCGACTTCCTGTTGCAAAGTATATAGGTACTGCTACGGCAATCCCTTCTGGAATATTGTGAATTGCTACTGCAATTGCAATTGCAATCCCTAAATTGGGATCTTGCAAGGCAGATGCGAAAGTTGCAATTCCTTCAGGAAAATTATGAATCCCTATTGCAAGAGCTGTGAAAACACCCATTTTCATTAATTTCGTATGCTCTGGGTTGCTTAATTTCTCATCCATATCTTCTACACTTTTAACTTCATGGGGATTACCAAGAGTAGGTATTAATCGGTCGATTACTGCAATTACAACCATCCCACCGAAAAATCCAACTAACGTCATCCAATAACCATTAGTCGCTCCAAGCTCTGCTACAAGAGAATCCTTGGCCTTCACGAAAATTTCTACCAAGGATACATAAATCATGACACCCGCTGAAAAACCTAATGCAACTGATAAAAACTTTGTATTTGTGCGAGATGTCAATAAAGATAGTAAACTACCAATCCCAGTTGCAAGACCAGCAAATAATGTAAGTAACAAAGCAAACGCTACATTTCCATCCATTGACCCAACTTCTTTCTTTTTAACCGATTTTAATTTATTATACGCAAAATGTTTCCTTAACACAACTTTTTTCAACCAACGAAAATATCATTCCCCTCTTATAGTCACTTAGCAAATTTCTTATAACTTAATAAGATAACATCTATCTTCTTAAGTTATAAATGAAAAAACATTAGAAAAAGTGCTTAAGACACTTAATCCAATGCTAGATTATTATATATATTTTATACTCACGTGATTGCTGCTACTTTTCTATTCCACGACGGTGTAACTACCATGCTCCATAGCGATTACATATTCAGGCTGTGGTGGTTTTCCACCATGCTCTTTAATTTTATTTTTATGTCCCGCAATATGCTCTGGACTCTTTTCCCATGCTTTCCAAGCCTCTTCTGATTCCCAACGAACAATCATTAATACCTCTTCTTCACCGCGACGAACATTTTTCACTAATAGCTCACGCCCTATGAAACCTTCACGTTGTTCAATTAATGATGGACCTTGATCTGGCTTTTTCTTAAAACGCTCAAGAATTTTATCAGCATTTCCTTCAGTCACTGTCCATTTACGAATTTGTACTAACATTTCCATTCCCCCATTTAAAATATATCTTAGTGAGACTATACTATTTATAATGCATAACAGCTTTTCTAACAGTATTTAAACTACTTCACTCTTATAAGCTTTCCGTATCAATTGACTTTTCTTCATCAATAACTTCTTGAGCAGTTTCTTCTACTTCATATAATTCAAATAACTGAGCAAACTCTTCCATTAATGTTCCCACTGCCTTCAATTCACCCACTAAAATTGGATTAATCGACTGTAATTCAGGGGTTTCCAATTGTTTCTTTAATGCATTAGACTTCATATTCATCATATCATAAAAAGCTAATGCTCTTCCTCGTCGAAACGTTTTGGCACCATGTTTTTTTTCAATTTCTTCTGCTTGTTCGGGCCTTTCTCTACGTCTTCCTTCGCGATGATGTTCGTCACGGTGACCATGTCTACCTCTAGGATGTGATTCGCTTTTCATATCATAACCCCCTTTGTATACGTTTGTATACATAACTACCATTGTATACAAATGTATACAAATAATCAATTAATAAGACTATAACTCGTTTTTTAAAAAATTATAACTTCCTATTTGCTATATAATTTCCAATATTAATCCAATCCTGTTCAAGAAAATCTCTGTTGGACGGTCGGTAAAACACAGAGGCAGGATGGTAGGTAGGAATTATCAAATAACTTTCAGTAGACCATATAAATTCAGCCGAATCCAAAGATTTCAAATGCCGTATTGGCTGTTGAAGTAATTGTCCATGTAGCACGGATACCTTAGCATCCTTTCCTAAAAGTCGTTTTAAGCCTACATTTCCTAATGTAACAATAATTTGTGGCACAATACTTTTTAACTCATAATCTAATATAGGTGCATGTGCTACCACTTCTGATTGAGTAGGAGGACGGTTATACTTCCTTTGTGTTAGCTCCCCATTCTTTTCCTTTTTTTCTCTCCATACATATGGCCGGCTTCGGACAGCACTCGTCATATATACGTCATCTCTGGTCAAACCTATACTTGCCAGTGATTTACTTAATTCATCACCAGCCCTACCTATAAATGGTACTCCTTTTATCGCCTCATTTTCTCCAGGTGCTTCACCTATGAGCAAAATACTAGGGGTTTTTGGTCCCTTTCCTTTGACAAAACCTTCAACCGGATATCCCTCTATACGTTCCATGCCTAGTTTGACAAGCTCCTCGGGTAATTCAAACATGTATACACTCCTTTTAAAAAAACCTTTCCAAACGAGGAAAGGTTTTTACAATGTATGCTTTTTAAAAGCTTTGTTTCTATATTCATACCACAGTGCCACAATTACAAACCAAGTATACCCAATCATCCACCCTGCCAAAACATCTGATGCGTAATGTCTATGTTCCGCAATTCGAGATAGCCCTACCATTATGGTGATAAAAACAGCACCTATCCAGATTAATACTCGGATTAATTTGTTCGATTGATGCTCTGTTAAAAAGAAAGCTATCGTAAACAAATACAATATTCCCACCATCGCATGTCCAGAAGGGAAACTAAAACTCTCTAATTGTTGTGGTACATCTGGACGCTCTCTTTCAACCCATTTTTTAATAAATTGATTCATCACATTACCAAGTCCTACTGTAAATACGACAAATAGCATTCCACGATAATTATTCGAACGAAACCATAAAAAAGCTATTAATAAGAGCATAATAAAAACAATAAATTTAGTTTCCCCTAGGTAATGGAATAATCCAATTACTCTATTGTCACCAAGCAAATGTGCCATTTGAGAATCGAACTGAATTATTTCTTTCGTTTCAAGATATAAAAAAAGTGCGGCAAATCCTAATAATGTTACTAGGCCAAGTGGATAAAACAATTTCTTCACAAAATCCCCCCTATCCATTAACAAAATTATAAGCTAGAAGTTTAAGGATGTACAATGGATACTTTTAAATAAGAAGGGAATTACTCTTTAATGGTTCTATCACTAGGCTATGATAAAGCTTATTGTTGGAACTGTTCAATACTTGGAACACATACGTTTATATTTTTTGAAGAAAAAAATGGAGAAAAACATAGTGTTTTTCTCCATTTACTTATATTCAATTTATTTGATAACGTATTATTTAAGCGCCTCTAATACAGCATCAATTTTAGCTTTTTCAGATTCGATACCGCCACCAGCCAAGTACCAAACTTCTGGATCTAAGTAGATAATGTTGTCGTTTTGAGCAGCATTTGTTTTGTTTACAATATCATTTTCAATTGCAGATTTTGTAGCAGATTCACCTTCACCAGCCATAATTGCATCCCGATCCACAACAAATAGAATGTCTGGATTTTTCTCAAGAACGTACTCGTAAGCAACGCTTTGACCATGAGTAGAAACTTCTAGGTTTTCATCCGATTGTTTAAAACCGTATACATCATGAATCACACCGAAACGTGATCCGGCACCATAAGCACTTAATTCACCTTCAGATGCAAGAACGATTAAAGCTTTTTCTTCCATACCATTAGTTTTTTCTGTTATTTCTGCAATTTTAGTATCTATTTCTTCTAATGCTGCTGTCGCTTTTTCTTCTTCACCAAAGATTTTACCTGCTAATTCTGTATTTGCTTTGAAAGAATTCATGTAGTCAGTTGTATCTACACCAACATAAACAGTTTTAGCAATTTTGCTTAACTCTTCATAAGCGTCCGCTTGACGTCCAGAGATGAAGATAACATCCGGGTTCATGGCAGCAATAGCTTCGAAATCAGGTTCTTTTATTCCCCCAGCATTTTTGTACGCAGCTTCATCCGCATATTTGTTTAAATAGGTAGGAACATTAGCTTGTGGAACTGCAGTTACGTCCACACCAAGAGAATCTAAAGTATCAAGGAAACCAAAGTCAAATACTACAACTGTTTCTGGTTTTTCTTCTAATGTTACTTCAGCGTATCCTTCAGGCTGAGCAATTGTTAGTGGGTATACAGATGCTTCTTCTGAACCACTTGTTTCTTCTGTAGCTTTATCATCAGTAGTGGATGAATCTTCTTTAACATCATCTTCTCCACCACATGCAGCTAAAAGTAATACGAGTAAAGCAAATATAATCGATACTAATTTCCAGTTTTTCATTTGTTCTATTCCTCTTTTCTTATGAGTTAAAATATACACAGATGCGACAGCTATTCATTTCTTGGATAGGGATATCCATGTCATAAATCTCTTTTAACGCATCGGAGTTAATAATTTCATGTGTTGGTCCGTCTTTAATAACACGACCATCTTTTAAAGCTACGATAAAATCCGAATATACCGAAGCAAAGTTAATATCATGTAAAACAATTACCACTGTCTTACCAAGATCTTCAACCAATTTACGTAAGATTTTCATAATTTGAACAGAGTGCTTCATATCTAGATTATTTAAAGGTTCATCCAGTAAGATGTATTCCGTATCTTGGGCAATAACCATGGCAATAAATGCCCGTTGGCGCTGACCACCGGAAAGTTCATCTAAATAACTATCCTCAAGGTCACCTAGATTCATATATTCAATTGCTTGGTCGACCATTTTCTCGTCTTCCGCATTTAAACGTCCCTTTGAGTATGGAAAACGTCCAAATGCCACTAATTCACGAATAGTTAAACGTACATTCATATAGTTGGATTGCTTTAAAATGGAAATGCGTTTTGAAAAATCATTAGATTTCCATTTACGTACATCTGATTTATCTAATAGAACCTCACCAGTATCCGCATCCAATAAACGACTAACCATTGATAATAGCGTGGATTTTCCAGCTCCATTAGGTCCAATAAACGAAGTTATTTTCCCGGACTGAATATTTACACTTACATTATCCACAACTGGTTTTTTAGCAAAATACTTAGAAACCTCTTTTACTTGGATCATGATTTAGCTCGACTCTCCTTTAATAGTAAGTAGATGAAGTAAACTCCTCCGATGAAGTTTATAATGACGCTCAGTGTTGTTTCGAAGGTGAAAATACGTTCTACTATCCATTGACCTCCGATCAAAGCTACTAAACTTATCAAACTTGCTCCGATTATTAGTGTAGAATGCTTGAATGTGTTAAAAAACTGATACGATAAGTTTGCAACAATTAGACCGAAAAATGTAATTGGTCCAACAAGTGCAGTAGAAGTTGCAATCAAAACCGATGACAAAACAAGCATTTTTTTGACGATTTTATCATAATCCACACCCAGGTTAATGGCATTGTCTCGACCTAGAGAAAGTACATCTAATTCTCGTATGCTTCGCCAGCCATATATAACCGTTAAAGTAATAATAACTAATGCTAGCCAAACCAGATCTCCATTTACATTATTAAAGCTCGCAAACAATTTGTTTTGTAAGCTTGTAAACTCGTTCGGATCTATGAGTACCTGAAGGAATGTTGTAATACTTCCCATAAATGTCCCAAGGATTATCCCAACAAGCAGCAAGAAGTAAATTGGACGTTTTCCCGCCTTGAACAAAAATTTATACAGTAATAAAGCAAATACAATCATTGCAATAACTGAGATAGCAAAATTAAAGTTCTTGTTAATAACTAAAATGGACATGGAGCCAAAGAAGAAATAAATAACCGTTTGGACAAGCATATATAGGGAGTCAAGCCCCATTACACTCGGTGTTAAGATTCTGTTATGTGTAATTGTTTGAAAGATTACAGTTGAATATGCTATTGCTACTCCTGTTAGCGCCATTGCCAATACTTTAATCGCACGTCGGGGTAATGCATAATCATAGCTTCCATTTAATCCTTGAAATAAATATAGTGCTATAGAAACTAAAACTAAGCCTATTAATATCATCATTTTCGTACTGTTACGCATATGCCTTCCCCCTAAACAACAAGAATAGGAAGATTGCACTTCCGATTACACCAACAGTCATGCTAATCGGAATTTCATAAGGGAATATAATTACCCTGCCTAAAATATCGCAAATCAATAAGAAAATAACTCCTAGTAATGCTGTATGCGGTAATGTTTTCTCTAAATGATCTCCCTTAAAGATTGAGACAATATTCGGGATGATTAATCCTAAAAATGGAATCATTCCGACCGTCAGAACAACAGTCGTAGAGATTAAAGCGACTAGTACTAGACCTAGATTCAATACTTTGTTGTACGATAGACCAAGATTTTTCGCAAAATCTTCACCCATCCCTGCAACAGTAAAGCGATTTGCGAAAATATAGGCGATAACCAGTACTGGTACACTTATGTAAAGTAGTTCATATCTGCCTTTTAATATTAAGGAAAAATCTCCTTGTAACCAGACAGAAATATTTTGAACAATATCTGATTTATAAGCGAAAAACGTCGTGATAGAAGCTAAGATATTCCCGAACATTAACCCGACAAGTGGAACAAATATTGCATCTTTAAATTTAATCCGATTCAAGATTTGCATGAAAAGCAGTGTTCCTGCTAAAGCGAATATAAATGCAAAGGATATCTTTTGGAAATATGTTGCGTTTGTAAATACAAGCATCGAGATTAAAATTCCTAAGCGAGTTGCATCAAGCGTACCTGCTGTAGTAGGGGATACAAACTTATTCCTACTAAGACTTTGCATGATTAGACCAGCAATGCTCATCCCCGCTCCTGCAAGTATAATGGCGATTAATCTTGGTACTCTGCTTATAAGAAAAATTTCAGTCTCTTCCGAGTTAAAATCTAATAAATCCATTGGCGAAATGCTTGAAACACCAACAAAGAGAGATAAGAGAGAAAGTGCTACTAGTACAATTACAAGATATCTTTTTTTCATAACTATCCTCGTCATTCTTTTTGTGAAAGGGCGATATTGAAAATCATTATCAATTAATCACAAGTCCAATTATAGCATCTTGACAATTCATGTCAACGATTAAATGAAAATGATTTTCAATTGACAATACACGTATATGCCATTTCAACCTATTTTAGTCCAATTATATCTTACTACATTATAGCCCTAATTCAAAAAGACTATTGCAATTGTTGATTTTTCGCAACAATTACAATAGTCTTTTAGACACTAACTATTCATTTAAATTTCAGTAGCACTATCAATAACCTCTTGAGGAACAACGATTTCATCTATTTCATTGAATTTAGAGAAGTCAGTTTTAGCGTCTATTTTCATGTTCACTGTTTTGCCTTCCATTGACATATCCATATCTATAACCACATCCATTTTATTTGTTTGGAATGTCTTTTTATCAATATGAACTAGGTAATCAACAGTATGAATTGTAAAGTCTAAGTTAACATTTTCATCTGCTGTAAGGCTTTGAAGTGCTTCATCTACCTGATCTTTCACAAGACTCGTAAACTCTTCACCACTACCCTTAAGTGTTAAAATATAGTTTTCATCATCTTGTTCAAATTTCACTTTTTCTAAATATTCTTGTAGAGGTTGCAGTTGGGTTGCAGGATCTGTTTGGTTCGCAGCACCCATCATTTGGTCCACCATTTCCTGAGGAAACTTCATCCATTGTGCAGTAGTACCTTCATACACATACATTGCATCTTCCGTAATATAAGTCTCCATCTTAGTCGCTTGAGATTCCCCACCTTCACCAATACCCATCATAGTGGTTGTACCTTTTTGATGCATTTGCATAGGGTCTATTATATATTCCATATCCATCACAGATGTGATATCCAGCGTCATTTCTTCACTTGGAATAGTCATTGTCTGCTTCATATCAATTGTACCTTTTACGCTTTTTAACTCTTCTGAAGCTTTCATGGACTTGTCATAAACTTCATGTAAAGTTAGTTTACTAGTTTCTGTTACCTCTTTTTCTTGTACCGGCGTTGCAGTTTCGTTACATGCAGCCAGGCCTAATGATAAGGTTACTACCGATAATAGTGCTGTCCATTTTTTCATAAAAAATAATCATCCCTTCTCAGTAAGATACTTACTTTACGGGATGATCACTTAAAAAGTTTCATTATTTTGGAATTATTTAATGCCACGCATATATTTTTGAATTAGTGGAGTCATAAAATATAGTAATAAACCAATAACTAAAGCTACTACCCCAATGACACCGAAGTAAATAATTTCATTTTCCGGCGTATAAAGTTTAACTACTTGTGCATTGATAGCTTGCGCCGATGCGTTCGTCATGAACCATAAACTCATTGTTTGAGCAGCAAACGCTCCTGGTGCAAGCTTTGTAGTAGCAGATAAACCAACTGGTGATAATAATAATTCACCTAATACTACAAGGAAAAAGCTCAGTACAAGCCAGAAAGGACTAACAAGAGAGTCTGTTCCATTGAAGTACGCTGGAATTATCATGACGATAAAGGACAACCCAGCAAAGAGCAACCCAAACGAGAATTTTTTTGGAGTTGAAGGCTGTCTGTCACCAAGTTTCAACCACATCCAAGCAAACACTGGTGCAAGTGCAATGATGAATAATGGATTTAAAGATTGGAACCAGGCAGGTGAAATTTCAAATGATCCAATCATTAGATCTACTCGTTCATCCGCATATTGGGCTAAAATGTTAGAGCCTTGTTCTTGAATTGCCCAAAACATCATAGCTGCGACAAATAATGGAATGTATGCAAGTAGTCGCGACTTTTCATCCTCAGTTGTTTTACTGCTTCTGTACATAACGATAAAGTACAAAGTAGGGATTACTATACCTAGAATAGAGACTGTCATGATGAATCCGTCAATCGTTAGAATACCTTGTTGAATCAATATATATCCAACAATTAGAATAATAACTATAGCAATACCAATTTTAGTTAATACTTTTTTACGTTCTTCTTTAGACATTGGATTTGGCACATAAGTACCAGCTAACCCTAGATATTTCTTTTTCGTGATTAAAAATACGATTAATCCTAGTGCCATACCGACTGCAGCAATCCCAAACCCTAAATGGAAGTTATACTCTAGACCAATTGTTCCAACTATTAATGGTGCGATAAACGCTCCCATATTGATCCCCATGTAGAAAATACTAAATCCTGAATCACGTCGAGTATCTTCTTTAGAATACAAATCGCCGATAATACTAGAAATGTTTGGTTTCAACAAGCCTGTCCCGAGGATGATTAATGCCATCGATAAAAACAGAGTAGTCAAACCTCCAGGGAATGCCAAAACAATATGACCAAACATTATCAGAACACCACCGTAGAAAACGGTTTTCGTTGTACCAAATAGACGGTCAGCGATCCAACCTCCAATAATCCCAGACATGTAAACAAGTGAACCATACACAGCCATAATTGAGTTAGCAGTAGATCGCTCTAAACCTAGTCCTCCCTGCGTCACTTCGTAGTACATGTAGTAAATTAATATGGCACGCATTCCGTAGTAGGAAAAGCGCTCCCAAAATTCCGTGAAAAACAATGATAGTAATCCTTTCGGATGACCAAAGAACCCTTTTTGCGGGACGGATTTAACTATTTCCTCTCTTGTTGCCATCTTTTTACCTCTTTTCTAATTTCGAAAACTATAGAAAATACATATGAAATTCCCTAAAGTCCTTACTTTAACAAGACACATATTATAAACTTCCCTTTTTCAATTGTCAAAAAACCTTTTATTTTTCAACTAGGAAGTTTACTCTTAGAAAAGCAGTTATATCAACGAACTAGAATATAATTCACATCTTAAAATTATCAAAAATTGGAATAATTATCTCTTCAATCTAAATTAATTATTTCGACTTTTGAAATTGTTAGTTATAATAGTCGTTATGACAGAAGGAAGAAAGGGTGATTTTAATGCTCAAGCAGTTTTTTTCATATTACAAACCGCATAAACGACTTTTTATCATTGACTTCAGCAGTGCTGTATTTGTGGCAATTTTAGAGCTTGCATATCCATTAGCAGTTAAATGGTTTATCGATGAATTATTGCCTACTGGTGATTGGAGCATGATTACACGAATTAGTATTCTACTATTAATAGTCTATATATTCAGTACTTTTCTACAGTATGTTGTAAGTTATTTTGGGCATAAGCTCGGGATTAATATCGAAACTGACATGAGACAGCAGCTATTCAATCATGTTCAACGTCAGTCGTTTCGATTCTTCGATAATACAAAGACAGGTCATATTATGAGTCGAATTACGAATGATCTATTTGATATTGGTGAACTTGCTCATCACGGTCCCGAGGATTTATTTATAGCGATTATGACAGTAATCGGAGCGTTTACGATAATGTACAATATCAATCCAGAACTTGCAATTATCGCTATTGTCATGGTTCCATTTTTATCCATCGTAGCAACGTACGGTAACATTATGATGAATAAGGCTTGGAAGAATATGTATGGTAAAATTGCTGATGTAAATGCACGTGTAGAGGACAGTGTTTCTGGTGTTCGTGTCGTTCAATCATTTACAAATGAAGAGTTCGAAATAGCACGTTTTAAAAAGGATAATGGGCAATTCCGTTTAGCTAAGCTCGTTGCTTATAAAGTGATGGCTGGTACACATTCCAGTATTTATATGTTAACTCGTCTTGTAACATTGGTCGTGCTTGTTGTAGGAGCTTGGTTTACGTACAAAGGCATTCTTAAATACGGAGAGCTTGTAAGCTTTGTGTTATATGTCAACGTGTTAATCAAACCAGTTGATAAAATTACCGCACTACTTGAGCTATATCCGAAAGGGATGGCTGGATTCAAACGCTTCCTAGAGCTTGTTGATCAGGATCCTGAAGTTCAGGACAAGCCTAATGCACTTACTGTACAGCATTTAAAAGGAGATATTACCTTTAAACAGGTCAGTTTCCGATATGATGAACATAAACCTGTATTAGATAATATTAATTTGTCGATCAAAGCAGGAGAAACTATTGCTTTTGTAGGTCCATCTGGCGCAGGAAAAACTACTATTT
The DNA here is from genome assembly GCF_048572895.1 of Psychrobacillus sp. BM2. Classification (GTDB taxonomy): domain Bacteria; phylum Bacillota; class Bacilli; order Bacillales_A; family Planococcaceae; genus Psychrobacillus. Next base: position 3,621,091 of record NZ_CP183878.1, read on the forward strand.
GTTCACTTATCCCAAGGTTTTACGACGTTCAAGAGGGTGCCATATCGGTTGACGGATTGAACATTCAAGATATTACGATGAAATCATTGCGTTCCCAAATTGGTATTGTGCAACAAGACGTGTTCTTGTTTACAGGATCCATTCGTGAAAATATTGCTTACGGTAAAAAAGATGCGAGTGAAGCAGAAATTCGTGATGCAGCCAAAAAGGCACATTTAGAGGATATGATCGCTTCTCTTCCAGAAGGCTATGATACACAAATCGGGGAACGTGGGCTTAAGTTATCTGGTGGACAGAAACAGCGACTAGCGATAGCCCGAATGTTCCTGAAAAACCCGCCGATTCTAATTTTGGATGAGGCTACATCGGCTCTTGATACAGAAACCGAACGATTTATTCAGAAATCTTTAATGGAACTTGCTGAGAATCGTACTACACTTATTATTGCACATAGACTGGCAACTATTCGTGATGCAGACCGTGTACTTGTCGTAACAGAGGATGGGATTGCAGAGGATGGCAGCTATAGTGACTTAGTGGCACAGGATGGTATATTTGCTAGATTGCATAATATACAGTTTCAAGAAGTTTAATATTATCTTGTATAGAAAAACGAGCTTGGAGAAATATCTCCAAGCTCACTTTTTAATGCATAAAATAACATCTACTCCACATAAAATACTACCTGACATTTTCTTAATGGCGCAAAATTGGCATTGAACAGCATCGGAATGACCCACCTGATTTAATGATTTCCGAAAAATCAACCTCCAACACTTGATATCCATGCTGTCTCAGCTGATGATTTACTCCATGATTTTGTGGCAAACTAAACACCTGATTTTGACCAATAGACAACACATTCGTCCCCATTGAGAACTGCTCATTTTCGCTCACTTCGATTAAATGATACATGCTCGACAAAAGATTCATGATTTTTGGATCAAGCGCATCGGGAAAAATCAACGCATCTTTTGAAGAAAGAATATTGAACACACAGTCTAGATGCAAATATTTAGGATTAAAAGGAATAGGTAGAATCTCAAAATCCGGTAATTCTATTTGCAGGGCTTGAACAGCTTTCATACATGTACGATCGCTAATTCCAATAAACACACGATTCCCATCCACGATTACATCGCCACCTTCAATGGAATCCGTTAAAAGCTTCTTATAAGAAATTTGATTTTCACTCATCCAATGAGCTAATATTTTCTCTTCTCCCTGACGAATCGGATTCGCCATTTTGGAAATAAATAAGCGATTGCCCAAAGTAAAACCAACATCTCTAGTAAAGACTTGTTCAGGGTGGTCTTTACTTGGTCGTAGTTTAATCACTTCCACGCCCGCATCCCGTAAAGTTTGTTCAAATACCTGATGCTGAGAAATAGCAAGAGAACGGTCAATATTATCATCTATATATTTTTTTTGAACATCATTAATCACTTCTTTAATTTCCATGTATTGAGGTTCACATAAGACAACTTTTTGAAGCGTGCCATATTCACTTTGACAATATACTTGAGATTGATCTTGAATTATTTCTACCATAAGTCATCCTCCACTTTTTTAGTTCATTCCTTTTCTATTCCCTTCATTTTTCAATTTATAACCTTTTTATGAATTTAATTTCTTTTGAACATAGTTGTTTTAGGAAATTTAAGATGGGGTAAAGACTAGACAGATAAAGACGTGAATAAAGATAGTGGAGGAGATCGTATGATAACGAAAGAACTTGCTTTATTAACAAAAGAAGATTTTCATACTAGAACAGACTTGCCTAGTTGGCTCTACAAAGAATACGAAACTTTTCATAACACGGTAACGGATAAAACGTTTCCATGTTTTTTTGGAATGAGTGGAGAACTAAAAGGCGAGCTTCGCTACGCTTACATCAATCAAAACGACTGGAGTAATCTACCGTCTGCAGTAGAAGGTTTTCTTAAGTTGTTTAAATTACCAAACTATAAGCGACATGGACTCTTTGTGTTTGTTGAGCCTTTTGAGCAAGAGGGGTCAATCGACGATTATCGAAAGCAATTTTGGGATATTCTTCAATACTTACATGATGTCGATGAAGTGGAATGGCCAGAAGACAGTCCTCGAGATCCTGAACACTATTTATGGGATTTCCGATTTAATGGAGAGCCAATCTTCGTGTTCGGAAATGCTCCTGCATATAAAAAGCGAAAGACACGTCATCTGGGAAATGCGATGGTTCTTGGATTCCAGCCTCGCAAAATATTTGAAGGATTAGAGGGAACTGAAAAAGGCGGTATTATGTCACGTGAAAAAGTTCGCAAACGTGTAGAAGCCTGGGATCAGCTACCCAAACATCCAGATATTGGTCACTTCGGAGACCCAACACATAATGAATGGAAACAATCTTTTATTGGTGACGATATAGAGCCAATTCAAGGCAAATGTCCATTCCACCATAAATCACTAGCATAATATCAAGCCCTGTTTTTAGAGGGATAATTCGTGGTAAGAACATGCTCTTCAATTTAACAGCGCATTTAATGTTAGTTGAATAAGAAAAACCGAGCAAAATAAGATGCCCAGTTCTTTAAGGTCAAAACCTGTGTCTATCGTTTTCGAGGTGCTTAGGACAGTCTTTATGCTATAGAATTACCGAATGAATTTTTAGTGAGTATTGATTGTGGCGATTGTCCCAACCAATACTCACTTTTTTCGGTAATCTTATGGAGGTTGCCTGTCTGTCACCTTCCTACAACTATTAGAAACAGGTAGATGCTTCTTTGCATAACCAGAGAAGAGCTAAATTTCCTGAACAAAATTCCTTAAACCATTCCAAAAAAGTCAGTTGTTAATATTGAAACTACTAATAATATGCCAAATACTAACTGACTCAAAGTGAAAATGTATGCGTTTTTATTATCCGCATATCTCCATTCCATAAATGCTCGAACAGCCTCGGACAATATAATTAAACCAAATAATATATACCATGGCTCTAAGAACCAGATTCTTTCTGTATAATCCCGCGTGACATTAATTGAAGAGCCCAATATTAAGAAAATGATGAAGATTATTCTAATAGTCCAATCCATTTTTTGGTGTTTGCCATTCACATGGTTATGTGAAAAAACCTTTTTCTTTTCAACCTTCAACCACTTTCTCATAACTGCATTAAAAATAATAAATAATAATGAAAAAATTACAAGCAAAAAGACCAATTTTAGCCAGAATATAGGTTCAATACCATACATAATAATCTACCTCCAATTCGAATCCAGGATACTTATATTACTATTCTACGGTTAATAAAACTAAATGTTTCACAATCTGCGACATTAGTATAATAAGAATAAAAGAGCCACATAAACTCGAAATCCTCCACTAAAGCTTACTGTTATTAATAAGAACATCTACATAAAAACTTTCCCTTTGAATAAAATACTATTTTTATTTGTTAAACTTCTTTATCTGAGCTAAAAAGTTGTCTCTCGATAGAAAGCTACCGAGGAGACAACTTTTTTATTTTAATATTTTCTTATTAGAAAATTCTATTGAACAAATAAAAATTCTCGAAAGCGATCATAATCCGATTTTTTTAATTCAACTTGTACAACTGTCCCCTCTTCTTCATATGAAGTAGAGGAAACGGATGCATGCTCATTTAAGTAGGATACAATATCACCGCGGTCAAACGGGATTAATAGTGAGCAGTGGACATAGTTAGAGAAAATATGCTTTTTAATAATCTCTAATAGTTCATCCATTCCTGCTCCCTCTTTGGCAGAAATCCAAATATTATCTCCTGCCACATGAGGATATTTCATATCTGCTAAATCAGATTTGTTGTATACATAGATAGTTGGAACATCTTCTACACCAACAGCATGAAGTGTTTCATTCGTAACGTCCATCATAAAGCGATGCTCTGCATTCGATACATCCACAACATGGAGGAGTAAGTCTGCATCACGAGCTTCCTCCAATGTTGAACGGAAAGCTTTCACTAAGTGATGGGGGAGCTTACTAACGAATCCTACCGTATCGGTTAATAAAAATTCCTTTTGGTCTGGAAGTTTAATCTGTCTAACGGAAGTTTCTAGAGTTGCAAAAAGCATGTCCTTTTCAAAAACTTGCTTAGATTCCATATGTCCAACTTTGTTGAGCAATTGGTTCATAATTGTCGATTTACCAGCATTCGTATAACCTACTAAGGATACTACGGGAATTGCATTTTTTTTACGTTGCTTGCGCTGTGTTTCTCGTTGATCCTTTGCATGCTCTAGGTCTCTTTTGAGCTTTGCGATCTGGTCCTCGATTTTACGTCTATCCAGCTCTAGTTTTGTTTCCCCAGCACCACGGTTTTTGAATCCACCGCCAGTTCCTCCCCCTTGTCTACCAAGAGATGCTCGAAGGCCCACAAGCCGAGGAAGCATATATTGAAGCTGCGCCAAATCTACTTGCATCTGTGCCTCATTCGATTTTGCACGACGAGCAAAGATATCGAGGATCAGCATCGTACGATCAATAACCTTACAATCCAGGTCTCGTTCTAAATTTCTTATTTGGGATGGAGATAGCTCATCGTTGAAGATGACGAGATTAGCATCGGCTTCCTCATAAAAGTTCTTAATTTCTTCTACCTTACCTGTACCAACATAATGGGAATTAGTAACCCGTTCAAGATTTTGCGTTACTTCTCCTACAACTTCCACATCTAACGCCTCTGCTAAATTGTGCAGTTCTTCTAACTCATATTCAAAATGCTCGTCCTTTTGTAATTTAACAGCTACGAGTATTGCCTTTTCTATTAATTCATCCATATATTTTCTCCTTTAAAGAAAGCGATAGGTTGCCTGTTCATAAATGATTTCCTCATGTCGATTAGATCCATCTATGTCAATGCTTGCAAGCCGCTCTTTTATGTTGTTACTTTGTCTAAATATTAATCGTGTATTTTCCAACAGTAATGTTTGTTCATCCTGTTCGGTCAATTGAAAATAACTTTTCCACTTATCCATCACTTCCCGAGGTTTTCGAACATGAAACTCACAGGCAGTAATAGATAGCTCTAAATTACTTTTTTCGATTGTTCCATCCTTCTGAAGCAAGCGATATTTTTCCTCATCACTTTCCTCCCATTCTATGAAGAACGGTGAAGGCAGGGCATCCCCTATATCCTCTTTCACAAATAGCATTCTCCACTTACGCACTAGTCCACTAGTTGTCTTTCTTTCAGCATGTAGAACTCCAGATGTTTTTATACCCTGCTCCTGTAGCTGTTTACTAAGATCATCAATGGCTGTCGTGCGAATGCAAATTGTATTAAACCCTGCTCCACTTGTTTTCAAGTCATGGAGCATAAGGTCTATTAAAGGATGATTAGCATTTTTTGCAATTTCTTCATATTCTGCTGCAAGCCATTCAATATAGCTTGTTTTCGTATAAAGAAGTGCGTTATATGTTCCCCACTTAGTATGTTGACCACCCACCACTGCATGGATTCCTTTTTCAGTCCAATCTTCAGCTACTTCTATCGGCTTTTTCGTTACGCTATGAACGATATGATCCAAATACATCATAGCACCTCCATTCAAATTACTTTTTCATCAGTATACCAATTATATGGCGCAGCGATTGGAAAAACCGATGCCCTCACACTGCACTAAGGTCCCACCTTAACAACATTTGTCTTTACAACAATATCATAAAGCGACTTTTTCCTTTTAGTAAACATGGAGGTTAGAATATACGCAAACATGAGTGCATAAATAATACCGCCAATGATATAGTAATTTAACGGAACTTCTGCATCTCCTATATAAATTAGGCGATAGACAAGATAATGCGAAAGCTCCCATGGTAAAAATTTTAGGATAGTACGACAAATTGCATGTACTACCTGAGACCACCCTAATCCCCATTCTTCTCTTTCCAAATGACTGGCCACCTATCACTGAGTCACAAATAATAAAATAAAGTGAAACTGGCAAAGTCACCATTAGGAATCCTGTAAGCTGTGCCACTACAAGTGATTCATGAAAAAAACTCTGTATGGATGGAAATAGAAATACATTAAAGATAGCAAGAAGAGCCAAATAGGCAAGTATGAGCAAGTAATCAAGCATAAACGCTTTGAATCGCATTAGAAAAGTTGCATTCACTTAAACTAGTTTCTCCTCTGTTTCTTCCATGAAAATTGTCGATTTCCCAGGAAATAATTCGAATTATGCTTCAATCTTCTCTTTAGACATTTCCCGAAGCAGGAACTTTTGGATTTTCCCTGAAGCTGTCATTGGATATGCCTCTATAAACTCAATGTATTTCGGTATTTTATGAAATGAAATTTTTCCTTTGCAGTATTCTTTTAACTCATAAGATGTTAGTTGCTGGCCACTTTTCAGGATAACCCACGCTATAAGCTCTTCCCCATATTTTGGGTCAGGTACTCCAACCACTTGTACATCTTGAACTTTAGGGTGCTGATACAAAAATTCCTCTACTTCTTTTGGATAGATATTTTCTCCACCACGGATGACCATATCTTTTATACGCCCTGTTATATCGATATATCCTTCCTCATCCATAACCGCAATATCACCTGTGTGAAGCCAGCCATTATCATCAATTGCCGACATTGTTGCTTGTTCGTTTTTATAGTAACCCTTCATCACTAAATATCCTCGAGTACAAAGCTCACCAGGAACCCCTGCTGGTGTACTTTCTCCAGTTAATGGGTCTATAATTTTAACCTCTACCCCTGGGTGTGCCTGACCAACTGATGACACACGTTTCTCAACTGGATCATCTGTTTTCGTTTGTGTAATTACTGGAGATGCTTCGGTTTGTCCATAAGCTATTGTTATTTCGGTTGCCCCCATATCATCCATCACTTTTTTCATCACTTCAATTGGACAAATAGATCCTGCCATAATACCTGTTCGTAGCGAAGACAATTTAAACTGTTTAAAGTCTGGATGATTCAATTCTGCTATGAACATGGTCGGTACTCCGTGCAACGCTGTACATTTTTCATCCTGTACTATTTGAAGTACTTTCCCTGGATCAAACTGTTCGATAATGACCATTGTGGTACCATGTGTGACAGATGCTATTGTTCCCATTACACAACCAAAGCAGTGGAAAAATGGAACTGGAATACAAAGGCGATCCTTTTCTGTCAAATAAATATAATCTCCTACGAGTTGTCCGTTATTTACTATGTTTTTATGAGAAAGCATAACGCCTTTAGGAAAACCGGTAGTTCCTGAAGTATATTGAATATTGATAACCTCATCAATATGAAGTGATTTTAAAGAATGCTCTAGTGTTTCATCCGTAACCTCACTAGCATGTGCAAGTAACTCTGACCATGTATACATACCAGGATATTCATTTTCACTCATTACAATGACACGTTTAAAATGCGGTAGCTTTTCTGAGTGAATGTTCCCTTTTTCCGACGAAACTATTTCCGGGCAAACTGCTTGTAGTATATCTAAATAGGAAGTTCCTTTAAAAGATTCACATAATATGAGAGTCGTAGCATCGGATTGCTGCAATAAATATTCCAGTTCCTTCTCTTGATAATTCGTGTTTACTGTTACTAAAACTGCCCCCATTTTGCCAGTTGCGAATTGGCTCAGTAACCACTCTCTCTTATTATCAGACCAAATTGCCACATGTTCCCCTTTTTCAATACCCATACCGATAAAGGCTTTTGCTAGCTTATCTGTTTCTTCGTCAAACTCCTTATAGGTTTTTCGAATACCATGTTCTGGATACACATACGCTTCCGTATCTGGAAACCTTCTTGCTGCTTCTTTTACAATTTCTCCAACTGTTTTTTCATTTAACAAACCAATCACCCCTTTGATTGTTTATTTAAATTTTATTTTATCATAAAATTCCGACGAAATAGACATTTCCTTTTTGGATTGACAGTTTGTTGAAACATGGTAAAATCCTAATTACTTTAGTGATTGAAAGCGTTGAATCACGAAAGTGAGAAAACTACTTTAGGAGGATATATTATGTTTCGAATTTCATCTACAATTACGCCTCCTTTTCGAGAGGCACTATTTCTTATCTTAGTAATCATTTCTTTTATGGCGGTATGTATTATAAAATTTGATGCTGTACCCCATATGCCAATATTGTTTGCAATTTTACTTTTAATCATTTATGGATTAATCAAAAAGGTACCCTTCAATTTATTGGAAGAAGGTCTCATAGAAGGCTCTAAAACGGGGCTGGGAGCAGTTTTTCTCTTTTTCTTTATAGGAATTTTAATAAGTAGCTGGATGATTGGTGGAACTATTCCAACGCTTATTTATGTAGGCTTTCAATTCATATCACCGCATTTTTTCTTTGCCATTGTCTTTTTAATTACCTGCGTCATTGGTTTAGCCATCGGCAGCTCCTTAACTACGGTTGCAACTGCCGGGGTGGCCTTTGTGGGGATCGCAAGTGCGATGGATATTTCACTGGCTATAACTGCCGGGGCTGTTGTCTCGGGTGCATTTTTCGGTGATAAGATGTCTCCATTATCTGATACAACGAATTTAGCATCAGCCATTGTTCGCGTGGATCTATTTGAGCATATTCGAAATATGGGTTGGACGACCATTCCAGCTTTTGTTATCGCAATTATTGGTTATGCATTGCTTTCTCCTAACAAAGAAATGCAGCAACTAGAACAAATAAATACACTGAAGGATGGTCTAATACAAACTGGCATGATTCATTGGTATTCGTTACTGCCTTTAGCTTTGCTTATTGTGCTGTCTTTTAAAAAAGTACCAGCTATTTTAGCTCTTGCACTGACCTCTGCTAGCGGAATAGCTGTTGCATATTTCCATCAGTTTTACTCTGCAAGTGAAGTATTAGATATCCTATTTAGTGGCTATATATCAGAAACTGGCATAGCAGCCATTGACTCCTTACTTTCTAGGGGTGGAATGACTAGTATGATGTTCACTATCTCACTTGTCTTACTAGCTCTGAGCATGGGTGGTCTGTTGTTTACTTTAGGTATTGTGCAAAGTTTACTGCAGAAAGTGGAGAGTTTATTGACAAGTGTTGGGAAGGTTATTTCAGCTGCGGCTTTTACCGCAATCGGAGTGAATGTACTTATCGGAGAGCAATATTTATCGATTTTATTGACAGGTGAAACATTCCAGGCTCATTTTCAAAAAGTCGGATTAGCAAACAAAAATCTGGCTCGCGTGATGGAGGATGCAGGTACTGTAGTAAATCCCCTGGTCCCTTGGAGTGTATGTGGGATTTTCATCACAGATGTGTTATCTGTTTCAACAATTGATTACTTGCCGTTCGCGTTCTTCTGTTTACTTTGTCCTATGCTTACTATTTTGTTCGGACTGACGGGCAAAACACTTACTTATAATAAATGAGATTGATGTGATACACTATTTCCAAGTATATTACGAAAAAGTAGGCGATTTAATGGAATTTCAGGAAATGAAAGAATACTTGCTCGAGCAAGTACTGAACAAGCAGTTAGTCACAGCAACTATTAGTCAACCACGCACAAAATCTAATGAAGTAAAACGTGTAAAATTAAAACCGATCGAGATAAAAAATACCTATCATATCCAGCTCGAATACCAATATGAACGGATATTGAAGCATGAAAATATTGCATTAGAAGCATTTACAGAAAAATTAGATGATCTATTAGAACAATTTCGTCAGCTTCATATAGATTTCAAAGCAGAAAAAGTACAAGCTCAGCTTTCAAAGAAAAACAAAGTTATGTGGAAATCAGAGAAAGTAACAACTGCCAAAACAGTAGACCTCTCTCATAATCGAAAAAAGAATTATTTGTTGGACGAGCATACACCATACCCTTTTCTAATCCGATTAGGTGTGCAGACACCCGATGGAAAAATCAAAAAGCAAAAGTATGATAAGTTTAAACAAATTAATCGATTTATCGAGTTTATAGATGATACACTTGCCTACCTGCCAAAGGATAAAACCGTTAGAATTCTCGATTTCGGCTCAGGTAAATCTTATTTGACGTTCGCATTGTATCATTATTTAAAAATCGAGAAAGGACTTGATATTCGGGTCACTGGGTTAGATTTGAAAAAAGAAGTAATTGAGGAATGTGCACAAATTGCAGATGATTTAGGATACGAGCAGTTAGAGTTTTTAGTAGGAGATATTAATGATTACAACGATGAAACTGCTGTGGATATGGTAGTTACCTTACATGCTTGCGACGTCGCAACAGATATGGCACTTGCACGAGCTGTTAAATGGGATGCGAGCGTAATTTTAAGTGTACCTTGCTGCCAGCATGAATTGAATACACAGCTAGATGCACCAGGTTTAGATATTATGTTGAAACATGGACTGATAAAAGAACGTTTTGCTGCTTTAGCAACGGATTCCATACGTGCAGAGATTTTGAATATGGTTGGATACGAGGCACAATTAGTCGAGTTTATCGATATGGAAAACACACCGAAAAACATCTTAATACGTGCCTATAAAACTGGTAAAAAACCTACTTCCGAACAAATGGTAGGTTATCAGCAATTTAAACAGATGCTAAATGCAAAGCCGTTTTTGGAGAATGAATTGAAGGATTATTTGAATTGATAGCGATTGAAATACTATGCCACTGGAGGATCTTATGATGAAAGAACCAACTATTAAAAAAGTTGCTTATGGTGTAGCAATGGCGATCGCAATAATCATTGTGCACTTTATCGATGCTCGCGTTTATGCAATGCCTCCTATTTTCGCATTGTTTTTAGCGATTTTCATAACCTATCTTGGTATTGTATTTATAAAGAAATCTGGAAGATTCGATCAAACGATTTCTAGAACTAAATATAATTTAATAAATGCAATAGTGGTTTTTGTACTTTTTATCGCTTATTTTTCGATTTCAGGATAAGAAAAACTGAGCAAAAAAACGCCCAGTTTAAGTCCAATACCTGTTTCTATCGTTTCCGAAGTGCTTTGGACAGAACTTGTCGCTTATATTATCACCGCGTGAATTTTTAGAGATGCTGGTAACCTTATGGCGTTCGTCTGTCCGTCGCCCTTCTACAACGCTTAGAAACAGATTAGTGCGTTATTGGATAACTAGAGAAAAGATACTATCTAATTCATAGAGTAAGCTCTCGAAGATGCAATTTCGTTCGCTATATCGCTACTTTATTTAGTAAATACTTACTATTTCTCTTTATTTCCACTAGTATAAGAAAATTGTCTACCACCATCTATCATTGAATAACAGTATTTCTACTTCATCAGCGATTTCAAATCATTTTATCCCTACATTAACTGGAGCTAATCTTATTATCTAAGCGATATGCTTTGCGACGAGTAACCGCAGGAGCATATGTTTTCCAGCGAGGAGGCTGAAGCTATGCCCGCGGAGAGTGTCCACCTGAAACGAAAATCATAGGAGTGTTTGTTCTCTTAAGTTTCATGAATTCAGTATTCATAGGGCATATACTTTTTTAAGCTTTAAAAAAGGAGTGGCCAAAAAGTATCTTAAGACACTCATTGGTCACTCTTTTCTTTTATAATTCCTGACGTAATGCTTGAATCACATCAATTTTAGTTGCTTTGCGAGCTGGTCTCCAACCAGAAACCATTGCGACTCCGATACTAATAGCTGAAGCTAGGACCACTAGCTGCCAAGGGATTAACGAAAACGTTATAGATAAATCTTGGAATTCATCCTCCCCTAAAGCTGCTCCAACAACCATCGGGAGTAGCCAGTTAGCTAGGAAACTCACTGCGTATGAAATAATAACCGCAAGCACAGTACCAATTATTCCAATCCATGCGCTTTCCATTAAGAACAATCGTTGAATTAGTTTCGGGCTAGCTCCAATCGCTTTCATTACACCAATTTCGCGAGTTCGTTCGGTTACAGCCATTGTCATTGTGTTGAAAATACCAATAGATGATATAAGAATGGCAATTGTTCCAACGAAGATTAGTCCAATTTTAAACGCCATAAAGAACACATCAATTTGCTCTAATTGCTCTGATACAGAATAAACGCTATAGCCCATATCCTTTAACTCTTTTGTTACTGATTTCACATGCTCTAAACTAGATGTATAGATTTTAGTTGTTGTGTAAGTAAAGTTTTCCGGAACTTCTTCTGTATTTGCCTCATAAGCACTTTTCAATTCAGGTAGCCATGATTTATCCATTAAAATGCTTTGGTCTACAATCCAGTCTCTTGCTGGATTATCTGCTACTCCTACTACTGTAAAATCCCATTGTTCTGGCAACGCATTTTCCGAATCATGCGGTTGTAATGATAATGAAACTGTTTTACCTATAATCGACTTTTCATAACCCTTTGGAAGATCTGCCTCTTCTATACCTTCCTCTACTTTTGCACGTTCTGCGTCTGTCCATAAATTTTGTGCAAAGTGATAGCCTACTACTATCTCTGATTCATTTTGTGGCAATCGTCCTTCTGATAATTTAAGATTTGATTGTTCTTCCTCTTTCATATCAGTTAGTTGCAATTTTCCTTGTATCGAACGATCCTCTAGTTGGAAGTTTGTCG